>NC_012781.1:310000-681666 GCF_000020605.1 Agathobacter rectalis ATCC 33656
CAATCGAACCCGGAGATAGCTGGTTCTCCTCGAAATAGCTTTAGGGCTAGCCTCGATTTAGTCTTATGGAGGTAGAGCACTGAATTTCCGCGGGGGCGTCAAAGCTTACCAAAGAATATCAAACTCCGAATGCCATGTAGATGATGATCGGGAGTCAGACTGCACGAGATAAGTTGGGCAGTCAAAAGGGAAAGAGCCCAGACCACCGGCTAAGGTCCCAAAGTGCGTGTTAAGTGGAAAAGGATGTGGGAATTCGAAGACAACTAGGATGTTGGCTCAGAAGCAGCCATACATTCAAAGAGTGCGTAACAGCTCACTAGTCGAGAGTTCCTGCGCCGAAAATGTCCGGGGCTGAAACACGACACCGAAGCCGTGGACTCGCAATGCGAGTGGTAGAGGAGCATTCTTAAAACCGACGAAGCTGTACCGGAAGGAGCAGTGGAGGGATAAGAAGAGAGAATGCCGGAATGAGTAGCGAGAGAAAGGTGGGAATCCTTTCGGCCGAATATCTAAGGTTTCCAGAGTAAAGCTGATCTGCTCTGGGTAAGTCGGGGCCTAAGCACAGGTCGCAAGACGTAAGCGATGGATAACAGGTTTAGATTCCTGTACCACGCATTATCAGAACTGTAGGGACGCATGTGGAAAGCACGAGCCGGGAATGGAAATACCGGTACAAGCGGGGTAGGTGTACGATAGGCAAATCCGTCGTATAATCCGAAGACGTGATGTGGAGCGAAATAAAGTAGTGAAGCGTGTGAGCCATGTGCCGAGAAAAGCTGCTATTGTGTAATGCGTGCCCGTACCGTAAACCGACACAGGTGGATGAGGAGAGAATCCTAAGGCCGACGGAAGAAGCATTGTTAAGGAATTCGGCAAAATGACCCCGTAACTTCGGGAGAAGGGGTGCCTGCGAGAGCAGGCCGCAGAGAATAGGCTCAAGCAACTGTTTAGCAAAAACACAGGTCTATGCGAAACCGAAAGGTGAAGTATATGGGCTGACGCCTGCCCGGTGCTGGAAGGTTAAGAGGAGAGGTTAGCTTCGGCGAAGCTTTGAATTTAAGCCCCAGTAAACGGCGGCCGTAACTATAACGGTCCTAAGGTAGCGAAATTCCTTGTCGGGTAAGTTCCGACCCGCACGAAAGGCGTAATGATTTGAGCACTGTCTCGACAATGCATCCGGTGAAATTGAAGTACCAGTGAAGATGCTGGTTACCCGCGCCAGGACGGAAAGACCCCATGGAGCTTTACTCCAGTTTGATACTGGGATTCGGTACTGCATGTACAGGATAGGTGGGAGACGAAGAAGGATGGACGCCAGTCTGTCCGGAGTCGCTGTTGGGATACCACCCCTGTAGTACTGGGTTTCTAACCAGTTGCCATGAACTGGCAATGGGACAATGTCAGGCGGGGAGTTTGACTGGGGCGGTCGCCTCCGAAAGGGTATCGGAGGCGCTCAAAGGTTCCCTCAGAATGGTTGGAAACCATTTGAAGAGTGCAAAGGCAGAAGGGAGCTTGACTGCGACACCGACGGGTGGAGCAGGTACGAAAGTAGGACTTAGTGATCCGGTGGTATAAAGTGGGATTGCCATCGCTCAACGGATAAAAGCTACCCTGGGGATAACAGGCTTATCACTCCCAAGAGTTCACATCGACGGAGTGGTTTGGCACCTCGATGTCGGCTCATCGCATCCTGGGGCTGTAGCAGGTCCCAAGGGTTGGGCTGTTCGCCCATTAAAGCGGTACGCGAGCTGGGTTCAGAACGTCGTGAGACAGTTCGGTCCCTATCCGGCGCGGGCGGAGGATATTTGAGAGGAGCTGTCCTTAGTACGAGAGGACCGGGATGGACGGACCACTGGTGTATCTGTTGTCGACCAACGGCATGGCAGAGTAGCCAAGTCTGGAAGGGATAAACGCTGAAGGCATCTAAGCGTGAAGCCCCCCTCAAGATGAGATATCCCTCCTTCGGGAGTAAGACCCCTTGAAGACTACAAGGTAGATAGGGCAGAGGTGGAAGCATGGCAACATGTGGAGCTGACTGTTACTAATAGGTCGAGGGCTTAATCTGGTTAATAACGAAGAAAACAAATCGGAATTGTATGAAGTTTTGAAGGTATAAACCTTTATATGGCCTAGTGGCTCAGTTGGTTAGAGCGCCGCCCTGTCACGGCGGAGGTCACGGGTTCGAGTCCCGTCTGGGTCGTTTATAGTGAGTCTTTATTCATGATTATATGACGATTAAATCAGATGAATTTTTTAATACTCACTACAAGTAACGCGTGGGATCTTAGCTCAGCTGGGAGAGCATCTGCCTTACAAGCAGAGGGTCACAGGTTCGAGCCCTGTAGGTCCCATTTAACTAATTCCTTTATTAGTTATGCCGATGTGGCTCAATTGGCAGAGCAGCTGATTTGTAATCAGCAGGTTATCGGTTCGAGTCCGATCATCGGCTTTATACAATTTAATATTGAATTGTATTATGGGCAGATTCCCGAGTGGCCAAAGGGGACAGACTGTAAATCTGCTGCAACTTGCTTCGATGGTTCGAATCCATCTCTGCCCATTACTCTTTATAGAGTAACTAAATACTATCGCGGGATGGAGCAGTCTGGAAGCTCGCCGGGCTCATAACCCGGAGGTCATAGGTTCAAATCCTATTCCCGCAACTCGATGCGTAAGCATTGTGCCCAGTTAGCTCAGTTGGTAGAGCAACGGACTGAAAATCCGTGTGTCTCTGGTTCGATTCCGGAACTGGGCATTTTAATTTATTATGGGATATTAGCTCAGGTGGTAGAGCACTTGACTTTTAATCAAGTTGTCCGGGGTTCGAATCCCCGATGTCTCATTGAAAAACGTCTCTCTTAGAGAGGCGTTTTTTAATGCAAGACATCGGAGGGTTCGAACTCCGGACAACGTATTTTAATTAGTAAAACTGCACAAAAAATAATCGAAAATTTGTGCATGTTTGTTAACACTTTCAGAGGCCAAGGTGATACTATAATAACTGTAAAAACCCCCCAATACATTATATATTTTTTACTATCCCCATAGTAAAATACCTTCTCCTAAAAGACAGCAGAACGATGGCTGTCTTTTTTTTGCTCTAATTAAAAAAAAGACAGCCAAATATTTATTATCTATTATTCTTTTGCAAAGTCGAAATTCTACAGTTGAAATGCCAAAATTACATTATAAAAAAACATCATTAGATTTACACCGTTAGATTTATATTGCTTCCTGTCCGCAGTGATGTGTAGTAATCATCATGTGACGAGCTGCTCATCTGGCGTGAGACACGATACAGACTGCTTGTGAAGTCATTGTCATTTCCGAACAGAGAATTAAGAGTGTCTGCGTCGGCTTTTTTGACGAGCTCCTCATTAGCTTTCAGAGTACCGTCCTTGTTTATTGTGATGCCAATGTCCTCAAGCTCGTCGGTGTATTTGCCTGCCAGCTTTTTGAGCTGCTTGGCGTAACGCTTCATGGAGCTTGAACTGCTGTTTGAGGCGGAATCAATGGAATTGTTGTATGTGTCAACAAGAGCCATGACTGTTCCGCGGATGTTATCGGTATTTTCGTCGTCCGAATACTTGTAGTTCTTTAATTTTTTAGCTGCGCGGTGCAGGGCGGTTGAATCATCGTAAGCGAGCTCTGTAATACTATATTCTTTGCGTTTGGATGATTTCATGGCATCGCGGTTGTTTGAATAAAAATTTCTCATAAAATATGTTGCTGAAAGATTTGTTGCTGAACTTACTCGTGTACTCATGTTAATCCTCTTATTATTTTTAATTATAACTATGCGGTTACTATTATTTTAGGTTTTATTTTGAACGTATAATTGCACTTAAATATTTGTTATAAATATTTTATCGGATATTTGCACGAAAAAGTTTACTTATGCGATCAAAAGAAGTAAAATACAAAGGAATGCGTAGAATAAGATAAACGCGATTATGCAATCGAAATGCTACCAAGCAAAGAGTAACAGAACATAATGTAAAAAGCATAATGTATTAAAACAAAATGTAACAAACATAAAGTTACAAAAAATGCAACAAACATAATGTAACCAAAGGAGGATATGGGGCATGAGTAAAAAAGCTTTCGGTACAACATCAAAAGGAGTGGAGGCATCGCTTTACGAAATCAGCAATGGCGGTGGATTGAGAGTACTTTTGACAGACTATGGCGCTTCAGTTGTATCTATTTTTGTAAAGGACAAGGATGGCAATGAGAGAGATGTCATTTTAGGATATGACAATGTAAAGTCATATGAGAAGGAGTACAGCTATTTTGGTGCTACTGTCGGCAGATATGCAAACAGGATATCCGATGCAAAGATTAATATTGATGGAGTGGAATATAAGCTTGAGGCTAATGACAATGAGAACAGTCTTCACAGTGGATCAAATGGTTTTTCTAAGCGCTTTTGGACTGTTAAGGAGCAGAAGGCAGATGAGATTACCTTTGAGATAGAGGATGCAGATCTGGAGCAGGGCTTCCCTGGAAATGCAGTCGTTGATGTGACATTTAAGGTAACAGAAGAAAATGCTCTCGCTATTATATACAATGCAAAGGCAGATAAGACAACTACCTTCAATATGACAAACCACAGCTATTTCAATCTGAACGGTCATGCATCAGGAAGCGTATACACTCACACATTGCAGATAAATGCTGAGCATTACACACCTGTAAAGGATTCCAAGGCTATTCCTACAGGTGAGATTGCACCGGTTGAGGGTACACCATTTGATTTTACAGAGGCTAAGCCAATCGGAAGAGATATCGAGGCAAATGATACACAGCTTCATTATGGAAGCGGATATGATCACAATTTTGCAATAGACAAGACCGCTCCGGGAGTAGAAAAGGTCGCAACAGCATACTCTCCTGAGAGTGGCATACAGATGGAGGTATACACCGACTGTGTCGGAATCCAGCTTTATACTGCCAACTTTATCGTGGGACAGGAAGGCAAGGGCGGAGTCAAATACAATAACCGCGATGCATTCTGCCTCGAGACACAGTTCTATCCAAACTCAATAAATGAGACCAACTTCAGTACACCTGTTACAAAGGCAGGTGATACATACCACACAGAGACCGATTACAAATTCTCTGTGAAATAAAATGCCAACATAAGAGAGATACAGAATAGTTAAAGCCCACCATATTGATGAAATTTATCATTAATATGGTGGGCTTTCTTAAGCTTTGTTTAATCAAATACTGATACAGTGGTTTTATTTCCGGAAATGTGGTATAAATATATTTATATGTATGAAATGAACATATGATTACATTTATAAATTGCGCTAATACTATTATGTTAATGCTATTATGCTAGGTAATTTGTTAGTATTTAAAGCTAGCTGTAATTCTATTAATCATAAACATTGGCAAATAAAGATTAAAATTGTCAAATAACAATAAATAGTGATAAATATAGATAATTATTGAGATGACTTCGCACACGCAAACCTGCATTACCGCTGGCATATGGTGTGTTCCGAAGAAATATATGAACTGCCACAAAGTTCCATTAACCTTCGGTGACGATAAAAAGCAGACTGATAAAACAGACTATCCGGATGCATTTTTTGTGGCTGACTTCATATATTTCTGAGGAATATACCATATGCCGGCGCACCATCACAGCCTGCAAGTGCGAAGTCCCCTAAAAATATAAATTAAAACAAATAAATATATAGCACAGAGGAAACAAACCATGAAAATAGTATTTTTAGATTCCAAAACAATTGGTGACGACATCGACCTTTCCGAATATGACAAGCTCGGAGAGGTTGTCAAATATGATTTTTCAACAACAGAGGAAGCAGCGGAGCGCACAAGGGATGCTGATGTGATTGTTTTAAATAAGGTCGAGGTAAATGAGAAATCAATAGGACAGGCAAAAAATTTAAAGCTTGTATGTGTGACTGCAACAGGCACAAACAATCTGGATAAAGAATATCTGGTAAAAAGAGGCATTGAATGGAGAAATGTCGCAGGGTATTCTACAGAGACCGTGGCGCAGCATACGTTTGCACTGCTATTTTACCTGCTTGAGAAGCTGAGATATTATGATGATTATGTGAAGAGCGAGAAATATGTGGGTGATACGTCGTTTACGCATTTTTCCAATGTGTTTCACCAGATTAGCGGTATGACCTGGGGCATCGTGGGGCTTGGAAATATCGGAAGACGCGTGGCTGATATCGCAAAGGCTTTTGGCTGCCATGTGGTTTATTATTCTACCTCAGGAAGAAACTCGCAGCCGGGCTATGAGAGGGTGGATTTTGATACTCTGCTTGCCACGTCTGATATCGTGTCGGTGCATGCACCGCTCACAGATGATACACTTGGTCTGATGGACAAGGCTGCGTTTGAAAAGATGAAAAAATCTGCGATATTTTTAAATCTTGGCAGAGGTCCTATAGTGAATGAAGCGGATCTGGCACAGGCGCTTATGGATGGAGAGCTGGCGGCGGCAGGTCTTGATGTGCTGGCGCAGGAGCCTATGAGTGAGGACAATCCGCTCCGTGCGATAAAGGATTCAAACAAGCTGATTATCACACCGCATATTGCGTGGGCAAGCGTTGAGGCAAGAACAAATCTGATGCACATTATATACAGTCAAATTGAGGACTTCTTTGCTAATTAGGAAATATAATTTAAAATCAAATCGCAACATTAAGAGAAAGCACTAAGAGAAAGCATTAAGAGGCAATATTAACAGGCAATATGAAGAGGCAGAAATGAGCATCAAATTTGAGATAACAAAACAAAACAACATACATTTTGGAATTGCAGCAGTGGCGGCCGCGCTGGTAGGTTACTTTACATCGGCAAGCTGGTGGGTGATTCTTTTGTTTGCGGCAGTATATTTTGGACTTGTAAATGTGAAGCTTGAGCTTCCGGTGAAGCTGTCGTGGCTTTGGGCTGCGATACTGCTTGTCATCGGAGCGATACTATCTGTTTTTTCGGTGCAGTATGTGCTGCTGACTGATGAGGACTTTGTGAAAACCACCGATATGGTATGCGTGGTGAATGTGGTTCTGGCGCTCGCCATATATCTGGTGATACTTTTTATCACAAACAACACGAGGCTGACATGTACCATAGCATCAATTGCCATACTCGCGTTTGGATTTATAGATTACTTTGTCTATGAATTCCGTGGTAATGAGTTTACGTATGCGGATTTGAAGTCAGCGGGAACAGGACTTTCTGTCGTGACAAAATACAAATTCGTCATAGACTACAAGTTTTTGTATGTGATTCTGGCGGCTGTTTTGTATCTCATGCTGGTAAGGCGCATAGAAGTGCAGTTCGAGTCAGCTATCCATATGAGGATTATTTCGATTCTTCTCACAATAATATGCGTGCTGTATGTCATCATGAATTCCATGTCACTGAACACCGAGACCTGGGAGAAAAAGGGCACGTACAGAAACGGCTATCTGCTGAACTTTGTGCTCGGCATAAGGGACAGCTTTGTGAAGGCTCCTGATGGCTACAGCAAGGCGGCAGTTGACAAGATAGCAGGCAATTTCAAGGAAACGGACAGCTCATATTCGCAGTCTGATGCGAAAAATCCGACAATCATTGTTATCATGAATGAGTCGTTTGCGGATTTGTCGGTGGTGGGAGATTTTGAGACCAACACGCAGGTTACGCCGTTTATGGATTCTTTGAGTGAAAATACGCTTAAAGGCTATGCTCTTTCGTCCGTGTACGGTGCGAAGACGCCAAACTCTGAGTGGGAATTTGAGACAGGAAACTCGATGGCATTTCTGCCGGACGGCTCGGTGGTTTATCAGCAGTATATAAATGATGACCCGACCTCCATAGTCTCAAACCTGAAGAATATCGGCTATACGACGGTTGCGATGCATCCGTACTATGCGACAGGCTGGAGCAGGAACAAGATTTATCCGCATCTGGGCTATGATGAGACTTACTTTATAGATGATTTTGACCAGACAAAGATACTCAGGGAATATATCACTGACCAGGAGCTCTATGATAAGATTATTGACCGCTACGAGAAAAAGAGCGATGACGAGAAACTTTACATCATGGGAGTCACGATGCAAAACCACGGTGGCTACGGTGAGAGATATGACAACTTCAACCAGGAGGTTTACAAGGTTGGAGCGTCATACACCGATGCGAACCAGTATCTGTCACTTTTGAATGAAAGTGACAAGGCGCTCGAAAATCTCATCACATACTTTAAGGGTGTGGATGATCCGGTAGAGATTGTGTTTTTTGGAGACCACCAGCCTGGATTATGCAATGATTTTATCAAGCTCTTAAATGGCAAGGGCAATTCCGGACTTACGGAGCAGGAGCTTGAGAATCTGTACAAGGTGCCGTTTTTGATATGGACCAATTACGAGACGGATGCACAGAAAGTTGATGTGACGAGCCTCAACTACCTGTCCACACTGACGCTTGAGAGAGCCAACATAGATCTGCCGGCATACAACCGGTTCCTCGCAGAGCTGATGGAGAAGATTCCGGCCATAAATTCAAGGGGCTATTATTCGAAAAAGAATGAGTGTTTTATGCATGTGGAAGACGCAACAGGAGACGAGGCAAAATGGATAAAGGCATACAATATCCTGCAGTACAATTCGATGTTTGACGAGAAGGACAGAAGCTCGCTGCTGTTTCCGTACCTGAAATAATGTTATGATTTGAAGCAGCCATAAATACACATATGAGAAAATGAATTAATATAACTATTCAGGGAGCTAATAATGAAGCTAAGTGATTTATTACAATTTGATAACATAATTGTGCAATGTCATGATAATCCGGACGCAGATGCACTGGCAAGCGGCTTTGGAGTCTATGAATATCTGAGGATGAATGGAAAAAGTCCCAGACTTGTATACGGAGGCAGGAATATCATACACAAGAGCAATCTGGTGCTTATGGTAGACAGTCTTGGCATACCGATAGAGCATGTGGATTTTTTAGACAATCCGCAGCTGCTTGTGACTGTCGATTGTCAGTACGGTGGTGGGAATGTCACATTTTTCAAGGCAGAAAATGTAGCTGTCATAGATCACCACAGAGTATCGGGAGAGCTTCCTGCTATGAACCGTGTCATGAGCTATATGGGCTCATGTGCGACAATTGTGTGGGATATGCTGCGTGAGGAGGGCGTAGAGATAAATCGAAACCTGGCAACAGCACTGTATTATGGACTTTACACCGACACCGGAGAATTTACCGAGATAACACATTCGCTTGATAGGGACCTGCGCGATGAGGCGGATTTTGACAACACTATAGTGGCCAAATTCCGAAATGCCAACATGTCACTTGAGGAGCTGGACATAGCCGCAACAGCATTGCTGGGGCGCGATTATATAGAGGAATATCGTCTGGCGATCGTAAAGGCAGGGGCATGTGACCCGAATGTACTCGGCATCATAAGCGATTTTGTGCTGGAGGTGGATGCTATTGACATATGTATGGTATTTTCAGTGATTAAGAATGGAGTGAAGCTTTCGTTTAGAAGCTGTATAAAAGAGGTGAGCGCAAGCGAAATGGCGCAGGAAGTGTGCAGGGACATAGGCTCAGGCGGAGGGCATTATTACAAGGCCGGTGGATTTATTCCGATGGATCTGCTGATAGACAGCTATAATGTCTACTGCAAAGAAAAAGACGTGACACCAAGATTTCAGTACAGCAGCGATGGTACACACAAACGTCCTTCGGATTCTGCAATCAAATCATTATTGGAAGAGAGGATTTTTGATTATTTAAACGATACAAAGATAATTTACGGAGAAGATTTTGATACGAGTGGCTTCAAAAAAGTGGATTATAAAAAACGCCCGATACCGATGGGATGTATCATTGCAAAGGATATACTGCCTGTGGGCTGCTGCATGGGAGTGCGGACAGCTAAGGGGGATATCTCCACACCGGTTAGTGAAGATACGGTAGTCATAATAGGAGAAGACGGCAGTGTACGGATTTTAAATCTGGACAGGCTGAACAAAAGCTTCAGGATATACAAGGACTGGCGGTTTACTGTGAAACAGACAGATTATGTCCCGAAGTTCAAGAATAAGGATACGGAGACTATAGTGGATGGAATGGCACATGCCAGAGTGTGCATACCTGTTGAGGAGGATTTTTCAAGAGCATTTGTGCTAAAGCACAAGGTAAAGCTATTTAAGAATAAGGATGACAGCAGTTATATATCAGGCAGACCTGGAGATATTATGGTTCTGCCAAATGATGACAGGAATGAGGCATATATGATAAGCAAGACAGAATTTGAAAAGACACATATAGCAAAGGGTGAGGAGGAAAACCGTAAAAAAGCGGTCGTTTTCGACCTTGATGGAACACTTCTCTATACACTTGAGGATTTAAAAAATGCAACAAACTATGCATTAAAACAAAATGGCATGCCGGAGCGTACACTCGACGAGGTGCGCAGATTTGTGGGAAACGGTGTAAAGCTTCTGATGGAGCGCGCAGTGCCACAGGGGGCAGACAATCCAAAGTTTGAAAAGACATTTTCGGATTTCAAGGAATATTATGAGGCTCATTGCAATGACAATACAGCACCTTATGATGGAATCATGGAGCTTTTAAAGGAGCTTAAATTAAACGGCATAAAGCTTGCTATTGTTTCAAACAAGCTTGACCCGGCGGTAAAGGAGCTCAATCAGCTTTATTTCAAGGAGTATATGACATCGGCAGTCGGCGAGATGGAGGAAGAGGGTATACGCAAAAAGCCGGCACCTGATATGGTGCAGAAGGCACTTAAAGAGCTTCAGGTGAGTGCAGATGAAGCAATCTATGTGGGGGACTCCGATGTGGATATCGCCACAGCGAAAAACTCAGGTCTGGAGTGCGTATCTGTCACATGGGGCTTCAGGGACGTAGAGTTTTTGAAGGAGCATGGTGCAACAAATCTGATAGATGAACCGGTCGAATTGTTAAATTACGTATAATCAGGAGAACTTTGATTTATGCTTTCAGAAAAGGGATTATTGATAATTGAAAAGCTGGCAGAGCACAACAATGAGCTTGTCACATCAAAGGCTCTTGCTGCGTCCACAGGTATGTCGGAGCGAAGTGTGAAGACATATCTGAAGGAGGTGGCTGATTTTTGTGAGCAAAACTCTATGACGCTCGACAGAAAGCCGGGCAAAGGCATGAAGCCGTGCTTTAGCGATGCGCAGATAGGAAAGATTCTGGATGTGGCAGGGCGGAAATCGGCAGCAGTATCGCAGAAGAAGAGACAGAACTACATATCGTATATTCTGCTAAGTGGCTGGGATACATACACGTATGCGCTTTTTTCGGAGGAGTTAAACGTCAGCAAAAATGTCATCATGGATGATATAAATGAGCTTGACGCAGAGCTTCTGCTCTTTGGCATTAAGGTGCACAGAACGGCGGGTTACGGAATATATGCGACAGGCAGTGAGCTTGATATCAGAAAAGCCATGAGGCATTTCTGCAGGTATCCAATCAGTGATAAGCAGGTTATCAAGACCGATGACCACAGGCTTTCAAGACGCGCGGCCGAGGTGATAGCCAATAATTTCAGAAGCGTAAATCTGTCGATGGCAGTTGACATGATACATCATGTGGAGAGACGCTTTGATATCATCTTTACGGATTACACATTTCAGATGCTGGCAGAGTATATAGCCATTGCACTTTTCAGGGTGGATGTGGAGAAGGAACTGAAAACGGATGAGTTAGATCTGTCGAACCGAATATGTGATGCTGCAAGTGATGGGGATGCGGGCACCGAAACAGAGCAGCAGGTACAGAAAAATGGATTCGTAATGATAGAGCATGAGAACATGGCAAAGGAGGCAGCAGGCTTTCTGGAAAGACATCACGGCATCAGCCTCTCACAGCCTGAAATCATGTATCTGGCAATGCTTTTTTCCTGTGCCGAGGGACAAAACCGCGTTGTCATGTCCTGTGAGGAGGCGCTTAGCATAGAGGATGAGATGATAGTGTATCTGTCAAATCTTCTCGCTGCCAATCTGATTGAAAATGAGCTTCTACGTGAGAGCATGCGTAGCTTTTTACCGGGCTCCATTGCGAGGACTCATTTTGGCATAGAGATAGACAATCCGTTTCTTTCCGATATCACACAATCGTATGCCAGTCTCTTTACGGTATGTTTTACAGTATCGAGATACTACGAAAAGTACACAGGCGCCATGCCGAGCGAGAATGAGATAGCTTTTATTGCCTTGCAGGTGGGCGGAGCCCTGCACAGAAATCCTATGACAGTGCGCGCAGTGTTAATCGGTGCAGCAGGCTATGCGACCGGCAGCATAATAGCGGGCAAAATAGAAAACAGAGTGCCGGATGTAAGGATAGTAAGCATTTTGTCGTCAGACCGCATAGAGCATATTGACGAGTATGACTGCGACCTCATACTCTCGACCATAGACACACGGGCAGATATCCACAAGGATATGAGATTTCTGTATGTTTCTCCACTAATCAGTGCGCAGGATGAGAAAAATATCAGAAACAAGTGCTTTGAGCTCATGACCGGCCAGAGCGCGGAGGTCAGCGAGTTTTCACAGATGCTGTCGGAGGAATTTATCATATTTGAGAAAAAGGCGAAAAACCGCAAGGATGTTTTAAAGCGCGCGTGCCAGCTTCTCATAAACAAAGGAATAGTGCAGAGCGAGTTTGCGAGGGATGTACTGGAGCGTGAGAAGGTGGAGGCAACCGCTGTGGGCTGCAATATAGCCATACCGCACGGAAAGCCTGAGCATGTAAACCGCTGCCAGATACTTGTTATACGTCTCGACAAGCCGATAGAGTGGGGCGAGAGGATGGCAGACATGATATTTCTGCTTGCGATAAACTTTGACAGTGTCAACACGACAAAGGCATTTTTCCATGATTTCACAAAGCTTCTGAATGAAAATGGAGCGACTGACAGGCTCAGGGAGGCTGCTTCACCTCATGAGCTTTGTGCAGCTATCCGGAAAGAGCTGGGGTGGAACTGAATATCACATTAATACAAAATTGCACCAGAGATGGTGCAATTTTGCATTTTGGGGAATATTGAAAAAACTCATACCGCACAGTACAATAAAACCATAGAAAGCAACGGACATATGACAGGCTGATGAATAGCAGAGGGCGATACAGTTAATCATATGTGTGAGCGAAATAAACAAACAAACCAATAATTTTAAATTCAGGAGGACAAAACTATGGTAAGCAAGACAATGGTAGTAAAAGCAGCAGAGGGACTTCACATGAGACCTGCAGGAGTTATCGCAAGAGAGGCAGGCAAGTTTGATTCAGACGTAACAATCGTATTCGGCGACAAGAGAATCAACGCAAAGAGCCTTGTAAACATCATCGCAGCATGCATCAAGAAGGATGCAGAGATTACATTCGAGTGTGAGGGAGCTGACGAGGAAGCAGCACTTGCAAAGATGGAAGAGCTCGAGGCAGACAACTTCGGAGATTAATCAACCAGCAAAGTCAATCGGAGGTGTGATATGTACAAAGGAATCGCCGGCTCAGAAGGAATCGGAATCGGAAATGTGGTCATTATCGAAGAGCATGAGATAGTGATTGAGAATAAGAAAATTACAGATACAGACGCTGAAATCGCACGTCTCCAGGGAGCCATTGAGAAATTTGTAAATGATACAAACGCCATGGCAGACAGAATGGAAAAGACAGTCGGAGCAAAGGATGCGGATATCCTTCGCGGACATATCCAGATGCTTCAGGATCCGACCATAGAGGAGCAGATTACAGCGCTCATAGTAAGTGAGAAAATCACGGCAGAGAAGGCGCTCGACCAGGTGCTTGAGCAGACAGCAGAGATATTTGCACAGATACCTGATGAGCTTTTGCAGCAGAGAGCAACAGATTTCAGGGATATCAAAGCCAGAATCCTTAAGATTCTGCTTGGAATCGAGGACTATGATATCTCAGCAGCTCCGGCAGGCACAGTGCTCGTGGCACATGACCTGACACCATCCATGACAGCAGGTATCGTGGCAGAGAATATCGCAGGAATACTCACAGAGGTGGGCGGCAGAACCTCCCACTCAGCAATACTTGCAAGAGCAATGGAAATCCCGGCAGTTCTCAGTATTGATGGAATCTGCACAGCTGTCAAAAATGGTGACAGAGTGGTACTCAACGGAACAAGCGGAGAGGCAATCGTAAACCCTGACGCTGAGACAGAGCAGAAATTCGCTGGGTTGCTTGAGGAATACAAAAAAGAGAAAGAGCTCTTAAAGAAATTTGCGGGTGTGCCGACAGTATCAGCAGACGGCACAAAGGTAGAGCTTGTATGCAATATCGGAAAGCCTGAGGACGCAAAGAAAGCTGTAGAGTGTGACGGAGAGGGAATAGGACTTTTCCGTACAGAGTTCCTTTTCATGGACAGAGACACAATTCCTACAGAGGAAGAGCAGTTTGAGGCATACAAATCAGTAGCAGAGACAATGAAGGGCAAGCCTGTCATTATCCGTACACTCGATATCGGAGGTGACAAGGAAATCCCATATCTGGGTCTTGAGAAAGAGGACAACCCATTCCTAGGCTACAGAGCTATCAGATTCTGTCTCCAGAGAACAGACATCTACAATACACAGCTTCGTGCACTTGTTAGAGCCAGTGCATTCGGCAGGATAAAGATAATGGTTCCGCTTGTGACATGCGTAGATGAGCTTCGCAGTGTAAAAGCAATGGTAGCTGACATCATGAAAGAGCTTGATGCAGAGGGCATTGCATACAACAAGAACCTCGAAATTGGTATCATGATGGAGACACCGGCAGCCTGCATGATGGCAGATGTGCTTGCAAAAGAGGCAGCCTTCTTCAGTATCGGAACAAACGACCTGACAGGCTACACAATGGCAGTAGACCGTGGAAACTCAAAGGTAGCATACCTTTATTCAGCCTTCAATCCGGCAGTGCTTCGCGCAATCAAGCGTATCATCGAGTGCGGTAAGAAAGAGGGAATCATGGTAGGCATGTGTGGAGAGGCAGCAGCAGATCCAAAGCTCATTCCGCTGTTACTCGCATTCGGACTTGATGAGTTCTCAGTGAGTGCCACAAGTGTGCTCAAGACCAGAAAGACCATCGCAGACAGCAGCATGGCAGAATGCAAGGCATTGGCAGACAAGGTAATGGCATGCGCTACAGAGGCAGAGGTACAGGCAGTGCTTGCACAGCAGTAGATGCTAAATTTAAACAAGTATAAAAGTTAGTAAAAAAGTATAAATAAGAGTAAAATATAAAAGTATAACATTGAAATTTATTATAAAGACGGCTGAACCGGTGGGGACCGGGACGGCCGTCTTTTTTGTGTATACGAAATGAAAGATAAATATTTAGTTATTTACGATTTAGTTATTTATGATTAACTAAATTACGATTGACTAAACCATATATAAGTAATAAAATATTGTGTATAGAAATGGAGGGAGAAGAGCTATGTTTATAGGAAGAGAAAAAGAGCTTGCAACTTTAAACGGATTATATAATTCGGATAAATTTGAATTCGCAGTAATCTACGGCAGACGAAGAGTGGGGAAGACAGCTCTCATAAGCCATTTTATACAGGATAAAAAAGCAATATATTTTATGGGAGTAGAGAGCAACGAAAAGCAGAATCTGGAGAACTTTAGTCAGGCAATCATGGAATATGCTTCAGGAATAATGCCGGGGACTTCATTTGTGTCATTTCAGGCTGCAATAGAATATGTATTTAAATTATGTGAAAATGAAAGACTGGTGCTTGTCATAGATGAGTATCCATATGTGGCAAAAGCTTCGAAAAGCATGGCTTCAACCTTGCAGATGCTTATTGATAAAAATAAAGATAATTCTAAAATGATGCTTATTTTATGTGGCTCATCTATGTCTTACATGGAAGATAATGTGCTGGCGTATAAGGCACCTTTGTATGGCAGAAGAACTGCCCAGATGAAAATACTTCCGTTTGATTTTGAGGATAGCTGCAAATATTTCAACGGATTTTCAGCAGAGGATATGGCTCTGATATATGGTATTGTTGGTGGTACTCCGCAATATCTTTTACAGATGAATGACAGCATGAGTGTAGAGGATAATATAAAAAATGTGTTCCTCAACCCAGCATCGGCAATATTTGAGGAACCTGAAAATCTGTTAAAGCAGGAAGTCCGTGAACCTGCTGTATATAATGCAATAATAACAGCAGTAGCAACAGGCAGCTCCCGTATGTCGGAAATCGCAACCAAGATAGGCGAAACGACAAGTGTATGCTCACAGTATATGAAAAATCTGATTAATCTTGGCTTAATACGGAAAGAAACTCCATATGGCGAAAAGGAGTCCAGAAAATCAATATATGCAATAGCTGATAATATGTTTAGATTCTGGTATCGGTTTATACCTGATAATAATTCTATCATTAGCAGAGGTGCAACAGAACTTGCGTATAAAAGAATTGCTCCAAATCTGTCAGATTATATGGGCAGGATATTTGAAGAAATATGTATGCAGTATATGTGGAAATTGCTGCTTGATGGGGAATCACCTGTGGAATTTAGCAATCTTGGACGATGGTGGGGAACAGATCCACAAGAGAGAATACAGACAGAAATTGATATAATGGGTGATCAGGATAAAAGCACTGTATTGTTTGGAGAATGTAAGTGGATAAATGAAAATGTGGATGTAAAAGTGCTCGAAAAGCTGAAAAAGAGAAGCAGATTATTTAGATATGAGAATGTCCATTTATTTTTATTCGCAAAAAAAGGATTTACCCAAGGGTGTATTGAGGAAGCCGGAAAAATGGGAAATGTGTCGCTGGTGACATATGATCAGATATATAGGTATTTAAATAATATAGATTTATCACAATAGTTAAGTCAACACAATGGACTGGAAATCATTATGTTTCAGGACAATCAACAAAAAGTACTTATCTAAAAAATGGAGATATGTTATACTATAGTGAGTCAGGTGGATCTACATATTCATTATCTGTAGGAGTTGCATATGGAATAGGTTCTGTTTCATTAGGAATACCATTGGGAAAAATTACAACGGGAACATTCGGAGCTGCTGTTAAGGCTACAGGAAAAGGTTATTATAAATTGGCACTAAATAAGCAAGTCAAACCAACTGTGATGTTGATACAGTATAGAACAAAGCAAAATGGAAAATGGTCAAGTTGGGGGAAAGCATCAGTATATAGTAAGAGTTATGAAACCGTAAGGATAAAGCCAACATTGATTAAACAATAGGGAGAAGGTAGATAATGAGAAAACGAGTTATTACTTATGTAGTATTTGCTGTTTGCATTTGCGCAATGAGTGTGCTGATTACATATAGCATAATGCAGCAAAAAAATAATGTGACGGTGGGACTTTATTATGGAACTTTTGATTTTTCAAAGTATCAAAATGTAGATAGTACAAAAAAATTAGCTATCATACATGATAACGATGAAAAACAAGGCGAGTATGAGATGGAAATAGAACATACTGATAAGGTGGAAACCGGAACATGGAGTTGGAACGATGATGGTTACATTACTTTATATCAGGATAATGATGCTATTGCGAATCTTGTATATGTGGATGGTAAATATCTTTTCTCTGATGCCGATATTGAAATTCAAAAACTTAAAAGGATATCTGAAACGGCAATAGTAAAATAATTGAGAGCATAGGTTTCTTTAGATTTCTTTAGAATTATTTATAATTTTTAAATAATTTTTAAGATAATTCTTTATGTGTATATAGTATTGTAAAACTATAGACGTCTATGACTTTAGTAACTAATATTCATAGTTTTAAGAGCAAAGGAGAAGCCTATGAAAAAATTCAGATTTATTTTAGTACTAGCAATGGCTGTAGTAATTAGTGGCGGAGTTATTTCTACATCAAGAGTTGTAAATGCAGCAACAGATATTAATTTTGGATCAAGGACTGTAGATGCTGGATGTGCACGAAGATGGTTTCCGAAAGGTCAAACAGGATATACATTAACAAATGGACAGAATCAAACCATTTCTGTTACAGTATCAACAAGAGGAAATAATATTGGAATTGGTTTTATGAAATATTCGACAAAAACAAATTATTCATATTATTCAGGAGTGCTTAGTGGAACTTCCGTTACAAAGAAAAAAGCTCTAAGTGGAGCTACTGCAAGTTATCAGCCGTATGTTGAAAACTATAATGATACTGTACAATTAAGGATTAATTCTGGATATGCCAAAATGCAATAATAGAGGAAAATAAAAAACGAAGGAAATGATATTTTATTACATATCATTTCCTTCGATTGGTAGTATTGAGGAGATGGGATATGATAGAAACAGCTCTTATATATATAAAAAGAAATAAAATAAAATCTTTGATTATTATACTAATCATCGCGACAATAATCCTGGGTGAAATTATTGGTCTGCTATTAAACAATGCCTCAGAAAAATCTGAGAGAGATGCATATTTATATAATGGGGCTGCATTAGTAATTGAGGATGATAATGGAGGATTTACCAAGAGTGATTATGATGAAATCAGAAAAGTGAAATATGTAACAGGACTGGGGGCGTGGAGAGAGCTGATTGCAGATCCGGTGGATACAGAGAATGTAAAGGAACATAAAGGAATAGATCCGGAGAATAAAGATGTGCGCAATCGGGCTGACAAAATGGTGATTGTTGCAAATATGGATGTGCAGCAATATAGCCTGTTTTCATGGGAAAAAAATGTATCTCTTATTGAAGGGGAATTTCCAACATATGAAAATAAAGGAATTATTGTAGAACAGCGATATGCGAAAAAAAATAACCTTAAGGTAGGGGATGAAGTTAAATATACTATAGGAGACCAATCGGAGGCAAC
The DNA here is from genome assembly GCF_000020605.1 of Agathobacter rectalis ATCC 33656. Lineage (NCBI taxonomy): Bacteria > Bacillati > Bacillota > Clostridia > Lachnospirales > Lachnospiraceae > Agathobacter > Agathobacter rectalis. The sequence continues at coordinate 328,906 of NC_012781.1, forward strand.
GTCTTTACAAATATGCGGAATTTATAAAGTGGACAGTGATTTCGAAATATATGATTCAAATGAAGAGGGAACCTCGGTATACATACATAGTCCATATAATTCTATATATGTAGATTATGATTATATTGTAGAGTTACTAGGGTTAGAGTACACAGCGTCAACGGGAAGCGAAGTGTATATTGATAAGATAGAGCATATAGATGCAGTAAAAAAACAATTAAAGAAAATGTATGGAGATAATGTGGAGATATATGATAATACTTCTAATTATCTCGATTCAGAATGTAAAGTCGTAGGATTGATGGGAAAAACATCAAAAATAATTTGCTGGATGATAATTATAATGGGTGAAATTATTTTGTTAATCGTTTTCTCGTTTTATACTATCCAATACCAAAAAGATACAGGACTTTTTATGGTACTCGGAAGGTCAAGAAAATGGTGTATAGGTAGATTTGCATTTATAGGAATGATATATGCAATTAGTGGATTACTTTTGGGTGCGCTATTATACTGTGTGCTTGGCGATTTAATATGTAGCATTATAAGTGGTATAGGTAAGAATGTCATAATTAATAGTACAGACAGAGCTATAGGTGGATATGATATACCAGGAATATTTCAAGGCTTTGAGGTACGTATAGAAATGAGTGCTTTTTTTACTCTGAAAAACATTATAATTCTATTAATAATTTCGTTGGTTAATTGGATTGCATTTATGGTACTGCCTGTTGTAACAACTGTTGAAGAAAATGCAAAGAAACTGTTAAATTCGAAGGGATAGTGGTAAATATGTTGGAAATGATTAATGTATCGTATGCATATAAATCAAAGAAGGAAATTGTGCATGTACTGGATAAAGTTACATACAGATTTGAAATAGGAGAAATGTATGGAATATTTGGTCCGTCAGGTTCAGGAAAGACAACGTGCTTATCGTTACTTGCCGGTTTAGAAAAACCGGATGAGGGGGAAATTTTGCTGGATGGAGAAAATATACAAAATATTGGTGGAAGAAAACTGCGCCAAAACAGTATATCATTGGTTTTTCAGGATTATCAGTTATTTGATTATATGACTTCCCTTGAAAATGTAATGGTTGCAGCCCAGATAAGCTTACCTGATGTACCAAAAAAAGAATTGATAAAAATGTGTAGAGACAGCCTTGTAATGGTTGGACTTGATGATAGTCAGATAACCCGAAAGGTTACGGAATTGTCAGGTGGACAGCAGCAAAGAGTTGCAATAGCGAGGGCGTTGATAACAGATGCAAAATATATTCTGGCAGATGAGCCTACAGGAAATCTGGATAAAGAAAATCGAAGAAAAATTGTCGAATTGTTACAGCAGATAGCTCATGAACAGGACAGATGTGTTATAGTAGTAACCCACTCGGATTATGTAAAGAAAAAATGTGATATTTGCTATGATATGGGAGATGACGATGAGGAATAAATGGTGGCAGGCATGCAAAGAATTATTAGGGAGACCGGGGCGGAATATACTAATTGCTATTTGCATATTTGTACTGACACTGTTTTGCGGAATTGCAACATTTTTAGATTCGGCAATAGAGAGCTTTTACAAATCTTTTGCAGATATGGCAGGGTGTTGTGTTCTTGTTGAATCAGACGATTTTTCTACTTTAGATGATTGGAAAGATATTTTAGAATATGCAGATAATAATAAAAATGTTGTAGGATATAATAATGCATTTACAAGTGATATTATATGTGAAGCGGCAGATTTTGAAAATGTACCATATACAGAAAAACAAAGTGATTTTGAGAAAAATAAAATATATGTCAGTGGAAACATAAATACTTCTTACAATGAATATTTCAGTAGTGGTATCTTTAAGATTTCAAAAGGAAAATATCCGATGTCAGGTGATAAAGGGGCAATGATATCAGATAAGCTTGCCTCTGAAAATAACCTGTCAATTGGCAGTAATGTATCTATACAGTATGAAAATAATACAATCAGTATTAAGGTAATTGGGATTTATACTGCAATAAATACTCCAAAGACACAGGTGAGCGATGGCTACTATAAAGAAGTAGCTAACAGTATAGTATTCACTGATTATAATTCATATGTAGAATTAAACAATGAAGCAAGCTGTTATGGGATAAATTTTTTCAGCTCAGACTATAAAAGCACATCACTTTTATATGATGATATGAGTAAAATGTTTCAAAATGTTCCGAATTCGGCAGTTGTCAATCAGGTTTTGAATGAGGAACTGCAAATGACAGATGTAATATCAATGTTAAAAAGTATGACAAGTGTGACATTGAGTGTTATGTATATTGTATGTGTTGTGGTTATGTCGTTACTGACCGTTTTATGGCTTAAAGGACACTCAAAAATGATTGCAATATACAATACACTTGGACAGAGGAAATTTAAGACAATTCAAATTCTGTTATATGAGATTTTGATGATAACTGTTCCGGCACTTGTGGGTGCAGGAATATTGACATTGGGGCTGCTTAATAGATTTTCTGTCAATATTTTCAAATACTTTGTTGAATTTTGTGAGATTTCGAATTTTCAAAAAAGCTTTTCACTTGATATATGGAACTTTGAAATGAATATCTGGCAATTTGTGTATAGAATCGGGCTTTTGGAAATTAGCGTTATTTTAATAACTATGATTGGAAGCTGTATTTATGCTAATAAGGGTTTGCGCACATTAAGGAATAATTAGGAGCGGTTATGTGGTATAATCTTTTTGATGTAATAAACATGTATAATATGATAGGAGCATATAATGGACAAAATTCTTGTTGTTGAGGATGATAAAACAGTATACAGTGGAATAAAAAAGCTTCTCGAATTGCAGCATTATAGTGTGGTAATTGCGCAAAACGGTATGGAAGCCTTAGAAAAAATAGATGAATCGTTCAGCCTTGTAATAATGGATATAATGATGCCTCAGTTAGATGGCATTGAAACATGCAGGAGAATGCGTGAAAGACACAGTGTTCCGATATTGTTTTTGTCAGCAAAATCGGAAGAGCTGGATAAGCTGGAAGGGCTTGAAGTAGGTGGTGACGATTACATGACTAAGCCATTTTCGAACATGGAGCTTATTTCAAAGGTTAAAGCTCTTATCAGACGATATCTGGTATATGACAGTGGAAGTGCAAATCGCACAAACAAGGATGAAACTATAGAGACAGATGGACTTAAACTGTTTACGAATCGAAACAAGGTTGAGTTTAATGATAATGAGATAAAATTAACAGGAAAAGAATATGAGATATTAAAATTGCTGATGAAAAATCCTGACCGGATATATACGATTGAGATGATATACGAGATGGTATGGGATGAGGCTTTTACATATAATGCAAAGAATACTGTTATGGTACACATTAAAAATCTTAGGAATAAGCTTATAAAAGCATGTGGCGATGCATGTATACACACAGAATGGGGAAGAGGATACCGTTTTGAGAGATGATTTAAAGAGAGTAAAACAAAAGCTGTCTTTGACATTTGCAATTGCGATTATAGGCACATGCGTTGTTTTTGGACTATTATACTATCTGGGAATTGATTTGTTGAGCTATTATATTGAAGCTGGATCTTGTATGATATACTATAATGAAAAGCCATATATAGACGAGTTTCAACAATATGTATCTGATAATGATATAAGTACTACAGATGTCGAGCAATATGATGAATGGATGTCGGAGCATGATGTTGCGTTTTATAGTGTTCAGGAAATGGGGAAGGTAATATACAATAAATCAAATGTAGATAAGCTTATATCTCCGGCTAAAAATATGTATGATTACCGATTTACAGGAAGCTATGAGCTGCCTGTCCAGTTCTCCGATATTGAGGCGGAAGTATTTATATATACAGGATTTACGGAAAAATATTATATTGCTTTTATGATTTTTGATGTGGGATTTTCTCTTATGCTGGGAATTGTATTTGTGTATCTACGCATCAGAAAAATTATAGCGGGCTATCAAACAGAGCTTGAAGCATCACAGGAACAGGAGAAAAAAGCGCGACAGGAAAAGGATGAACTGATGCGTAATATGGCTCATGACCTGCGTACGCCGTTGACTGGTGTTATGACATATGTTGATGTAATGAAACTGGAGAACGAAGCATATGCCGAGAATATGAAAAATCTTAATTTTATAAGTGAAAAGGTATTGGATATCAGGACTCAGGTAGACAATCTGCTGGATTTTTCAATTGCCGGTTCACAAAGACCTGTTGAATTGGATGCATCAATGGATGTTGAGTATATATTTGGAGATTACCTCTCAGATGTGTGTGCTCAGCTTATGAAAAGCAATTATGAGGTTGATGCAGAAGGAATAAGCTTTAAGCAGGTAAAGGTTGCTGTTAATATGGCATTTTTGACAAGAATATTTTCCAATCTGACGGATAATATATATAAATATGCGGACAATAAGAAGCCTGTTGTTATGAAAACAGCTTTTACGAAAAAAACATTTAGCGTTGAAATTGGCAATGGCGTATGTGACAATAAAACGCTTCTTAAAAGTGCCGGGATAGGGCTTAAGAGCGTGGATGCGATGATGCAGCGCATGAATGGAAGCATGAGCTTTAAAAGGGAACATGGGAAGTTTTGGGTTAAACTGGAGTTTCCGATTGTGTAGTGAATATTTTTTCATGAAAACCTCCATACTAAATAGAAAAGAAGTATGGAGGTTTTTATGAGCAGAAATATTGAAAATCATGATTCGGTGCTCTTGCTTCAGGATTGCATAGCGGGCTGTAAGATGGCACTTGAGAGCATGGACGATATAAGAGAACACACAGATGACAAGCAGCTTCGTGAGCTGATAGACAAGTACTATGATGAGCACACCGGGCTGTCAGTGGATTGCAGGGATATGCTTGACAAAGCAGGTGCAGATATTAAGGAACCGGGTGTGTTTGCAAAGATGGCTGCGAAGCTGCAGACTGCAATGAAGATGGCAGTGAATGATGATCAGTCCCAGGCAGCAAAGTTACTGACGGAGGGCTGTAATATGGGCATAGAGACAATCAGCGGCAGTCTCAATGAATATCGCGATGCTGATTCAAAGAGTGTGGCAATTGCAGAGAGGCTCAGGACGCTTGAGGAAAAAATGGTGGGAGATCTGCAGCCACTATTATAAAAAATATAAAATAACGGCTGTTGTACTGATTTGGTACAACAGCCGTTTATGCGTAGCTGTCAAGCATCATGCCTGAATAAATTGACGAAATATATGGTGTGTTGAAATTGTGCCCGGGATTCTTATATGCCACAACAACCTTCTGCACATAGTTCATAGGGTTGACTGTCACAGAGTTTGCTTTGTCACCTATTGCATCCTTTAGTGCTGTAAGAGTGTTGAAGGTGTCATCAGCTCTGTCCGGACTAAGCGCACCGGCGAGGATATCGCGGTCAATGGTGAGTTTGCCGTCATCGTCTGTCATGAGACCGATGTAGGAAAGCTTTGACTGTGAGCCCTTTGTGATGGAGCTTATATCACGAAGCAGCCTTGTGGCATCTGCAGAGTCGTTCACTGAATAATCATCTGCCACGTCTATCATCTTATTGTATGCGTCAACCAGAGTCTGCACATTGTCGGCAACTGCATCGGAATTGGCCTTAAAACCGATGGCTGCGGCACCTGTATCTGTGGTCGGCTTTTTGAGCGTGAGCTCAAAGGTATTATTGATGGTAAAGGTGTTGGACAAGGATGAGTGCGCGGTGCCATTCAGCGAAAAGTCAGAATTGTGGGCAGGGGATGATACCTTATCAATACCCAGCTGCTTCATCATGCTTATGGACTCTGCGTTAGCTGACGGAGCCACACTAAAGAGAGAATCCTCAGTCTCGCTGAGACCTGTCTGCATTGATGTAAGCTGAAGCGCTGCCTTGCCTGAGTCATCATGGACTATGTCTGCCTCGATGCCAAGACCGGATGCGTTTATGAGCCTCTTGAGCTTGTCCTGCACCTCGCCGTTTGTTTCACCGGTGCTCACTCCGAACTGGAACTCATAGGATGATGCATTGGTATTTATGTCAAAAGAATAGCTGCCCGGTATAAAGGACAGAGCCTTGCTGTCTAAGTAGCTGCCGGTATTGACCTGTGGTGCGGCGAGCTGCCTGACCTCTATATCAAAGCCGTCTGCTCCTTTATTCTCTGAGCCGTCACCCACGTAGCGCACACCTACAGCATCCTCATTAGATGACTCCGCAACCTTCTTCTGGAAGGAGTCAGATGAGCCTGCGTATTTATCAGAAAGCGAATCCACGGCATTTAAGATGGCCTTAGAGCTTTCCTTTATATCGATAGCATATTTCTTGGCCTCGGACATATTGGAAATCTTGTACAGAGGGGACTCTTTATTTGTCTTTATTATTCTGTTGTATATCTTGCGCAGGTCGCTTTTCTTGTGCGAATCATAGCGCGATACCTCTTTATTGGCATAAGTGCTGGCATAGTAAGCGTAGGCACTGTCTATCTTTGCCATAAAGACCCCTCCTTTCATCCGTGAAAATCGTTTAATCCGTTAAATGGTAATCCTTTAAATATTATATTGTATAGCTGCGATTACTAATGCTTAACTGCAGCTATAATAAGCTATGTAAAATTTTTAATTATCAAATCCTACTTATACACATATATTATATCGTCATAATTGAGGATTTACAACAACAAAATACTTGAAAAATTCAGATAAATGTACTATATTTAGTTATGTATCTGTAAGATTTATAAAAATTAATTGCTGCCGGACATACAAAAAGGTACAGACAGCGGCACTGTTCAAAAGAATTTGCAATAAATTTTAAAATAGCTATTGACGGTTACGGCTCAACTGTGATATAGTATACAGGCTTGGAAATAGGTCTTTTTTTTATGCCTTTTTTTAAGGGTACAAACAACAAAGAATTTAAACGGAGGTGGAAGTCGTGCGTACAAAGATTACATTAGCGTGCACAGAATGTCAGCGTCGTAATTACAACATGACAAAGGACAAAAAAACTCATCCGGACAGAATGGAAACCAAGAAGTATTGTAGATTCTGCAGAACTCATACAATGCACAAGGAAACAAAATAGTCTAGGAACTGAGTGAAGGAGTACATTATGGGACAGAATGAAAAAGTCGAAAAGGCTCCAAAAACAAGCTGGTTTTCAGGTCTGAAAGCTGAATTTCAGAAGATTATCTGGCCTGAGAAGCAATCGGTCATCAGACAGACCATTGCAGTGCTGGCGGTTTCAGTAGTTACCGGTCTTATTATTGCGCTTCTTGACTGGGGTATCCAGCAGGGCGTAGATTTCCTTATTGGTTTACATTTTTAAAACGGAGGCAAAGTGATTATGACAGAAGCGAACTGGTATGTAGTTCATACCTATTCAGGTTATGAAAACAAAGTCAAAGCTAATATTGACAAAACAATCGAAAACAGACATCTTGAGGACCAAATCCTTGAAGTGCGTGTTCCATTGGAGGACGTTACAGAGGTGAAGAACGGTGTTCGTAAACAGGTTTCCAAGAAGATGTTTCCAGGCTATGTTCTTATTCATATGATTATGAATGATGATACATGGTACGTTGTACGAAATACCAGAGGCGTAACTGGATTTGTAGGTCCGGGAAGCAAACCGGTTCCTCTCACAGAAGCCGAGATGAGACCTTTGGGTATTAAGACGGAAAACGTGGTAGTTGATTTTGCTGAGGGTGACATGATAGTCGTTATCGGCGGTGTCTGGAAGGATACAGTCGGTGTTATCACAGCTATGAATTATCACAAGCAGACAGTTACAATTAATGTAGAGCTGTTCGGTCGCGAGACACCGGTAGAAGTAAGTTTCGCAGATGTTAAGAAAACAAATTAAGGAGGCAATTCCAAATGGCAAAGAAAGTAGAAGGATACATTAAATTGCAGATCCCTGCTGGAAAGGCAACTCCAGCTCCTCCAGTTGGACCTGCACTTGGACAGCACGGTGTAAACATCGTAGAGTTCACAAAGCAGTTTAATGCAAAGACAGCCGATCAGGGCGACTTAATTATCCCTGTAGTTATTACTGTATATGCAGACAGAAGTTTCAGTTTCATTACTAAGACTCCACCTGCTCCGGTATTAATCAAGAAAGCTTGCAAGATTCAGTCTGGTTCAGGCGAGCCAAACAAGAAGAAAGTTGCTAAGATCACAAAGGCACAGGTTCAGGAAATCGCTGAGCTTAAGATGCCTGACTTAAACGCAGCTTCACTTGAGTCTGCAATGAGCATGATCGCTGGTACAGCAAGATCAATGGGTGTTGAAGTGACCGAATAACACTTAGCGAAGCCAAGCGTATAACGCGCAGGCTGAGGTTAGTGTGAGGTCGTTCTCTGAGATTAGCGAAAGCAAGCCCGCCTTTTGGGCGAAGCTTGAACTTAGCGAAGAGAACATACCCCTAAAATAGTTACAATATTATGTAACTTAAATTAAATTAGAATAACAAAGAAACGTAAATGTGGGAGGGTCCTCTCCCGATATTACCACCAGGAGGTTATTTTTTCATGAAAAGAGGAAAGAAGTATCAAGACGCTGTTAAGGCATTTGATAAGAAAGAGCAGTACGATGTTGCTGACGCTATCTCTATCGTAAAGAAAAATGCTACAGCTAAATTTGACGAGACAATCGAGCTTCATCTTAGAACAGGCTGCGACGGACGTCACGCAGAGCAGCAGATCCGTGGTGCGGTTGTATTACCACACGGAACAGGAAAAACAGTTAAGGTTTTAGTTTTCGCTAAGGGAACTAAGGTTGACGAGGCACAGGCAGCAGGAGCTGACTTCGTTGGAGGCGAGGAGTTAATTCCAAAGATCCAGAACGAGGGATGGTTAGACTTCGACGTTGTAGTTGCTACACCTGATATGATGGGTGTTGTTGGTCGTTTAGGACGTGTCCTTGGACCAAAGGGCTTAATGCCAAACCCAAAGGCAGGAACAGTTACTATGGATGTAACAAAAGCTGTTAACGATATCAAAGCCGGTAAGATTGAGTACAGATTGGACAAGACAAACATTATCCATGTGCCAGTTGGAAAAGCATCTTTCACAGACGAGCAGTTAAACGACAACTTCCAGTCTCTTATGGGTGCAATTAATAAAGCAAAACCTGCTAGCTTAAAGGGTCAGTACATTAAGAGCGCAACTCTTACATCTACAATGGGACCTGGCGTTAAGTTAAACGTGGTTAAGATTACACAGTAAGATAGTTAAACAGTTACAGTAAAACAATTTACAAGACCTATCAAACGCCAAGCAAAAGTTTTGCGGAAAGTAATTGACATCCGTAATATAGTTTGATATAATTGCAATGCATATTGCCGAAGACAGTAGGTGCCGCAAGGCGTAAACGTAGAACCTACCGAGGGAATTTTCGAGATTTATCTTGAATTTTGACTTGTACCCTTCTGTCGACAGGCAGGAGGGTTTCTTTGATTAATAAATCAAATACCTCATGTCTTTTATGCGAAAATCTAAAAGGAGGTAAATGAATCGTGGCAAAGGTAGAACTTAAACAGCCAATCGTAGATGAGATTTCCGGTGTTATCAATGGTGCACAGTCAGTAGTAGTTGTTGATTACTTAGGACTCACAGTAGCAGAGGATACTCAGTTACGTAAACAGTTAAGAGAAGCCGGTGTAACTTACAAGGTATACAAGAATACTTTAGTAAACCGTGCAATCCAGGGAACAGAGTTCGAGGGATTAAAGGATGTCCTTGAGGGACCAAGCGCATTCGCTGTATCAACAGAGGATGCAACAGCACCAGCTAGAATCTTAGCTAAGTTCGCTAAAACAGCTCCGGCTTTAGAGATTAAAGCAGGTGTAGTTGAGGGAACATTTTATGATGCTGAGGGTATGAAGGCAATCGCCGCTGTACCTAGCAGAGATGAGCTTCTTGGAAAATTACTTGGAAGCATTCAGTCACCTATCACAAATCTTGCTCGTGTACTCAATCAGATTGCAGAGCAGGGTGGCGCTGCAGATGCAGCCGTAGAGGCAGCACCAGCAGAGGATGCTGCAGAGGAAGCTCCAGCAGCAGAATAATTCAAATATTATATTTGAACCTTATTATCATAATTAAATTTTTAAATGGAGGAAATTATAATGGCAAAGTTAACAACAGCAGAGTTTATTGATGCTATCAAAGAGTTAAGCGTATTAGAGTTAAATGATTTAGTAAAAGCTTGTGAAGAAGAGTTCGGTGTTTCTGCAGCAGCAGGTGTTGTAGTTGCAGCAGCAGGAGCTGACGGAGCAGCAGCTGAGGAGAAGACTGAGTTCGACGTAGAGCTTACAGAGGTTGGACCAAACAAGGTTAAGGTTATCAAGGTTGTTCGTGAGATCACAGGTCTTGGACTTAAAGAGGCTAAGGACGCTGTTGATGGCGCACCAAAGGTTATCAAAGAGCAGCTTGACAAGGCTTCAGCAGAGGATGCTAAGGCTAAACTTGAGGCAGAGGGTGCTAAGGTTACTCTTAAATAGTCGGATAGGCTACGAGCGGAGTAAAAACATAAAAAAGAGCCAAGGGCAAATTCTATTTGCGCCTTGGCTCTTTTTTATGTTTTTATTGCGCGACAGTCGGAGCGCGTCCCGAAAATGCCTGAGCATTTTTGGGACCTCTGCCCGTAGCCTATCCGACGGCGAATGAAAAAATAAAAAAAGTACTTGCAATTGTCAGTAATTTGTTGTATAGTATACGTTGCACTATTGTGGTGCAGTGGCATTTTTATGCAATTTTTTAAATGATGCAAATTTGTCAATAGGTAAATTACACTAAAATGCATTCGCAAATATGTGCACAAGAGAAAAACCACAAGATATAGTAACTGGGGTGGTTTTTGAATCATTATCTAGATACTTGCTAGATTAAAATAAAAACGAGAGGTGAAACGTCAATGGAGAAAAACAGAATACGTCCGGTCACATCCGGAAAAAGCATGCGTATGAGTTACTCAAGACAAAAAGAGGTTCTGCAGATGCCAAATCTGATTGAGGTCCAGAAGGATTCTTATCAGTGGTTCTTAGACGAAGGTCTTAAGGAAGCTTTTGCGGATATCTCTCCAATCACAGATTACAGCGGAAAGCTTAGTCTTGATTTTGTAGATTTTACATTATGCGAAGATGATGTAAAGTATACAATTCCTGAGTGCAAGGAAAGAGATGCAACATACGCAGCTCCTTTAAAGGTTAAAGTCAGACTTCACAACAAAGAGACAGATGAGATTAATGAGCATGAAATTTTCATGGGTGATCTGCCTTTAATGACAGAGACCGGTACATTCGTAATCAACGGTGCAGAGCGAGTTATTGTCAGTCAGTTAGTTCGTTCTCCTGGTATTTATTACGGAATTGCTCATGATAAGCTCGGAAAGACCCTGTATTCTTGTACTGTTATTCCAAACCGTGGTGCATGGCTTGAGTATGAGACAGACTCTAACGACGTTTTTTATGTAAGAGTAGACAGAACACGTAAGGTACCTATCACAGTGCTTTTACGTGCACTTGGAGTAGGTACAAATCAGGCTATTCTCGATATGTTCGGAGATGAGCCAAAGATCCAGGCATCATTCAGCAAGGACCCTGCAATCACAGAGCGTGAGCCACAGGGAAGCTATGAGGCTGGTTTATTAGAGTTATATAAGAAGATTCGTCCGGGCGAGCCACTTTCAGTTGAGAGTGCAGAGAGCCTTATCACAGCAATGTTCTTCGATCCTAGAAGATATGACCTTGCCAAGGTAGGACGTTATAAGTTTAATAAGAAGCTTGCTTTAAAGAATCGTATCAGTGGACAGGTTTTAGCTGAGGACGTAGTGGATCCTTCTACAGGTGAGGTTATCGCTGAGGCAGGTACTGTTGTTGACCGTGCGCTTGCTACACAGATCCAGAACGCTGCCGTTCCTGCTTTATGGATTCAGACAGAGACAAGAAATGTCAAGATTCTTTCTTCTATGATGGTTGACATCAGAAGCTGGATTCCTGAGCTTGAGGATCCTAAGTCTATCGGTGTTACTGAGCTTGTTTACTATCCGGTACTCGCTCAGATTCTCGAGGAGTATGATTCTCTTGAGGACAGAATCGAGGCTATAAAGAGAGATATATCTGACCTTATTCCAAAGCATATTACTAAAGAGGATATCTTCGCAACTATCAACTACAATATGCACTTAGAGTGGGGCGCAGGAACAGATGACGATATCGATCATCTTGGAAACAGACGTATCCGTGCGGTTGGAGAGCTGTTACAGAACCAGTACCGTATCGGTCTCTCAAGACTGGAGCGTGTTGTTCGTGAAAGAATGACTACACAGGACTTAGAGGGAATTTCACCTCAGTCACTTATCAATATAAAGCCTGTAACTGCCGCTGTTAAAGAATTCTTCGGTTCTTCACAGCTTTCACAGTTCATGGATCAGAACAACCCTCTTGGAGAGCTTACTCACAAGAGACGTTTATCAGCACTTGGACCTGGTGGTCTTTCAAGAGACCGTGCCGGATTCGAGGTTCGAGATGTACATTACACTCACTACGGCCGTATGTGTCCTGTAGAGACTCCTGAGGGACCAAACATCGGTCTTATCAACTCACTTGCATGCTATGCGAGAATCAATGAGTATGGCTTCGTAGAGGCCCCATACCGTAAGATTGACAAGACTGATCCTAAGAACCCGGTAGTCACAGAAGAGGTTGTATACATGACAGCCGACGAGGAGGACAACTACCACGTAGCACAGGCTAATGAGAAGCTTGATGCCGAAGGACATTTCGTACGTAACTCAGTTTCAGGTCGTTACAGAGAGGAAACTCAGGAGTACGATAAGTCAGCATTTGATTATATGGATGTGTCTCCAAAGATGGTATTCTCAGTAGCTACAGCGCTGATTCCATTCTTGCAGAACGATGACCCTACACGTGCCCTCATGGGATCAAACATGCAGCGTCAGGCCGTTCCGCTTCTGACCACAGAGGCTCCTGTAGTTGGTACAGGTATTGAGACAAAGGCCGCAGTTGACTCAGGCGTCTGCGTAGTTGCAAAGGCTGACGGAGAGGTATTATCTTCAGAGTCAAACCGCATTATCATAAAAGAGACTGACGGAAACAAGAGAGAGTATATCCTTACAAAGTTCTCTCGTTCTAACCAGTCAAACTGCTACAACCAGAGACCTATCGTATTTAAGGGTGACAAGGTTAAGGCAGGCGATGTTATCGCAGACGGTCCTTCAACAAGTCAGGGAGAGCTTGCTCTTGGAAAGAACCCGCTTATCGGATTCATGACATGGGAAGGATACAACTACGAGGATGCCGTTCTTCTTTCAGAGCGTCTCGTAGAGTATGATGTGTATACATCAGTTCATATCGAGGAATATGAAGTAGAGTCACGTGATACAAAGCTCGGACCTGAGGAGATTACACGTGATGTCCCTGGTGTCGGCGACGACGCACTCAAGGACCTTGATGAGAGAGGTATCATCCGTGTAGGTGCAGAGGTTCGTGCCGGTGATATCCTTGTAGGAAAGGTTACACCAAAGGGTGAGACAGAGCTTACAGCAGAGGAAAGACTTCTTCGTGCCATCTTTGGTGAGAAGGCAAGAGAGGTTCGTGATACATCACTTAAGGTACCTCATGGTGCTTACGGTATCATTGTTGATGCCAAGGTATTTACAAGAGAGAACGGCGATGAGCTTTCTCCGGGAGTAAACCAGTCAGTACGTATCTACATTGCACAGAAGAGAAAGATTTCTGTCGGTGATAAGATGGCCGGACGTCATGGTAACAAGGGTGTCGTTTCCCGTGTGCTTCCTGTTGAGGATATGCCATTCCTTCCAAACGGACGTCCACTGGATATCGTACTTAACCCACTCGGTGTTCCTTCACGAATGAACATCGGTCAGGTCCTTGAGATTCACCTGAGTCTCGCTGCAAAGGCACTTGGCTTCAATATCTCAACTCCTGTATTTGACGGAGCTAACGAGGTAGATATCGAGGATACACTTGAGCTTGCAAATGATTACGTAAATCTTCCGTTCGATAAGGAAGAGCTTGAAAAGGATTTACAGGCGGAGCATCCATACTGGAGCGCAGATGCTGAAATCTTCTATGATAAATATGTTGATACACTCCGTGAGGACGTTATGGAATACCTTTCAACAAACAGAGCTCACAGAAGCTTATGGAAGGGCGTTCCGATTTCAAAGGATGGAAAGGTACAGCTTCGTGATGGTAGAACAGGTGAGTGCTTCGATGGAAAGACAACTATCGGACACATGCATTACCTTAAGCTGCATCATCTTGTTGACGATAAGATCCATGCACGTTCAACAGGTCCTTACTCATTAGTTACACAGCAGCCACTCGGTGGTAAGGCACAGTTCGGTGGACAGCGTTTCGGAGAGATGGAGGTTTGGGCTCTTGAGGCATATGGTGCTGCATATACACTCCAGGAGATCCTTACAATGAAGTCCGATGATGTTGTTGGCCGTGTCAAGACCTACGAGGCTATCATCAAGGGTGAGAATATCCCTGAGCCTGGTATTCCAGAGTCATTCAAGGTACTTCTCAAAGAGCTTCAGGCACTTGGTCTGGATGTCAAGGTACTTGATGAGAACAGAGAAGAGGTTGAGCTTATCGAGACAAGTGAGTACGGTAATACAGATATCAACTCAATTATCGGAAACGATAAGGACTATGCATTCGAGGACAGTGAGTCATTCGCAGAGCATGGTTTCTCAAAGAAAGAATTTGATGACAACGAAGAGCTTGTTGACATAGAAGAGGAAGAGTCTCCTGAGACAGCGGATGACGATATTTTTGCTGATGAAGTTCTTGATGACGAAGAATAATTAGAAGGGAGTGCCAAAATGCCAGAAACAAATAATATAGAAAATAATCAGGCAATGCAGTTTGATGCGATTCAGATTGGATTAGCATCTCCTGAAAAGATCAGAGAGTGGTCACATGGCGAGGTTAAAAAGCCTGAGACTATTAACTATAGAACATTAAAGCCTGAAAAAGACGGTCTTTTCTGCGAGAAGATTTTCGGACCAACGAAGGACTGGGAGTGTCATTGTGGTAAATACAAGAAGATACGTTATAAGGGTGTTGTCTGCGACCGATGTGGCGTAGAAATCACAAAGTCAAGCGTTCGTAGAGAGCGTATGGGACACATCGAGCTTGCTGCTCCTGTATCTCATATCTGGTATTTCAAGGGTATCCCATCACGTATGGGACTCATCCTTGACTTATCTCCACGTGTACTTGAGAGAGTACTGTACTTTGCTTCATATATTGTGCTTGACCCGGGCGAGACAAAGCTTGCATACAAGCAGATTCTCAATGAGTCAGAGTACCAGGAGGCATGCGATACTTATGGCCGCTCAGCATTCCGTGTAGGAATGGGTGCTGAGTCTATCCGTGAGCTTTTAGCAGCAATCGATCTCGAGAAGGATTCGGCAGAGCTTAAGGCAGAGCTTGAGAATGCTACAGGCCAGAAGCGTGCACGTATCATCAAGAGACTTGAGGTTGTAGAGGCTTTCCGTGAGTCAGGAAACAAGCCTGAGTGGATGATTATGACAGTTATTCCTGTTATCCCGCCGGATCTTCGTCCAATGGTTCAGCTCGATGGAGGACGTTTTGCAACAAGTGATCTTAACGACCTTTACAGACGAATTATCAACCGTAACAACCGTCTTAGAAGACTTCTTGATCTTGGAGCTCCGGATATTATCGTTCGTAACGAGAAACGTATGCTTCAGGAGGCTGTCGATGCACTTATCGACAATGGCCGTCGTGGCCGTCCTGTTACCGGTCCCGGAAACAGAGCTCTTAAGTCTCTTTCAGACATGCTCAAGGGAAAGGGAGGACGTTTCCGTCAGAACCTTCTCGGAAAGCGAGTTGACTACTCGGGACGTTCAGTTATCTGTGTAGAGCCAAAGCTTAAGATTTATCAGTGTGGTCTTCCAAAGGAGATGGCTATCGAGCTTTTCAAGCCATTCGTTATGAAGGAGCTTGCCGCTAACGGAACCGCACACAACATAAAGAGTGCAAAGAAGATGGTTGAGAGACTTCAGCCGGAGGTATGGGATGTCCTTGAGGACGTCATCAAAGAGCATCCGGTTATGCTTAACCGAGCTCCTACACTCCACAGACTTGGAATCCAGGCCTTCGAGCCAATCCTTGTAGAGGGTAAGGCAATCAAACTTCATCCACTCGTATGTACAGCGTTCAACGCCGACTTCGATGGAGACCAGATGGCTGTACATCTTCCACTGACTGCTGAGGCACAGGCTGAGTGCAGATTCATGCTTCTGTCACCTAACAACCTGCTTAAGCCTTCTGATGGTGGACTTGTAGCCGTTCCTTCACAGGATATGATCCTTGGAGTTTACTACCTCACAATGAGAAAGCTCGCTGATTACAAGGATGATCCAAAGATGGTTGCACAGGTGTCATCAGACACTGTATACAATGATGTTGATGAGCTTAGAAAGCTCACAACTCCTGATGAAAATACAGGAAAGGCTGAGCTTGGCTTATATGACCTCATCTGGTTTGAGGATGTTACAGACGGAAATCGTCGTGTGCTTTGCAGACCGATAGATCTTCTCGGCCGTTACTATGGAAGTGTTAATCTTGCAATGCTCGCTTACGAGAACAAGGAGATTACTCTTCACCAGAATATCTTTGTACATCGTACAGTAAAGCTTGCTGACGGCACAGAGGTTTCAGGTTTTACAGAGACAACAGTAGGACTTTTGATATTCAATGAGAACATTCCACAGGATCTTGGTTTTATAGACAGATCAAAGGCTGAGAATGCACTCAAGTTTGAGGTTGAGTTCCACGTTGGTAAGAAACAGATCAAGCAGATCCTTGAGAAGGTTATCAACACACACGGAGCTACAACAACAGCAGAGGTTCTTGACAATGTCAAGGCTATGGGATACAAGTATTCAACCCAGGCTGCCATGACAGTTTCAATTTCAGATATGACAGTGCCACCACAGAAGCCACAGATGATCGCTGATGCACAGGACACTGTAGATAAGATTACAAGACAGTACAAGCGTGGACTTATCACTGATGAGGAGCGTTACAAAGAGGTTATCGAGACATGGAAGGATACAGATGATGCCCTTACAAAGGCACTTCTTACAGGTCTTGATAAGTACAACAACATCTTCATGATGGCAGATTCCGGAGCCCGTGGATCTGATAAGCAGATCAAACAGCTTGCAGGTATGCGAGGACTCATGGCTGATACAACAGGTCGTACAATCGAGCTTCCTATCAAGTCATGTTTCCGTGAGGGTCTTGACGTACTCGAGTACTTCATGTCAGCACATGGAGCTCGTAAGGGACTTTCAGATACAGCGCTTCGTACAGCCGATTCAGGATACCTTACAAGACGTCTCGTAGATGTTTCACAGCATATGATCGTTCGTGAGACAGACTGCTGTGCAGGCACAGGACGTGAGATTCCGGGAATGGTTGTAAAGGCATTCATGGAGGGTCGAGAGGAAATCGAGAGCCTTCAGGAGAGAATTACAGGTCGTTTCTCTTGCAATACAATCTGCGATAAGGATGGCAATGTAATCGTTAAGGCCAACCATATGATTACACCAAAGCGTGCAGCAAAGGTTATGGCAGAGGGTGTTGACGAGAATGGTAATCCAATCACACAGGTTAAGATCCGTACAGTGCTTACCTGCCGTTCACACATGGGAGTATGTGCTAAGTGTTACGGTTCAAACCTTGCAACAGGTCAGGCAGTACAGGTTGGTGAAGCAATCGGTATCATCGCAGCACAGTCAATCGGTGAGCCTGGTACACAGCTTACCATGAGAACCTTCCATACAGGTGGTGTTGCCGGTGGAGATATCACACAGGGTCTTCCTCGAGTAGAGGAGATTTTCGAGGCACGTAAGCCTAAGGGACTCGCTATTATCACAGAGTTCGGCGGAACTGCCACAATCAAGGATACAAAGAAGAAGCGTGAGGTTATCGTTACAAACAACGAGACAGGCGAGACAAAGGCTTACCTCATTCCTTACGGCTCACGTATCAAGGTTGTAGACGGACAGGAGCTTGAGGCCGGCGACGAGCTTACAGAGGGTTCTGTAAATCCACACGATATCCTCAAGATTAAGGGCGTTCGTGCGGTTCAGGATTACATGCTCCGCGAGGTACAGCGTGTTTACCGTTTACAGGGTGTTGAGATTAACGATAAGCATGTCGAGGTTATAGTTCGTCAGTGCTTACAGAAGATCCGCGTAGAGGAGCCGGGAGATTCAGATTTACTTCCGGGCAGCATGGTTGATGCCCTTGACTTCTTAGAGCTCAACGAGAAGCTTGAGGAAGAGGGTAAGGAGCTTGCAGTTGGCTCACAGGTATTACTTGGAATCACAAAGGCATCTCTTGCAACCAACTCATTCCTGTCAGCAGCCTCATTCCAGGAGACCACAAAGGTTCTTACTGAGGCAGCAATCAAGGGCAAGGTTGATCCGCTTATCGGTATGAAGGAGAACGTAATCATCGGTAAGCTCATCCCGGCAGGAACAGGTATGAAGATTTATCGTAATATCAAGCTTGACAGCGATGTAAACGATGACGATACACTTGATTTTGATGATGATGATTTTGCGGATTTCGCAGAGGAAGAGGCAGTCGGAGTCATTGATACAGATGCTGAATCAGTTGATGAAGAATAATTACTGATGTTTGTACTTAAGCTACAGAAGCTGTTACAAACCAAAAACAAAGAAGTCCGGGAAACTGGACTTCTTTCTTGTATTATATTGAAAACAAAATTGGTCTTGACAAAACAGACGAGGATTTGTATAATATTTTAGCGTGCATAAGATTGCACTGCTTAAAATAAAACAGGAGGTGAAAATAATGCCAACATTTAACCAGTTAGTAAGAAAAGGACGTCAGACATCTGTAAAGAAGTCTACAGCACCAGCTCTTCAGAGAAGCTTTAACTCTCTCCAGAAGAAGCCAATCAACACTTCTTCTCCACAGAAGCGTGGTGTATGTACAGCTGTTAAGACAGCTACTCCTAAGAAGCCTAACTCAGCTCTTAGAAAGATTGCCAGAGTTCGTCTTTCAAACGGAATCGAAGTAACTTCATACATTCCTGGTGAGGGACACAACTTACAGGAGCATAGCGTTGTTCTGATTCGTGGTGGCCGTGTTAAGGATTTACCAGGTACACGTTACCATATCATCCGTGGTACATTAGATACTGCAGGTGTTGCAAACAGAAAACAGGCCCGCTCTAAGTACGGCGCAAAGAGACCAAAAGCTGCTAAATAATTTAGCAACATTGTGTATCACAAACAGAACTAAAGTAGGTTAGTGTTGGGATTAGACCTGCAGATGCAGGATTTCACTTTATGAATACAATTCCGCACGAACACATTAGAGAGACACATGTGAGTACCGATGAATTAATCCACAAATATCATGATTAAGGAGGGAAGTAACGTGCCACGTAAAGGACATACTCAGAAAAGAGACGTATTAGCAGATCCAATGTACAACAGCAAAGTAGTTACAAAGCTTGTTAACAGCATTATGTTAGACGGTAAGAAAGGCGTAGCTCAGAAGATTGTATACGGAGCATTTGCTACAGTAGAAGAGAAGACAGGAAGACCAGCTCTTGAAGTATTCGAAGAGGCTATGAACAATGTAATGCCAGCTCTCGAAGTAAAAGCAAGACGTATCGGTGGTGCCACATATCAGGTACCAATCGAGGTTCGCCCTGATCGTCGTCAGGCTTTAGGCCTTCGTTGGTTAACAGCATTCTCACGTGCCAGAGGAGAGAAAACTCAGGCTGAGAGATTAGCTAACGAGATCATGGATGCAGCTAACAACACAGGCGCATCTGTTAAGAGAAAAGAAGATATGCACAAGATGGCAGAGGCAAACAAGGCATTCGCACATTACAGATTCTAGTTTCTGTAAGAAGCTTACAGCTTTGCTTTTGATTCATGCAGCAAACCGGATTTGTAACAGAGTCCGGTTGTGCATAGGACACTAAATATAGGAGGAAAAAACCTTGGCTGGAAGAGAATATCCACTTGAGAGAACCAGAAATATTGGAATCATGGCTCATATCGATGCTGGTAAAACAACACTGACAGAGCGTATTCTTTATTATACTGGTATTAACTATAAAATCGGTGATACTCATGAAGGTACTGCTACCATGGACTGGATGGAGCAGGAGCAGGAAAGAGGTATTACAATTACTTCTGCCGCTACAACATGTCACTGGACACTTGAAGAGTTCACTAAACCAAAGCCAGGAGCACTTGAGCATCGTATCAACATCATCGATACACCGGGCCACGTTGACTTCACAGTAGAAGTTGAGCGTTCACTCCGTGTACTTGATGGCGCAGTTGGTGTGTTCTGTGCAAAGGGTGGTGTTGAGCCTCAGTCAGAGAACGTTTGGCGTCAGGCTGACACATACAATGTACCTCGTATGGCATTCATCAATAAGATGGATATCTTAGGTGCAAACTTCTACGGAGCTGTTGACCAGATCCGTACAAGATTAGGAAAAAATGCTATCGTACTTCAGTTACCAATCGGTAAAGAGGACGATTTCAAAGGAATTATCGACCTTTTCGAGATGAAGGCTTATATCTACAATGATGAGAAGGGTGACGATATCACAGTTACTGATGATCTTGGAGATATGGCTGATCAGGCTGCAGAGTACCGTACAGAGCTCATTGAGAAAATCTGTGAGTTAGATGACGATCTCATGATGCAGTATCTTGAGGGTGAGGAGCCATCTGTAGAGGATATGAAGAAGGTTCTTCGTAAAGCAACATGTGAGTGTACAGCAGTACCTGTATGTTGTGGTTCTGCATACCGTAACAAGGGTGTACAGAAGTTACTTGACGCTATTGTTGAGTACATGCCAGCTCCTACAGATATCCCTTCAATCAAGGGAACAGATCTTGAGGGAAATGAGATTGAGAGACATTCATCAGATGATGAGCCATTCTCAGCACTTGCATTCAAGATCATGGCAGATCCATTCGTAGGAAAGCTTGCATTCTTCCGTGTTTACTCAGGAAAATGTAAGGCAGGTTCTTATGTATTAAATGCAACAAAGGATAAGAAAGAGCGTATCGGACGTATTCTTCAGATGCATGCAAATAAGAGACAGGAATTGGATGAGGTTTACTCAGGTGATATCGCTGCTGCTGTTGGATTTAAATTCACAACAACAGGTGATACAATCTGTGATGAGCAGCATCCGGTTATCCTTGAGTCTATGGAGTTCCCAGAGCCAGTTATCGAGCTCGCTATCGAGCCAAAGACAAAAGCTGGACAGGGTAAGTTAGGTGAGGCTCTTGCAAAGCTTGCAGAGGAGGATCCTACATTCCGTGCTCATACTGATCAGGAAACAGGTCAGACAATCATCGCTGGTATGGGTGAGCTTCACCTTGAGATCATCGTTGACCGTCTTCTCCGTGAGTTCAAGGTTGAGGCAAACGTTGGTGCACCTCAGGTTGCTTACAAGGAGACATTTACAAAGGCTGTTGATCAGGAATACAAATATGCTAAGCAGTCAGGTGGACGTGGACAGTACGGACACTGTAAGGTACGTTTCGAGCCAATGGATGCCAATGGAGAAGAACTTTTCAAGTTCGATTCAGAGGTTGTCGGTGGTGCTATTCCTAAGGAATACATTCCATCAATTGGCGAAGGTATCGAGGAGGCTACAAAGGCCGGCTCTCTTGGTGGATTCCCAGTAGTTGGTATCCATGCAACAGTATACGATGGATCTTACCATGAGGTCGATTCATCAGAGATGGCATTCCACATTGCCGGATCTATGTGTTTCAAAGAGGCTATGGCAAAGGCTGCACCTGTATTACTTGAGCCTATCATGAAGGTAGAGGTTACAATGCCTGAGGAGTACATGGGAGACGTTATCGGTGATGTTAACTCTCGTCGTGGACGTATCGAGGGTATGGACGATCTCGGCGGTGGAAAGATTGTACATGCATATGTACCACTTGCAGAGATGTTCGGTTACTCTACAGACCTTCGTTCTAAGACACAGGGACGTGGAAACTACTCAATGTTCTTCGACAGATATGAGCCGGTTCCAAAGAATGTACAGGACAAGGTTCTTGCTAACCACGCAAAATAATTGCAAATTAGCAAACAATTTATAGTACAAATGATGAAATATATACTATATATGGTATAAAAATCAAAAATAAAGGCATTTCCCCTTGAAAAAGGGGGATTTGCCATAAAATTTACTTGAAAAAACTTTGATTATTTCGTATAATCAAAGCAGTCGGTAGATTATAAAAATAGCCCATGGGGCATAAAAGTTTAAGGAGGACGTTTCAAAATGGCAAAGGCTAAATTTGAAAGAACAAAACCACATTGTAATATTGGTACCATCGGTCACGTAGATCATGGTAAAACAACTTTAACAGCAGCTATTACAGCAGTATTAGCAGCTCGTGTCGCTGGTAACACAGCTACAGATTTCGCTAACATTGATAAGGCTCCAGAGGAGAGAGAGCGTGGAATCACAATTTCTACAGCTCACGTTGAGTATGAGACAGAAAAGAGACATTACGCACACGTTGACTGTCCTGGACATGCTGACTACGTAAAGAACATGATCACTGGTGCAGCTCAGATGGATGGTGCTATCCTCGTTGTTGCTGCTACTGATGGTGTTATGGCTCAGACAAAGGAGCACATCCTCCTTTCTCGTCAGGTAGGTGTTCCTTACATCATCGTATTCCTTAACAAGTGTGATATGGTTGACGACCCAGAGCTTATCGAGCTCGTAGAGATGGAAGTTACAGAGCAGCTTGAGGAGTACGGATTCAATGATTGCCCAATCATTCAGGGATCAGCTCTTAAGGCTCTTGAGGATCCAAACGGACCTTGGGGAGACAAGATCATGGAGCTTATGGATACTGTTGATTCTTACATCCCAGATCCACAGCGTGATACAGATAAGCCATTCCTTATGCCAGTAGAGGACGTATTCACAATCACAGGTCGTGGTACTGTTGCAACTGGTAGAGTAGAGCGTGGTACACTTCACCTCAACGACGAGTTAGAGATCCTTGGTGTTAAAGAGGACGTTCAGAAGACTGTTGTTACTGGAATCGAGATGTTCCGTAAGCAGTTAGACGAGGCTCAGGCTGGTGATAACATCGGAGCACTTCTCCGTGGTATTAACCGTGACCAGATCGTTCGTGGACAGGTTCTTGCTAAGCCTGGTACAGTAACATGTCACCATAAGTTCACAGCTCAGGTTTACGTTCTTACAAAGGACGAGGGTGGACGTCATACTCCATTCTTCAACAACTATCGTCCACAGTTCTACTTCAGAACAACAGACGTAACAGGTGTTTGCGAGCTTCCAGCAGGAACAGAGATGTGCATGCCTGGTGATAACGTAGAGATGACAATCGAGCTCATCCATCCAGTAGCTATGGAGCAGGGTCTTACATTCGCTATCCGTGAGGGTGGACGTACAGTAGGATCTGGACGTGTTGCTACAGTTATCGAGTAATTAATAGAATTACAGTAAATTCAAGGCTTCCAAGGTTTTCCTTGGGAGCCTTTTTATAAACTCAAAAATGTGATATAATTTAAATGGCTCTAATTTGGCTCTAAAAATTATATGGAGGAGATATATGTCATTAATCAATAGTTATGCTTTATGGAATAATAAAGGTGGAGTAGGTAAAAGTACAATTTCTTTTCATTTGTCTATGAGATATGCAGAGACACATCCGGACGCTAAGGTTCTTGTTATTGATTTGTGTCCACAAGCAAATTCCAGTATGATGCTTTTGGGAGGAGGAGCTTTAGGAGATGAGAGGGTAGTTGAACTGTGTAGTAGGGAGATTCCAAAGTCTGTTGTTGGATATGTAAGTACTGTAATTACAAATGGACGTGGTGCAAATTTGCCAAATCCGTATGATTTTTTAATTCATGTAAGTGATTATAACAAAGGGGCACCTGATAACTTATATTTATTATGTGGTGATGGAAATATGGAACCGATGGCACCTGCAATTAATGAAGCAGCATCGGCAAAAGCATTAACTCCGAATGCACAGCCTTGGAAGTGGATAATAGAAATATTTAAGAATTTTATTTTAAATATTGCAGATTCACAAGATGATTGGATGTTTTTTGTTGATACGAATCCAAGTTTTAGCATATATACACAGATGGCAATTGCTGCGGTAGAGAGATTATTGACACCAATTAATGCGGATGATTCATCAAAGACAGCAGCATCAGCTATGATAGCCCTTTTACATGGTACAAATCCACCACATCCGATATATGGTTCATGGACATTTGCTGAGGTTGCAAAGCAGCGAAATGTAAAGATTCCGCAAATTCATTTATTAATAGGGAATAGATTAACACAGTTTGAAGGACCAGCAGCTGCGTTTGCTGCTTTGTCTGATGCTACAACAACTGCATTATATGATATTTATCAAAAAAATCCGAGTTATTTTGTTAGTGCTGCAGAACCTATATCAACAAAAGAACAGTTTAAAAATTATTATTCTGTTCCGTTGAGAGATTTTAATACAGTTGGAGTGGTGTGTGCACATTTGGGTCGCTTGATGTCATCTATGAAACAAGGATATTACCCAGTATATGGTGTAAATGTAAAAGTTAATATGGAAAAGATTCAAGAATGCTTAAAAGCAATTGATATGATTATAGATAAATTATAGGGAAAAAATAGGGAGTCCACTCGTGACTCCCTTTACTTGATTACAATAATTTCTTGGCACACGTCCAGAGAAAATTGTAATAATATTTTATGTGAAAGAAAAAATATTATGTATAGATAGAATAAAGGAGAACTCACTCGTAGTTCTCCATTTGAAATACTATATTAGTGTCCCACTCGTGAACACCTCTCTTGTATCTTCATATTAGCACGAAAATCCGAAATTGTCTACTTTTCCTTTCGATTTTCTTCTAAAAATTTTTCTAAACTTTGTATATCTGAAAAATCATAAGTATTCAACATTTTTTCAAAATCATCAATGTACTGTTGCTTTGTAGCTAAATCGGCTTGTAGAGAAGAACGATTACTTTTCAATTTTTCGATATACTGTAATTTATCATTATACATATTTTGTAAAGTTTGATAATAGTGGTTTGTATCTAATGAAATGAAAATAGCTTTATCTACGGCACGCATTTCATCAGCGGTCAGGTCTGTAATGTAATCGCCAAGCCTTGCTTTGCTTACACAGGTTATATTTCCGAGCAGTACATTTCCATCGAGTATCAATTTACCGGAAGAATCTTTTTTCTCTGCAATAGGAACAACAATTGGAAGTGCAGAGGTTGTGTGTGTTATAGGAGCAACTACTGTATTTGGCGATGTTCTATTAGCGGAGTTGTACTGGAGAATAACACAAGGACGTTCTTTACATTCTTCACTTCCAACACCAATTCCTAAGTTACAACGATATACCTGACCTCTATATATAATTCGATTTTTGGCTGCTGGTGCGATTGCATTTAAATATAATTTGTTCTTAAACCATTCAAGATATTGTTGTGTTTTTGTAAGATCAATATTCATTCAAATCTCCTTTATGATGTTGTGAATATATAATGATTTTTAAACAAGTGTATGATAATCATAGATATTCATCAATCGGTACATTAAATAGTTTTAATGTATCTTCCAACCATATATCGTATTCTTCTTTGTCTATTTTACCAGAAGCTAATTCTTGATTTGTTTTGTTCCAGTCTGGAATAAAAGTCGCAATTTGTGCATTTGGTATATCCAAGGTCAAATGGGCTGTTAGCTGATTGTCTTGTTGTGAATAGGTCGTATTGCCTTTTATTTGTAACCCTCTACGGTCTAAGTCTATGAGGATTGCTAGAAAATCAGCAAAAGTTTTTACTGAAAATGATCTATTGGAAACGATTTTTAAATCTAATAAATCATTTAAAGTAATTCCTAATATATCACAGAATTTCAAAATTGTTTCTACAGGTGGTTCGCTATAGCCATTTTCATAATTTGAATATGAGGAATTACTCAGAGAAAGTTTTGCGGACATTTCACGCTGGTTAATGCCTGCATTTGTGCGAGCTTGTTTCATTCGTTTACCTATTTCAAAATATTCACCTAATCTCATGTTACAATCTCCTTTCTATGATAATGTAACACATCAAGATACAAAAATCAATGTAAATATTACAAGAAAACTAATAAAACACATTGACAAACCAAAAACAATGTAATATATTATGGTTACAAGAAAACTTGTAAAAATACACGAAAAAAGAAAGGAAGATTGAATGAAAAAAGAGAACTATTTATTAACAGCCGCAGAGGTAGCAGAAACATTAGGCATTTCCAAAGGTCATGCTTATAAGCTCATCAGAGAATTGAATGAAGAATTGCAGAGCAAAGGTTATTTGGTGGTTGCCGGAAAAGTACCAAAGGCATTTTGGGAAACAAAATTTTATGGTTACAATCAGACAAATCAGACTGCGTGAAAGGGGGATATGTAATGTCGGCTTCGAGAGATGAAAAGACTGGAAAATGGACAGTACAGTGCTATTACGAAAATTGGAAAGGGGAGAAAAAGCACAAGAAGAAACGAGGGTTTGCAACAAAAAAAGAAGCATTGGAATGGGAAAGAGAGTTTCTAAAAAGTACCTCGGCAAACATGGAAATGATGTTAGGAGCATTTGTTGATGTGTATTTTCAGGATAAGGCAGGGGAATTAAAGGAACGCACGATTAAAAATAAGCAGTATATGATAGAAGCTCATGTTTTACCATATTTCGCTAATAAGCGTATGAATGAGATTACACCCTCTGATATTATCCAATGGCAAAATGAAATGAGGGCAAAAGGGTATTCACAGACCTATTTACGAATGGTGCAAAATCAGATAACCGCATTGTTTACTCACGCGTGTAATATTTACAATCTTGGTAACAATCCCTGCAAAAAGGTTAAGAAAATGGGTAAGGCAGATGCGGATAAGCTGAATTTTTGGACGAAAGCGGAGTATGACAGTTTTATAAGAGGTATAGACAAGGAGAGCCGATATTTTGTGATTTTTGAAATACTCTTTTGGACTGGCTGTAGAGAGGGAGAAATGCTTGCCCTCACAAAAAGCGATATTGACTTTGAAAATAATCAAATTAGTATTACGAAAACTTATTACAGAACGGAACGTAGGGATATTATTACAACACCAAAAACAGAGCAATCGATTCGAGTGATTGATATTCCAGAATTTCTGAAAAAAGAGATAGAAGCGTATGTGAACCGTTGTTATGGCTTGCCGGATAATGAAAGACTGTTTCCGATTGTAGCAGAAGCGGTACAGCACAAGCTGAAGCGTGAATGTGCAAAATCGGGAGTAAAGCAGATTAGAGTGCATGATTTACGCCATAGTCATGTGGCTTATCTCATCAATCAAGGCGTACAGCCATTGATAATCAAAGAAAGGTTAGGGCATAGGGATATAAAAATCACGCTGAATACTTACGGACATTTATATCCGAATCAGCAAAAGAAAGTGGCAGATATGCTGAATGCTACAAGAAATGAAAATGCCCCTGCCGATTGACAAGGACATTTCAGTACAAGGCAGAGCCTATGTAACTATATCTCGCAAATATAGTATAGCAAAGGCTCTGCTGAAACTCAATTAAAACTTTTAGCGGAGGACACAAATGGAAGAAAAAAGAGAGAAAAATTACCGATTGATTAATATGGAAGATGTGCAGGCAAGAGAAGTAAGCTGGCTGTGGTATCCCTATATTCCGTATGGAAAGCTGACGATAGTGCAGGGTGATCCGGGGGAGGGGAAAACCACATTCATTCTGCACCTTGCAGCACTTCTCACAAAAGGAGAACCACTTCCAAATGAAGAAGTGGACGTACAGCGAGAGCCGGTCAATGTAATTTATCAAAATGCAGAGGACAGCTTGGAAGATACCATAAAACCACGATTGTTAGAAGCAGGAGCAGACTGTAACCGGGTACTTGTTATTGATGAAAGCGTTGACTGTCTTAGCATGACAGATGAAAGACTTGTCCGGGCAATTAGGGAAACTGGGGCAAAAATGGTGGTTTTAGACCCGATACAAGCCTATTTGGGAGCAGATGTGGATATGCACCGGGCAAATGAAATTAGACCGGTTTTAAAGCAGTTGGGAAATATCGCAGAGGAATATGGCTGTGCGATTATCCTTATTGGTCACATGAACAAAGCAAGCAGCAGTAAGTCCACTTATCGGGGACTTGGTTCAATAGATTTTCAGGCTACGGCACGAAGTGTGCTGGTGGTCGGCAGGATAAAAGATGATACCACTTTGCGAGTGATAGCTCATGATAAGAGTAGTCTTGCACCGGAGGGGACTTCCATAGCATTTCGTATGGATAAAGAAAAAGGCTTTACTTGGGAGGGAGTATATGACATTACAGTAGAGGAACTTCTTTCCGGGGAGAGCAGAGGACAGAAAACGAAGGATGCTAAATCGTTTCTTGCGGAAATCTTGGCAGAGGGGCAGATGTCCTGTAACGAGATTACAGAAGCGGCAAGGGAACGAGGTATTAAAAAGAAAACGCTTTGGAATGCGAAAAAGGAAATGAGTATTGACAGCGTAAAAGTAGGAAGTCAATGGTACTGGACTTTATAGCAGAGGAAGATAGCAAGATTCCCTTTTCTAAAGATAGGGTAATCTTGTCACCTTGAAAAGATTGCGTGGGGGATAAAAAACGGCTGGAACAGCCGCAATAGCTCCCGGCAGGGCGCAAAACCTGCTTGCAGGTCTGCATTTTTGTTGGCGTAGCTGACAAAAGTGCTTTTGCGTTACTTTTGACAAAAGTAACAAAACTTATGTGCCTGTTCGGCATTATTATGATAGATAAAAGAGGAGGAGTGTTTATTGGAGAGAACGATTAGCGGCATGATGGGAAAGGGGGCTATCAATCATAATACGAGAGCTTTTAATGCAAAAAATGTTGACCCGGAACGGAGCATTTACAATGTGCAGTTTTGCAATACCAGTATCAAAAAGGTATATCACGAATTATTTGATGAAGCATTGGAGCGGTATAATGCAAAGCAGAAACGAAGTAACCGGAAGATTGATAATTATTATGAAAAAATCAGACAGAGTAAGCAGGAGAAGCTGTTCCATGAGGTTATTTTGCAAATTGGCAATAAAGACGATATGAACTCAAAAAGCAAAGAGGGAGAGCTTGCAAAGGAAATTCTGATTGATTATATGCAGGATTTTCAGAAACGAAATCCGAATCTCTATGTGTTTTCGGCTCATCTGCACATGGATGAGGAAACACCGCATATTCACATTGATTTTGTTCCTTTTATCCGTAACAGTAAGCGTGGACTTGATACCAGAGTTTCCCTAAAGGGAGCATTGGCAGAGCAGGGCTTTAAGGGCGGTACAAGAGGGGCAACGGAATGGAATCAGTGGATGGAATCGGAAAAGCAGGAGCTTTCAAAGGTCATGGAGCGGTATGATGTGCAATGGAAACATTTGGGAACACACAACAAGCATTTGTCGGTACTTGATTTTGAGAAGCAGGAGCGACAGAAAGAGGTTGCACAGCTGGAACAGACACTTTCAGATAATAAAGTGGAATTAAACAATATCTTATATCAGCAGATTATGGCAGAGGAGAAAACAGAGCAGATACGCAAAGAGGGCGAAGTAATACGGCAGGAGGTGTCAGAGCTTTCAGCAGAAAGTGACTGGCTGAAAGAGCAGACAGAAATATTGTCGGAGGATAAGGAAAAACTGCTATCGGAAAATGAAAATTTGGAGAGCCAGCAGAAGAAATTACAGCGGGAAATCAATAAGATGGTGCAGTCTAAGGAAACTATGGAGCGGAATATTCACACTTATGATGAAGATGAGAAGTGGCAGTTACCGGAACCGGGTACGTTGATGAGCGCAAAGGCATACCGGGATAAAAAGGCTCTGCCGCTTGTGCAAAAGCTGAAAGAACTGGTAAAAAATCTGACACTCAAGTGTATACAGCTTACAGAGCAGGTCAAGAAGCTGACTGTTAAGGTGGACAGACAGCAGAATCAGATTAGCAGGCTGACAGACAAAGCTATGGAGCAGAATGATATGATTGAAAGATTGCAGGAAAAAGTATCGGATTTGGGGCATTTGGAGCGTTATTTCGGCAAGGAACGGGTACAGGCGATAGTGGAACAGTCAAAGACAATCGAGCAGGCTGAAAGAGCAGAGAAACGCCCGAAACGAGCCTATGATATGGGCAGATAGGAAAGGATGGGATTGCTGGAATGACAGATATGGAGAAGAAAGTTATGGTGCGGTTATGTGCCAAAATTCTGACGGAAACAGATCTTTACGATACCGATAAAGAGGTACAAAATCTGATAGACTGGGTGCTGGTGTCGGAGCAGATGAAAGAGAACAATAATGTAATCCGTAATCTGACCGGAGAATATAAGCAGATAGAGCCGGATTGCCGGGCGAGAGTAAAGGAGAAGCTGGAGCGTATGAAAGAGCTTTGCAAAGAGCGTAACAGCCTGTATGAAAAACAGAATGATTTGAAAGGACAGAAATGGAAACTGGAGAAGGCGTTGGAACGATAGGAAAGAGGGGCATGGTGGTTGTCATGCCCTGTTTTTTATGGTAGTCGGGATGAGGGAAAAGTGCTACAATTAAAAGGAAAAAATTGTAGAGAAAATTAAAAACATAGGAGGAAACGTATTTGTGAATGGTTTTACAGATGCATTGGAACAAAGAAATCTGGAAGAGTTAAGAAAGTATCCTAAGGCAGATTTGCACAATCATTTTGTGCTTGGCGGAAATAGACGGTTCATATATCAGGAAACTCGAAAAAAAATTGAGCCATTAGCTAATCCTTTGTCATCAATGGATGAGATGAATCAATGGAGTCAAAAATATATTAGTCAAGACTTTAATAGCACTGCGATGAGAAAATTTTTGATCAGAGCAACATTTCAACAAGCCAGAGAGGATGGAGTAACTGTGCTTGAAATTGGTGAAGATGTGTGGGGCTTAAACGAATTTTTTAATAATGATATTGATGAGTTGGTTAATGCTTTTACAAGTGCTCAAAAAGAAATCGCTCCCGATATAGAATTAAGGCTTCAAATTGGATTATCAAGACATTGTTCGATCAGTTATTTAGAAGATTGTTTATCATATTTTTGGGGAAATAAGAATTTTTATTCTATTGATTTGTACGGTGATGAATTAGCACAACCTATCGAAAATTTTAAAGGAATTTATCGGCGTGCAAAAAAAGAAGGATTAAGGCTAAAAGCACACGTCGGAGAATGGGGGACTGCTAAAGACGTAAGAACAGCCGTAGAAGAATTAGAACTTGATGAGGTTCAGCATGGGATAGCGGCAGTCAGTGATGAATCAGTAATCCGTTTTTTGGCAGATAATAAAATTAGATTAAATATTACACCAACAAGTAATATTTTACTTGGAAGGGTAGCAGATATGTCTATGCATCCGATTGGAAAACTGTATCGTAGTGGTGTTGATGTTACTATAAATTCCGATGATGTATTAATATTTGATTCAGATGTATCCAAAGAATATCTACGGCTTTATGAGTTTCAGTGCTTAACAGCAGAAGAATTAGAAAACATAAGAAAAAATGGACTAAAACCTATAATTATATAGACAAATTGAAATTGCAGACTTCCTTATTGATCATATCTAAACATGGTGCTAGCACCATGTAATAAAGGTAATTAAGGAGAAAATCGGTATTTTTGGAGTGGCTCTATTTTGGCTCTAAAATTTTTTGTAATCACAAAAATAAAGAGAAAAAATGGAGAATGTGAATAAAAATATGCAGTAAAATCAACGAAAAACATTCCGATTTAATTTCCTAAAGCTCGTGAGGGTGGACGTACAGTAGGATCTGGACGTGTTGCTACAGTTATCGAGTAATACAATCTTAATATGGATTTGTTATCGTAAGATAACGTTGTGTCTAAACGTAAGATACCCGTAGAACTTCGGTTCTACGGGTTTTTCTGTATCTTAAAGAGAGAATGATTTGAAAAATTATAAGTAGAGAAATAGCGAAATATTTATCAGCAAGATAAAATACAGATAAATTTAAAATTGAAAAATAAGACCAGTGGTGCCAAAACGGTGCCCAAAAAGAAACTCCTGCGAATGTTTGCCATTCACAGGAGTGATTTTTTACCAACCTTTAATCTGCTTGATCTGTTCAGCACGTTTCGGATCTCGATGATATTGCAGTTTCAGACGGATTGTTTCTACAACTTCCTGTCTGGCTTCATCATCAAGCTGATAGAATGATGTAAGTAGATTATCTACATCAGGCATACTATTTTTGCCAAAAAGATACATCAACGGATACATAGAATTTTTTAAGTAAGTCTTTACACGACTTGCGTCTAAGGCTCCGTTCAAACCGTCTGGAAGTGTAGGATAAATCTCTTCTTCCTTAATTGTGTCAGAAAATGGACTGGCAGAACATATCTCATTCACATCAATTTGCAATTCGTTTGCAAGTCTTAAAGCAAAATCAAATCGAATATTGGAATCTTTTTGAATGATTGAATATAAGGTTGTAGCACTGATTCCAGTTGCTTTTGCAATTTTACGGACATTTATAAGTGGTTAAGAGATCTGATGTATGCGTAGAAAATGGAAAATATGTTACAAATAAAACGAGAATTTGAACTCGAAATTTGGGAAAAATAATGAAAATAACTTGACATTTGAAAATAAGAGATGTATTCTTAAGATAAATTCAATAAACGGGAGGTGGATAAAAATGTTTAATCTTGAAGAATTGAGCTTGGAGTTTGTAGAGATTTCTGAATTAAAAACCTCTAAGAACTTATTTGGACCAGTTATGTACGGAACAGGTGTGAGAATGTAGTTTGTAGAAAAGACTTGCTCTATGTAAAAAGAAATATAGAGTAGGTCTTTTTTATTTAAAAAGGATTATAGGAGAGAATATATGAATAAATTAACTACAGCTGTATGGGAAATAACAATGGGTTGTAATATGCGTTGTAAACATTGCGGTTCAAGTTGTGCAGAAGCGCTACCCGATGAGTTGAATACATCAGAAGCTCTTGAGGTGTGTGACCAATTAAAAGATTTGGGATTAAAAGTTATTACATTATCTGGAGGGGAACCTACGACACGTAGTGACTGGCATATTATTGCGAAAAGATTAGTAGATAATGGCATAATAACAAGTATTATTACAAATGGTTGGTTGATTGATGAAAACTTTATTCATAATGCGATAACATCAGGAATTAGAAGTGTCTGTTTAAGTATTGATGGTCTTGAAAAAACTCACGATTTTATACGGAGATCGGGATCATTCAATAAAAGTATTAAAGCATTGAAAGAATTAAGAAAAAATAATATTTCGACATCAGTAATAACTTCAATAAATAAAGAAAATATATGTGAATTGGAAGAACTATATCAATTATTAATTGTTTTGGCAGATTGCATAGGTTATTATAGCAATAAAGATATAAAAGTAAATGAGAATTTTCTTAATGATAATTGGTCTTGGACAGGTTGTGGAGCAGGAAAGCATGTAATTGGTATTCTGCATAATGGAGATATTGTTGCTTGTACTTCTATTAGAGATAAAACATTAGTAGCGGGAAATATTCGTGAAAAATCTTTAAAGTCGATTTGGGAAAGTCCGGACTCTTTTAAGTGGAATAGAAATTTTGATAGTAGTAAGTTAAAAGGATTTTGCAGAGAATGTCGTTATACAGAACGATGCTTAGGAGGATGTAGTAATAGTCGTTATTGCATTAACGGCTCATTTGAAAGTGAAAATAGATACTGTGCATATAATGTTGAAATGAAAAAATGGAAAAAATATTTGGAATCACTTAATGATATATCAGAAATTGATAATGTTATAGAAAAAGCAGCGGCTTTAAAACATCAGGATCTTTATAAGATAGCTTGCGAAATTAAACAATCTAAATTATGATTAGAGAGGTAACAAATATGAATAAACATGAGTTATATCATAACCACAATTATGTTTATCTGCTGACTTCTAATATTATTAACCGCTGTGGTGATTCATTAGATACAATACTTTTTACATGGTTGGTATATTTACTTACAAATAGTGCAGGGTGGTCTGCGATTATTTTTGGTATTAATCAAGCTACTTCTGTAATTATTCAACCATTTATAGGTCCATTAGTCGAGAATATGAATAAAAAGAAAGTGTTAGTACTTTCAGATATAGCTCGAGTTCTGTTAGTTTTGTATATATTATATGTATATACACAAAACATGCTTTCACCATTAATATTGGTTTTTATGACAATATCCATTTCATTAATAGAAGCATTTCATATGCCAGCAGGGGTAGCAGTTATTCAGCATGTACTTCCTAATGAACATTATGATAAAGGTGTAAGTGTCAATGTGTCTTGTACCAAAATAGCAGTATTAGTTGGAACTGGCTTGTCAGGCATAGTGATTAGTTCATTTGGAATAGGTATTTCTTTAGCGATAGATGCTTTGATATTTTTAATATCAGCGTTGCTTATAGTAAAAATAGAATTTTCTGTTCAAGAAGAAAAGAAGACAAACCGAATAATTGGCAGAGAATATTTAATTTCGCTTAGAGATGGATTTAGTTATGTATTTGACCATAAGAAGCTATTAAAACTATGTTTTTTATGTATTCTAATTAATTCAGCAGTGGTTCCATTTGATGCACTGCTCGCCCCGATTGCAAGAGAAATGTTTAGTGGAGATGCCAAAATTGTTTCATTACTAAGTGTAAGCGTAACTATTGGTACTATTTTGGGATCATTGACTTTTGCAAAAATGAAAGAGGAGAAAAAAAATAATACACTTGTTACATTTTGTGGAATTGTTTTAGGTGTATACTATGTTTTTATTGCATTTGTTTCAAAATATATTGCAAATCCTATAACTCAAAAATTACTGTTGCTAATCGGTTCGATAATAATTGGTGCAGCATTGGGATTAATGATTACTTATGTACAAGTGAAATTTGTAAAAGAAGTTACTAAAGAATATATAGGACGTGTTTCTGCAATTCGATTTTCACTTACATACGCATGCGCGCCAGTGGTATCTTTTGTGATTAGTATTATATACAAAGTTACTGTTGTTGATACAAGTTCACTTTTTGTGGGATTTGGTATTGTAATAATAATTCTTTTTCTTTTGGCAAATAAGATTACGTTTTCTCCTTTGAAGAAAGGCGATAAAAGTTATTAGAAATTATTTATATGAAAAACTGGCTGCTTTTTGGCTATAAATTAAAGCTGATAGAGAAGAGCATAAACAACAGAAGAGAAGCTTTTTGACTGAGGCTTCCGGTGCCAAAACGGTGCCAAGAAATCAGGCAAATAAAAATAAATAGTACAAATCAGTCGTTTTTCACTGTATTTTGGAGAGAAAACCATAAAAAATATGAGGTAAAATGATATTAAAGTATCGTGAGGGTGGATGTACAGTAGGATCTGGACGTGTTGCTACAGTTATCGAGTAATTACTTGTTAGTAGTGTAAATATCTAGTAAATTCAAGGGTTTCCGAGATTTCTCGGAAACCCTTTTTTACAGTTTAAAAGTATGTTATAGTAGGATTAATTGATGTAGTGGTGCCAAGTCATAATGTAGATGGAAAAGGATTTTTATGATGAAAATAGAAACAGAGCGATTATACATCCGCCATTTTGTGAATGAAGATGCTTCAATATGCTTCGAGGGATGGGGGACAGATGAGCATTTGGGTGATTTTATAATGGGATATCCAATGAATATGGATCAGATGAATTCTTTTGTAAATGCTATGGTGAAAAATACGAATGCATGGGTAATTGTTGAAAAAGAAAGTGGTGCATGTATAGGATATATATCTTTTGATATACCATATCAAGAATTAAGGATTGGTGAAATTGGTTATGTTATTGGTGAAAAGTGGCATGGTAAAGGTTATGGCACTGAAGCTGTAAAAAAGATGATTTCAGAATACTTGTCAAAAGATAGACTGTATCTCATTGAGGCAAAATGTAATATAGATAATAAACCTTCGCTTAATCTGCTTGAAAAGGTAGGTTTTATTAAGGATGGGGTTTTAAGAAAAAGAAGAATTGATAAAAACACAGGGGAATATAGGGATTTGGTTGTTTATTCAATTACTACAAATGATAAATAAGCAACATGTTTATCGGGAGGAGAGTGTACGCTAATGAAAAATGAATTTTTAGAAGCATTAGGAAGCAATAATGCGAATAATAACACAGATTTATCATTGTATAGTAGATTTGTTGGAAATTGGTCGTTTACAATGACTACATATGATGAAGAGGGGAAGATTGAAGATACAAAAGAAGGTGAGTGGCTTTTTTCATATGTCATGGATGGGTATGGAATTCAAGATGTCTTCATTTGTCCCAAAAGAGGAGAATGGACAGAGGAAGATACTTTATACGGAGATTATGGAACAACAATACGAGTTCCAATGATAGATAATTCAAAAAAGTGGAATATAGTGTACGTTTCCAAATGGAGTGTTGATAGGTTAATCGCCGAAGAATTGGAGAATGATATTATACAAACAGGGATTAATAAAGATGCGAATGATACAACTATATGGCAATGGAATTTCAAAAATATTGAGAAGGATACATTTAGTTGGGAAAGTATCTATTCAAAAGATTGCGGAAAGACGTGGAAATATGCAACAAAGGTAGAAGCTAAAAGAGAAATGTAAATTAAATGATTTGAATAATAAATGTATTCTAAACTGTACCTAATATGTTTTCTGCCACAAAAGGTGCAAAATGGGGTAGGAAATGAAGTGATGGGGTAGAATATGTAATTGACATAGCGGTCTGAATGGCATATTATTCATACAAAGGTCTCCATTCACCTTATGGTTTTGAACTATAGAAGAGATGAACATTAAAGAAATTATTATGTTATAGTTTGGACTGGTCGAAAGACCTGAAAAACTCAGGAGGAACACAATGGTTAAACACATTATTTTATGGACACTCAAGGATGAGTACACAGAGGCACAGAAGAAGGAAATACGTGCCGGCATAAAGGAAGGCTTAGAGGGACTTAAAGGGCAGATTCCGGGAATGATCGACATTTCAGTACGCACAGATTATCTTCCGACATCTACAGTAGATGTGATGCTTGATACTACATTTGAGGATGCTGATGCACTTGCAGCGTATGCAAAGAATCCTAAGCATGTTGCAGTGGCGGATACCAGGGTGAGACCATTTACTGCAAATAGGGCATGTATGGATTTCGAGGTGTAATAAGCGGGAAATTAGTGTATTTGACTATAAATCATTTCCGAAATTAGGCGATATGTCAAAAATGACGAATATTGTCAAATTATCATTGAAATAGTACTATGGTAATGATATAATAATCTTACTGTATAGAACGAAACCTAAATGAGAAAGGGAGAATTACATATGGGTGAGGAAGCTAAAAGCAAAATAATGGAAATGCCACTTCAGCAGAGATTGAAATATGGCTATAAGAAAGTATTGGATATGCTGCTTGTATCGGGAGGCATATCAATTGTTGCAGTTTTATTGGTTTATTTTGGTGCAAAGGCTAATATCTTTGGTGCCGAGTCGGGAACAGTTGCTACATTTTTCCTGGTTATAGGACTGGCCAATGTAATAATAGTTGGAATTGTAGCTACAATGATTGCGAAAAAAATCAGTGATCAGGTTATTGATTCTGTGCTTGAGCCATTACAGCAGATTGAGGTAGTGGCAGGAGAGCTTGTTAATGGAAATCTTCACAGCAATCTGGAGTATCATTCAGATGATGAGGTTGGCAAACTTGCACATGACCTTAGAAAGTCTATCAGGACACTTGGCACATATATTGATGATATCGATCAGACTATGAGACAGTTTGCAGATGGCAATTTCAACTTTAAGCCACAGGTGGAGTGGAAAGGCGATTTTGTAGGAATTAAAGAATCAATTGTTGCTTTCGAGGAGAGCATGTCAGATACAGTCAGTGGTATTCAGAGAGCTGCCAATGAGGTTTCAAACGGTGCTGGGCAGGTAGCTGCCAGCTCTAGTGACCTTGCGCAGGGCGCAACAGACCAGGCCGCTGTTGTTGAGGAGCTTACAGCAACACTTGCTTCTGTAGCGGATCAGGTAGCTGAGAATGCTGAGCATGCAAAGGAAATCAGCCAGAAGGTTGACGGACTCGGAACTGAGATTATGGATAGCAACGGACAGATGCACGAGATGGTTACATCCATGAATGAAATCAATGAGGCATCTCAGGAAATCGGTAAAATCATCGCAACAATCAATGAGATTGCATCCCAGACAAACCTTCTTGCACTCAATGCTTCTATCGAGGCAGCCAGAGCAGGAGAGGCAGGAAAAGGCTTTGCAGTTGTTGCAGACCAGGTTACTGTACTTGCTGAGCAGAGTGCAAATGCTGCTAAGGAGTCAGCAGCTCTTATTGAGTCTTCAGTCAAGGCTGTTGAAAAAGGAATGGTTATTGCAGGCAAGACAGCATCGCAGCTTGAGGAGGTTGCAGGCAATTCCAAGACTATCACAGATGAGGTTAATGGAATCGCAGAGACACTTGAGACACAGACAGATGCTATCAAGCAGATTAATAATGGTGTAGAGCAGATTAATGATGTAGTTCAGACTAACTCAGCTTCTTCACAGGAGTGCGCAGCTGCAAGTCAGGAGATGAGCAGTGAGGCAGAGAGCTTAAATGAGCTTATCCGTCATCTGAGAGTTGCTGAGCAGTAAGTATATTATATTGAATAGAATTATTGATGGTCACAATCAGGAGTGATTTGATGGTAACCGGATGTTACTGTTAAGACTGAGGTGTGAAGCAGCAATATTAATATCCCCACGTTTATTTCCATGTATATGGCGAAAAACGTGGGGATATGTTATTATATGAGTATGACATTAAAAGATAGAATACCAAAAGAATTTTATAGCTTATTCCGCACGAAAAATATGGATGCATACATGCAGATAGTTGTTGCGTTATATGAGGAGAATAACGAGGTCTATGCATCACTGGGACTGACACGTGAGGAGTGTCAGATAATCATAGCGGATACCATATCAAAAACAGGCATTGTATGGCAGACTGATTATAATGAAGATGAGAGTGATAAAGATAGTGGCAGCATGGATAATCATGATGATTATAATCCTGATTCCGAAATTGATGTTATATATGACCAGGCCACTTTCGCATACACCCTGACACCATCAGCTATATTGGGCAGGCTTATAAACTGGGGCTGGATCAGGAGTGATTTTGATGAAAAGCTCAACACATATGTGATTGCATTTCCTCAGTACAGCCAGATGTATGCTGAGCTATTTAAAAAGCTGCTTGTGGATGATGACAGCAGGGAGCGCGAGAGCATTTTGGCTGTTTACAGTGCGCTTTTTACATATTTTTCAGATCCGGAAAAAAATAATGATATTCTGAAAAATGCGTTGTATACGTCAAAAAATCTTGGTCAGCTTTTATCAAATATGCAGGATGGTATGAGGGCATATTTTGATGAGCTGTCACGTATGAAGGATTTTATAGGTATACAGAAGGTGCTGATTAAGGAAATTAATAACAGTGATAGCAGACGTTATGCCATCCTTACAACCACGGATAGCTTTTATCGTTACAAGGAGGCTGTAAAGGAGCTTATAAGTAAAATCCTTAATCAGAACGATGATAGGAGGGCTGAGCTTGAGGGAATTCTTTCGCAGACTACACCCGGTACGTTTGAGAGAAAACGCTATGAGTACAGCGTGGAGTACTGTGATAAGGCAAGTGAGCTTGTCTATAAGGTGGAGCATGAGTTTGACCTGATTGAGAGAAAGTACAACAAGCTTATTGAGCAGAAGACGATTTTTGCAAAGAGGGCGCTTGCAAGGATACACTATATCCTGCAGGAAGGCGCAGATGACGAGGATAATATAGTAAAGCTCATTAACCTGATAGATAAGAGTGATAAAACAGATGAGATACTTGGGGCTCTTCGAAACAGAATGAAGTTCACCAGACAGTTTTACAATGTAACGGACGACAGTTTTCCGGGAAGAAGAGAGAGAGGAAGAAGTGAGTTTGTTCCGTTTGTTATTGACGATGCTTCGGCAGGCGAAGATGATATGGCAGATTTTGTGCCAAAGCCATTGTATACCAAAAAGGAGCTTCAAAGCTTCAGAGATAAAAATATGCGTGATGGCATGTTTGTGACAGATGAACAAACTGTAGAATCCATGGAGGATCTGGAAAAGCTTCTGTTTTTATGGCAGGAGGAGACCAATGAGCGCATGGGTGAGGATACGGTGAGTCTGGATGGAGAGATAACAAAGAGTGATGGTGTAAGCTACTCAAGGCTTGTAATATCCAAATCGGACTCTAAACGAGAAGCATAGAAAAGAGAGCAATGTATGTTTGAATATATGGAGAATGTTTCGCCAAATGAGGCAGAAAATATTAGAAAAACTATTCAGGATCTGTTGAGGCAGACCTGTATTTTGCAAATGAAGTGTGACCCCGTTACATTGATTCAAAGAGACAATCCAAGGTATCAGGTGTGTCTTAGAAACAGAGAGTTTATCTCTGATTATCTGGCTGTGCTTGACTGTGAGCTGGTTCATGACCAGCAGGAGCATCTTTTCAGGATAACGGGTGATGGTGTCATGCTCGAGAAGATGACTCTTCTGACTGCAAGGATTGTCATTATAATGAAGATTATATACAGGGATAAAATCATGGGCGAGGGGCTTAATGCGACAACAACGAATCTGGCGGAGATTCGTGAGTATGGCAGAAATACCAATCTGATTACCAGAAAGCTCACTAATCAGGAATGGTCAGACGCTCTTTTGCTTATGAAAACACATCAGATGATTGAACTGCCGGGGGCTATTGCAAACCTGGAGGACAACACACCAATCTATATTTATGGCACAGTAAATATATTCTGCTCAGCCATGGATATAAATGAGCTTGTGCGCATGTACAGTGATGAGGTGGAGCTGATTAAGTATGATAACGAGTCGGCTGCAACACTTGAAGCTGCCGGATTGAATACAGAAGGCAGTTCTGTAAACCATACCCATGAATTTGCCAAGAACAGTGAAATGGAGGAGTTACCAATTGAGTCAGTCTAAGAAGATATTTACCAGAATGTGTCTAAACAACTGGGGCGGAATAAATCACAAGGTTTTGCAATTTAATGAGTATGTCAATTTGTTCAGTGGTAAGAGTGGCTCGGGAAAATCAACCGTCATGGATGCGATTCAGGTAATCCTCTACGGCAGCTTCAGCCCCACCTTCTTGAACAAGGCTGCAGATGATGCAAAAAACAGGAGAAGTGTTCTGAGCTATTTGAGGGGTGAGCAGAAGGATGGCTCCGCAAATCGTGGCGACTGTGATTTTTGTTCGGTCATAGCGCTTGAGATAGAGGATACAGGCAGTCATACGTTTACATGTATAGGAATAGCCTTTGAGGTACGAAAAAACGATTCTGAGATTAAGAGATTTGTGTACTTCAGTCATTCGGGCAGGATGCCGGAGCCTTCATATGTGACAGCGGACGGCTTTTGCTATTCAAATAATGATATTAAAAAGCTTGTAAATACTCGCTCACAGTCAGCTGACAGACGCGCCAGAGGGGATGTAAACCGTATTTACGCATCGAAGGAGGCATACCTTGGCACATTATATGATGTGATTTTAGGATATATTGATCCGAATCGTTTTATCACAATGGAAAAAAGTGCTATTGCACTCAGAATGACAAATGGAACAGGCCAGTTTATACGTGATTATATGTTTCCAAAGAGTGACTCGGGCACGATAGAGACTATCAGTGAGCAGCTTGATGCATACAGACAAATCAGGGAAAAAATAGAGGATATGCGCAAGCGTATTGAGCTTCTCAAGGAAATAAAGGAGTCAGGGCAGGAACTGGTAAATATCCAAAGCGATATTGTCATGGCAGAGACAATGATCAGGTGCATAGATATCGAGGATATGCGTGCAAGGATTCAGGCAGCTGAGGATGATAAAAAGCGTATCGAAGAAGAACAGGACAGACTTTCAGAAAAGGCAGATGATATAGCCGGGCAGCAGGCAGATCTGCAGCAAGAGTATATCCAGGTATGTGCAGATTTGAAATCGAGCGACTTAGGAAGCAAAAAGGATCAGCTTAGGGAGCTTGAGAAGAGAAGT
The DNA here is from genome assembly GCF_000020605.1 of Agathobacter rectalis ATCC 33656. Taxonomy (NCBI): domain Bacteria; kingdom Bacillati; phylum Bacillota; class Clostridia; order Lachnospirales; family Lachnospiraceae; genus Agathobacter; species Agathobacter rectalis. The sequence goes on from NC_012781.1 coordinate 371,304, forward strand.
CTCATGCTTACCGACAACAGCCGTCAGTGGATTAAAATCACAAACGGACTAAAGGCCTGGGATGAGGATGAGGTCATCACAGATTATGTGAGCAATGCAGTTTTAAACCTCATTGAAGAGATTGTGGATGGCGATGTCACGGAGGCAAAATGTCAGGAGCTTCATCTAAAGCTTGAGTCTATAAAGAAGGATATCGAGGATGAGCTCGAGGACAATACTTCGCAGAAAAATGAGATAACAAAAGAGCTTAAAGAGAAAAAACGTCTGGTCGATGATATGAAGAACAACCGCAAGTCGTACAGTGAGAGCCTGCGTTCGGCAAGAGCTGCGCTGCAGAGGGACTTAAGTGATAGATTTGGCGAGCCTGTGAAGGTACAGGTATTTGCGGATATGTTTGATGTACAGGACGAGGAATGGAAGAATGCCATAGAAGGACGTATGGGCAGGCTCAAGTTCTCACTTATCACAGAGCCGCGTTATGCGCATACTGCTGCTGTTATTTTCAGAGACATGAAGCAGTTTGAGGATGTCGACCTCATCAATTCCAAGGCTATCATGGACAGTGAACCAAAGGCCATGGATGGTTCGCTTTATGAGGCAGTGGATACAAAGGAAAAGTATGTAGATGTCTGCCTGAAAAGATATCTGGGACATATTATAAAGTGCCGTAGTGTTGACGAGCTTGAGCAGGTACGAGATGGAGTTACACCGGACTGCTACTCATACAGCAACTTTATTTTCAGACATCTGAAGAAGCGCGATTATACTACAAATGCCTGCATCGGAGGCAGGGTATCCAAGGCAAGACTTGCCGAGTATGAGGCAGATGTGGAGAGGCTTGAGAAGGACCAGATACAGCTTATGGGTATTATTTCAAGTCTTAAGGCACAGAGAGATTTTGAGTGCTTAAAGGGGGAGCCGGAGTATTTTGTGGGCCTTTCTGAGGCGTCAGATGAGCTTAAAGCAGTTAATTCGCAGAAAAATGAGCTCGAAGAGATTATTAGGACAATGGAGAATGGGCAGTACAAGGAGCTAAAGGAGAAAAAGAGGCTTCTTGAGAAAAACATCGATGCACTTAAGAGTGCTTTTTCACTGAATCAGCAGCAGATAAATGAAAAGATAAGCCAGCATGAGAAAATCATAGGTGCAAACGAACAGCGAAGAGCACAGCTGGAAGATATGTTACAGGGCTATGTTGCCAGAGAGGAGCTTGAGAAGCAGGTGCAGGATATGCTGCAGCATAGTTCAGGAGCATCGGTCAAGAGCAAACAGCGTGAGAAGCTTATTGAGCTGCAAGGCGCAGACGGAAATGGTGGCAGGCAGCAGTCGTGTGTTGAGACGTTGCAGACTGCCCGCTACAGGTATATAAAGGAGTTTCCGTCAGGTCAGTTCAGCGGAGCCGAGAAGTCAAATAAGGCATATGAGGAGCTGCTGGAGAAGTACGAGAAGGATTATGAGCCGGAATATGAGAGTGAGTTTGAGGAGCAGTGCAAGGTGATCTACAAAAGTCTCAGAGAGAATGTCATCGGTACAATCCACGGTGATATTAAGGCTGCAAAGCGCCATGCCTATGAGATAAACAGGCTTCTTAGGGAGACTAATTTCTCAGACAGTACCTATCAGATTAAGATAGAGCCGGCAAAGAACGAAAACGGTCAGTTCTATGATATGCTTATGGCGGAAGAACTGGACAGTAAAAATCCGGATAATGGCGGAATAGCTGGACAGATAAGCTTTGGTGAGGATGATTTTTATAAGAAATATGAGCAGAAAATTAAACTTTTGACAGACAAGTTCATGCCGCCAAGGGATGAGGATGAGCATCTGCGAATGCAGAAGCGCAAGGAAATGGGGCAGTATGCGGATTACCGCAATTATCTGTCATTCAGCATGTATGAGCAGGTTACGGACGAAAACGGCCGTGTCATCAGGGAAAACTTTGTAGATGACATGGCAGGACGTGATTCGGGCGGCGAGGGACAGAACCCTAAGTATGTTGCGCTTCTTGCGGGCTTTGCGATGCTTTATATGCAGCAGAGCAATCGTGATTCAAAGATTAAGCTGGTGCTTTTGGATGAGGCATTTTCCAAGATGGATCAGGAGCGAAGTGCGGTGTGTCTCAAGTATGCAAGGAAGATGGACTTGCAGCTGATTGTCTGTGTACCGGATGAACGTCTGCAGTCGCTTATCCGAAATGTGGACTGTGTCTATGGCTTCAGGCGGCATAATAATCAGATTTCTATGATGCATATAGACAAGGGCGATTATCTGAAATTGATGGAGGGATAGATATGGCATATTATATAGCAGAAGGTGCCGTTGTTAAGGGTCAGGTGACAATGGCTGACGGAGCAAGCGTATGGTATAATGCAACTGTAAGAGGCGATTCAGAACCGATAGAAATAGGCAGAAATTCGAATATACAGGACAATGCAGTGGTACATGTGGACTTAAGCCACAGTGTCAGAATTGGTGACAATGTGACAATAGGACACAGCGCAATTGTTCACGGGTGTACTATAGGTGATAATACACTCATCGGCATGGGTGCCATCGTGCTAAATGGAGCAAGGATTGGTAAAAACTGCATAATAGGTGCGGGCGCTCTTGTCACCCAGGGCACCGATATTCCTGACGGAAGCCTCGCATTTGGTTCTCCGGCAAAGGTGATCAGGGCACTGACCGCTGATGAGATAGAGGAGAATCATCGCAATGCCATGCATTATGTGGAGATTGCGAGGGAGTCGCTGATTTAATATTGGACGGATTATTTACATAAACTTTGCAAATGGGTGGTAGCGGTTTTTACATAAAAAAAATAAAATCGTAGTCTGAGGAATACAAAACAGGGAAGGTATAATTTATGAAATCAAAAGAAGACAATACACAAAAGAAAACCAAAAAGCTCTCATCAAAGGAGCTCTCATGGGTATTATATGATGTGGGAAATTCCGCATACACACTGCTTGCGTGTGCGCTCATACCGATATGGTACAAAAGCCTTGCCGTTGGAGATGGTGCAGGGCAGATTTCATCTGACAGGGCAACCGCGTATTATGCGGTGGCAATAGCTGTGATGACAGTTGTATCAGCACTTATCGGGCCTGTCTGTGGTGCGATAGCAGACCATATGCGCATCAAAAAGGCTATTTTTTCAACGACCGTAGTTGTAGGAGTGTCGGCATGTATACTTAACGGTTTTACACCTACATGGGTGCTGTTTCTTGTTATCTATGTGCTTACAAAGATATTTTACAATGCATCGCTGGTGTTTTATGACTCGATGCTTGTCGATGTGACGACAAAGGATAGAATGGACGAGGTGTCTTCCTACGGCTATGCCTGGGGATATCTGGGCTCGTGTGTGCCGTTTCTTGTTTCACTTGCAGCGTACATCTGTGGACCGGATATGCTTGGATACATATCAAACCGCCTATCGATGATAATAGGCTTTGCGGTTACAGGAATTTGGTGGTTTGTTGTTACAATTCCATTGTTTAAGAGCTATAAACAGGTGAATTATGTATCGGATGCAGCAGATAAAGATATTCATAAGAATTTTGAAAATGATGCATTTATAAGAGACAATATCAAAGAGAAAAACAAAACAAACAAAAATCCGGGAGTCCTAAGACTTATAGCTGACGCATTTGCACAGATTTTTGGAACAATCAAAAAAATAGCTACAAAAGATAAAAAAGTAGGACTGTTTTTGGTTGCTTTTTTCCTTTACATAGATGGTGTAGGTACTATAATAGATAACTGTATAAACATAGGAACTGATTTAAAGCTCGATTCAGTGGGACAGGTAGTGTTTTTACTTTTTACACAGATAGTGGCATGCATCGGTTCACTTGTTTTTGGAAGACTGTCACAGACATACAAAACTACAACACTTTTGTATGTCTGCATTGCGGGATATTTTGCAGTTTGTCTATATGCACTTACACTGCATGATATGATTGGCTTTGGAATCATGGCGTTTGGTGTGGGATGCTTCCAGGGCTCATTGCAGGCGCTGTCACGCTCATATTTTTCAAAGATTATTCCTCCTGAGAACTCGGGAGAGTATTTCGGAATCTATGATATTTTTGCAAAAGGAGCTTCGTTTTTAGGCTCGCTTGTCATAGCGGCAGTAAAGCTTGCGGGCGGCACGATAAATGTGGCGGTTGCAACTATGGCAATATTCTTTGCAGTGGGATTTGTATTTTTAAGGCTTGCAGACAGATATGATGCACCGAGGCATGAAAATAACTAAAATAAAAAGTAACGAAAGAAGGCTTAAAGCATGATAAACACAGAGGGAACAAAGGTCTGGGCACACAGAGGAGCATCCGGATATGCACCGGAGAACACACTTGAGGCATTCAAGAAGGCAGAAAAGATGAAGGCTGACGGCGTGGAGCTTGATGTGCAGCTCACAAAGGATGGAGAGCTTGTGGTCATACACGATGAGACCGTGGACAGAGTGAGTGGTGAGAAAGGCTTTGTAAAGGACTATACACTCAAGGAGCTGAAGCGCCTCAATGTGTCAAAGCACATGCCGTCCTATGACAAGAAGACTCGTATTCCAACACTCGATGAGGTGTTTGACCTGCTCAAAAACACAGAGATGACCATAAATATCGAGCTCAAAAACGGTATCGTACAGTACAAAAATCTGGAGAAAAAGGTACTGGCGCTCGTGGAAGAGTATGATATGCTTGACCGAATCTGGTGCTCATCATTCAATCACGAGTCGATTGTGCGCATGAAAAAGCTTTGCCCTGATATGAGGTGCGGTCTGCTTTTTTCTGACATTATAGTAAATCCGGCAGAGTATGCAAGCGAGCTTCATGTGGATGCGCTTCATCCGGCAACCTACCATATGCAGGATGAAAACTACATTGACAAGGCGCACGGAAGAGGACTTAGAGCTCATGTATGGACTGTAAACGAAAAGCATGAGATGAAGGCACTTGTCAAGGCAGAAGCAGATGCAATTATAACAAATTATCCGGATATTGCTGTTGAAATAGTTAAAAATGCCTAAAAGATATATAAAATGCACACAAAATTAATTTATGTAAAGCTGAGTAAAGAAATGTAAAGTTTTTACCATGATTTTACATAACTGCGTTTTGGACTTTACATTAGCTTGATACTATTAACTTGTTGAATAGTTATTGATTAATTTTAATAATTTATCATGCTAATGGAGAGATTAATTATGTTGAAAAAGAAATTACTAAAGAAAGCGGTCGTCATAGGAATGATGGCAACGATGATAACAGGCTGTTCACAAGAGGTACAAACTACCAATGTGGACGGCCTTAATTCATATAAAAATGCGTCAAAGAGGTGGTAATGCAGCTTGCTGCAAAGGAAACTCTCAGATGTGCTGATATTGTTGAAGAAATGTTTGTAAATTTGCATGAATGTATTGACAAAAAAGACAAAAATATCGAAAATGAACTTAAGAGTGCACGGACATTGCAGAAGCATTATGTGCTGTGCGGTATAGCGAGAATTGGAATATTATCAGATGATATCAACGGAGAGGTAAATATTGCATAGGGAAAGAGTTTTGAAGGCACTTGCACAGCTGCTTGTCGGGGTGGAAAATAAGCTTCATCTGGCAGACAGAAGGAGACGCCGTGAGGATAAACTGATAGAGCGGGCAAGGCTGCTTGAAATACAGCGGGCACAAAATAAAACGAACTTAAAAGACGCAGACGCGAATGGAAAAATATCATATAGAATAGGAGCATATATGCAGATGAAAAAACTGGAAGAAGTTTACACAAACAGGGAGCTGTCATGGTTACAGTTCAATGAGCGAGTATTAAATGAGGCGGGAAATCCAAGAGTACCGCTTGCAGAGAGACTGACTTTTGCATCAATCTACCAGACAAATCTGGATGAGTTTTTCATGGTAAGAGTAGGATCACTCATGATGCAGATGAATTCAAAGGAAAAGATTTTCGAGAACAAGACAAAGATGTCGAGTGAGGAACAGGTATCGGCAATCCTTGACAGAGTATGCGAGCTTGAGAAGAAAAAAGCAAGGATTTACGAGCAGCTCATGGGTGAGCTTGAGCCAAAGGGCGTGCGCATAATCAATTTCAACAAGCTGTCAAAGGATGAGGGTGATTTACTGGAGGCATATTTTGATGCACACATTGCACCTTTCCTCTCACCAATGATTATAGGAAAGCAGCAGCCGTTTCCATTCCTTGCAAATAAACAGCTCTATGCGGTAGTGCTTTTAACCACGCAGAAGGGAAAGAAAAAGACAGGTATCGTGCCATGCTCAAACAGCGTATTCAAGCGTCTGATTGAGATACCTACAAGACCGGGCACATTTATGCTGTCAGAGGAACTTATTTTACACTTTGTATCAAAGCTCTATCCAAAGTATGTAATCCGTGAGAAATCAATCATGCGTGTGACACGTAATGCGGATATTGATGCGCAGAGCATGTATGATGAGGATATGGATTACCGTAACATGATGGAGGAGCTCATCAAGAGGAGAGTGCGTCTTGATCCTGTAAGAGTTGAGCTTTCGAGAAAAATCAACCGCAAGGCGATTGACGAACTCTCGAGCTTCCTTGAGATTGGCAAAAAGCATTTTATCAGTGTAAAAACACCGCTTGATATGTCATTTGTATTCCAGCTTCAGCACTATCTGCGAGACAAGCAGGAGCTTTTCTTTGAGAAGCGTACACCGCGTGACACACCTGAGCTTTCGCTTAAGGAGAGTATACTCGGTCAGGTTGAGAAAAAGGATGTGCTTCTTTCATATCCGTTTGAGAGCATGAAGCCGTTTATCAAGATGCTTAACGATGCAGCAGAGGATCCTGATGTAGTTTCCATCAAGATGACACTATACAGAGTGGCAGACAAGAGCCAGATTATCGATGCACTTATAGAGGCTGCAGAAAACGGCAAGGAGGTTATCGTGCTTGTCGAGCTGCGTGCGAGGTTTGATGAGGCTAACAACATAGAGATGTCACACCGCCTTGAGGATGCAGGCTGTCAGATACTTTACGGACTCGGTGATTACAAGGTCCACTCAAAGCTCTGTCTCATCACAAAGAAAAAGGGCGATGGCTTTGAGTACATCACTCAGATTGGTACAGGAAACTACAACGAGAAGACCTCGCGTCTTTATACAGATTTATCCCTCATCACTGCAAATCAGGAGATTGGAGCAGATGCATCAAGGGTGTTTATGGCGCTTCAGAGAGGTGAGACTGTTTCGGACGGAGATGTAAAACATCTGCTTGTTGCCCCAAAATGCCTGCAGAATAAGATTGTTGACATGATTGATGAGCAGATTGCCAATAAGAATGCAGGAAAACCGGCATACATCGGAGTTAAGATTAACTCTCTCACTGATAAGGTGCTTATAGACAAGCTTATCGATGCATCACAGGCAGGTGTGAAGGTAGAGCTTATTGTCAGAGGAATCTGCTGTGTGAAGCCGCAGGTTGAGGATGTCACAGAAAACATCACTGTAATAAGTGTTGTAGGAAGATATCTTGAGCATTCACGTATATACAGATTTGGTGTGGGCGATGATGAGAAGATTTACATTGCGTCAGCAGATTTTATGACCAGAAATACAGTAAGACGTGTGGAGGTTGCAACACCGGTATACGATGCACATGCTAAGGACAAGATCCGCCATATCTTCGACACAATCATGACAGATGACGAGAAGGGCAAGGAGCTTTGTGCTGATGGTGAGTATGTGGACAGAAAGATAAACAGCACACCGATAGATTCGCAGGAGCAGTTCTTTGAGGAAGCATACAAAAATGCCGATAAGAGTGCGGACAATCAGTAAAATGAGGTAATTGCATAAAGATATGGAATATATCTTAAGCTTATTGGAGGAAAGATAGTATAATGGGAAAAAAAGAAGCAAAGACAAATGCAATAAGAATACTGGAAACAATGAAGATTCCATATGAGGCACGCACATACGAGTGCGATGACTTTGTGGATGCAGCTCAGATAGCAGACAAGCTGGGGCTTGACCACGCAGGCATGTACAAGACTATCACGACAGTCGGCAAAAGCGGCGGATACTATGTGTTTGTGGTACCGATAGATGACGAAATTGATTTCAAAAAAGCCGCAAAGGCAGCAGGTGAGAAGTCCATAGAGATGCTGCATCTCAAGGATTTGACAAAGGTTACAGGCTATATAAGAGGCGGCTGTACATCAATCGGAATGAAAAAACAGTATCCTACATTTATCCATGAGGCAGCTAAGGAGCAGGACAAAATCACGGTCAGCGGAGGCAGGCTTGGGCTTCAGATTACGCTGTCACCGGATGATTTGTGCAGGGCGGCAAAGGCAGAGTATGTAGATATCATAAAATAATTAAAATGAGAGTTCTTTTTCCTAGGCTTTTACACGTCAGTGTGTTATAATAAAGAAAGCTGGCGATTGCTAAGACAGACGGTTTGGCGAATAAACCTACATTGCAATCGTAGTAATAGAACTAAAGCAGAGGAATAATAGAGATGGAAAAAATTATTTTAACAGGAGACAGACCAACAGGAAGACTCCATATAGGACATTACGTGGGCTCCCTTCGCAGAAGAGTTGAGCTTCAGAATTCAGGAGAGTATGACAAAATATTTATCATGATTGCCGATGCACAGGCACTCACAGACAATTTTGACAACCCTGAGAAAATCAGACAGAATATCATAGAGGTAGCACTTGATTACCTCTCAGCAGGACTCGACCCGGCCAAGTCTACACTGTTTGTGCAGTCACAGATACCGGAGCTTACTGAGCTTACATTTTTCTACTCAAATCTCGTTACAGTATCGAGACTTCAGAGAAACCCTACAGTAAAGAACGAGATTAAGCTAAGAAATTTCGAGGCAAGTATACCGGTTGGCTTTTTCAATTATCCAATCAGTCAGGCAGCAGATATCACTGCCTTCAAGGCTACAACTGTTCCGGTTGGAGAGGACCAGCTCCCAATGATAGAGCAGACCAGGGAGATTGTCAGAAAGTTTAATTCTATCTATGATGAGGTGCTCGTTGAGCCGGATGTGCTTTTACCTGAGAATGAGGCATGCTGCAGACTTCCGGGTACAGACGGTGGACAGAAGATGAGCAAATCATTAGGCAACTGTATCTATCTGGCAGATACAGAGGCAGATGTAAAGAAGAAAATCATGAGCATGTATACAGATCCGACACATATCCAGATTTCAGATCCGGGACATGTGGAGGGCAATACAGTATTCACATATCTTGATGCTTTCTCTAAGCCGGGACATTTTGAGGAGTATCTGCCGGAGTATGCTAACCTTCAGGAGCTTAAGGACCACTATACAAGAGGCGGTCTTGGTGATGTGAAGATTAAGAAATTCCTCAACAACATCATGCAGGAGGAACTTTCACCTATCCGCGCAAGAAGAGCAGAGTATGAGAAGGATATTCCGGCTGTATATGAGATACTAAGGAAGGGCAGCGAGACAGCAAGAGAGGCTGCAGCACAGACAATGGCAGAGGTCAAGCGCGCCATGAGGATAAATTACTTTGAGGATGCAGAGCTTATAAAGAGCCAGAGTCAGAAATATGCTGAGAAGTAATATCTTTTATTTCAAAGACAATACGTTAGTGATGTCAAAATATTTTGTGGCATTATGTGTGTCATAAAAGCCACGGGGAGGCACCATGGTCAAGTTTTACAGGACAGATGACAAATTAATACATGAGCTGGATACGCTGCAGGGAGGTACCTGGATACAGATGGTCAACCCTTCTGTAGCAGAGGGACAGATGGTAGCGGATGATCTGAATGTCGATATTGAAGACGTACTTGCAGCACTCGATGAGGAGGAGAGCTCACGTATAGAGCTGCAGGATGGGTATACGTTGATTCTTGTGGATATACCTTCGATAGAGACTAGGCATGACAAGGAGTCATATACCACAATCCCACTTGGCATCATACTTACAGATGATGAGATAGTGACAGTCTGTACAGAGGATACACCGGTGCTTCAGGTATTTTTAAATAACCGTGTAAAGGAATTTTCCACCAAGAAAAAGATGCGCTTTGTATACCAGATTCTTTACAGGATATCTGTACTGTATCAAAATGATCTGCGCATCATCGACAAGATGCGTACTGAGATTGAGGAGAGAGTCGGAGAGGATACAGAGGAGGACGATTTGATCGCGCTTCACGAGCTGGAATCCACACTCGTATACTTTGCCACATCGCTTCGTGCCAATGGAGTTGTGTTAGAGAGACTGACCAGATACAAGCGCCTTGAGCAGTATCCGGAGGATAAGGAGCTTCTCGGAGACGTGATTGTCGAAAATAAACAGGCTATTGAGATGACGGGAATTTACAGGGACATCATAAATGGTACCAGAGAGCTTATGAGCACGGTCATTGACAACAGACTTAACAATGTCATGAAGTCGCTCACAATCATCACACTTATCATGGCTATTCCGACAGTTATCTCAGGAATCTATGGCATGAATGTCAGCTCAAAGTGGGTACCGCTTGCGACGACAGCACATGGATTTATGATTATAATAGGTGTTATGGTTGTCATATGTGTGCTGATACTGATTTTATTGAAGAAAAAGAGAATATTGTAATATATTGCATATTCATTAAAATGCCGCAGTGTTTCATAGAAAATAATGAAATACTGCGGCTGATTTTATTTTAGAACTGATTAGAAGATACTTTCAAAGCGTCCGCTTGCACCACAAGGCAGCACGAGTCCGTTTGAAGAAACCGGGAGACCGATTTCGCTTGCGGTTACTTTACCATCAAACTTTTTAAGCGCAGTGCTTATCATATAGGTGAGCACTGCAGGCTGCAAGCCTGTCGTATAGGAATTAATAAGGAAGAAAAGCGGCTTGTCGGTAAGGAGCTTTGCACAAAGCTGCACAAGCGGATACACGCTTTCCTCAATTTTCCAAATTTCACCCTTAGGACCTCTGCCGTATGACGGCGGATCCATTATGATGGCATCGTAATGATTGCCACGGCGGATTTCACGCTCAACAAACTTCACACAGTCATCCACAAGCCATCTGATAGGTGCGTCACCAAGACCGCTGCTTACAGCGTTTTCCTTAGCCCATGTGACCATGCCCTTTGAAGCATCCACATGTGTGACAGCGGCGCCTGCGGCAGCGGCAGCAAGAGTGGCACCTCCGGTGTATGCAAAGAGATTTAATACCTTTACATCACGACCGCTTTTTTTTGCATCGTAAATCTTCTTTGAAAACCAGTCCCAGTTGGCAGCCTGCTCAGGAAACAGACCGGTGTGCTTGAAGCTGAATGGTTTTAAGTGAAATGTGAGCTCTTTATTAATAGGAAGAGAGTAGTTTATGGTCCACTCCTGCGGCAAATCAAAAAATTCCCACTCACCGCCGCCTTTCTTGCTTCTGTGATAGTGACCGTTAAGCTTTTTCCAGTTCTTATTAGTCTTTGGAGTGTCCCAAATTACCTGAGGATCGGGACGCAGCAAAATATATTTAGACCAACGCTCAAGCTTTTCACCGCATGAGCAGTCAATAACCTCGTAATCTTTCCATCTATCTGCTAACCACATATGTTTATATTCCTTTCTTATCTGCGTGTAAAAATAAACTACACGTTGCTTGCATTTAATCGGGTTTCTTCTATAATAATATACGTGCAAAAGTGTAATTTTTCAATGGAATATTATCCGAAATAAAAAAATAAATTTTTTTTGAAAAAAGTATTGCAATTATTGTAAACGTCATGTATAATATCACTTGCTGTGGCATGATAGCTATGAAGTTTGAAGTTACTGTCCATGAGACAGAGAATTCGGCGGAGCGAATGTCAAGTTAGGAAACTGACGGCAAGTCACTGTACAGAACAGATATGGTCTACAAAATGTAGAAACAACGTGTGAAAGTCCACAGGACACACACGGAGATGTGTACAGTCACCGCTTGTCGTACTGAAGTTAAAAGTGCGAAAAGGAGGCGACTTTTTTTATGGCAAGTCAAGTAATGAGAATTACTCTCAAGGCGTATGATCACGAGTTAGTAGATTCAAGCGCAAAGAAAATCATCGAGACTGTAAAGAAGAATGGATCACAGGTGAGCGGACCGGTACCTCTTCCAACAAAGAAGGAAGTAGTTACAATTCTTAGAGCTACTCACAAGTACAAGGATTCTCGTGAACAGTTCGAGCAGAGAACTCATAAGAGACTTATCGATATCATCAATCCAACACAGAAGACAACAGAGTCTTTATCAAGGATTGAAATGCCAGCTGGTGTTTACATTGATATCAAAATGAAGCAGAAATAAGCTTCAACAATTAATTAGTATATCCCCGAATGGTTTATATAGAAGATACAGTGCGAAAGCATAACGATCTAGTAGGCTGCTCTAGGATGAACGGTTCCGCTACTTGTTCCGGCTAATTCTTCGCGGGCTGGGTTGACAGGCAAGAGGCGTTCCGCTGTAGAAAACAGGAGGTAAAGAAATGAAGAAAGCGATTTTAGCAACAAAAATCGGTATGACACAGATCTTCAATGCAGATGGTGTATTAGTACCTGTAACTGTATTAGAGGCTGGTCCATGTGTTGTAACACAGATCAAAACTGTTGAGAATGACGGTTACAGCGCAGTTCAGGTTGGTTTCGGCGACAAGAAAGAGAAAGTCGTTGAGAAGGATGCCAACGGTAAAAAGAGCGTAGCACACAGACATGGTGTTAATAAGGCTCAGATGGGACACTTCAAAAAAGCAGGTGTTTCAGGAAAGAGATTCGTTCGCGAGTTCAAATTCGAAAACGCAGATGAGTACAATTTAGCAGATGAGATCAAGGCTGACATCTTCGCAGAGGGTGACAAGGTTGACGTAACTGCTATTTCAAAAGGTAAAGGTTTCCAGGGTGCTATCAAGAGATTAGGTCAGCACAGAGGACCAATGGCTCATGGTTCTAAATTCCATCGTCATCAGGGTTCTAACGGTGCTTGTTCTTCACCAAGTAAGGTATTCAAGGGAAAAGGAATGCCTGGACACATGGGTAGCGTAAAGGTTACAACTCAGAATCTTGAGGTTGTAAGAGTTGACGCAGACAAGAACTTACTGTTAATCAAGGGCGCAGTTCCAGGAGCTAAGAAAGCTCTCATTACAGTAAAAGAGACTACAAAATCTGGTAAATAGTGCAAAGTAAGAAAGGAGGAACTTTACGATGGCTAACGTAGCTGTATATAACATGGAAGGCAAAGAAGTCGACAAGATCGAGTTAAATGATTCCATTTTCGGCGTAGAAATTAATGAGCATTTAGTTCATATGGCTGTTCTTCAGCAGCTTGCAAATAAACGTCAGGGAACTCAGAAAGCTAAGACACGTTCTGAAGTTCGCGGTGGCGGAAGAAAACCATGGAGACAGAAGGGAACAGGACATGCACGTCAGGGTTCTACAAGATCTCCACAGTGGACAGGTGGTGGAGTTGTATTCGCTCCTACTCCTAGAGATTACTCATTCAAGCTCAACAAGAAAGAGAAGAGAGCAGCTCTTAAGTCTGCACTTACATCAAGAGTTGTTGAGAACAAGTTCGTTGTAGTAGATGAGCTTAAGCTTGATGAGATTAAGACAAAGAAATTCGTAGAAGTATTAAAGAACCTCAATGTTGAGAAGGCACTCGTTGTATTAAATGATATGGACGAGAAGGTTATCGCTTCTGCAGCAAACATCCCAACAGTTAAGACAACTCAGACAAATGAGCTTAACGTATTCGATGTATTAAAATATGACACAGTAGTAGTTACAAAGGCTGCTGTAGCAACAATCGAGGAGGTATATGCATAATGGCAAACGTACAGTACTATGATGTAATCCTCAAACCAGTAGTAACTGAGAAGAGTATGAATGCAATGGCTGAGAAGAAATACACATTCCTTGTTCACCCGGATGCAAACAAGACTATGATCAAAGAAGCAGTAGAGAGAATGTTCGAAGGAACAAAGGTTGCCAAAGTTAACACAATGAACTGCGAAGGCAAGAACAAGCGTCGTGGAATGGTAACAGGAAAGACTGCTAAGACAAAGAAGGCTATCGTACAGCTTACAGCAGACAGCAAAGATATCGAGATCTTCGCAGGACTGTAGACCGAGGTCGAAAGCAACTTCAAAATGATATGCGTCAGAAAAGACGCGATAATGAAAACATATCGAAAGGAGAAACAAAATGGGAATTAAGACATATAACCCATATACACCTTCCAGAAGAAATATGACTGGTTCAGATTTCTCAGAGATTACAAAGACAACTCCTGAGAAGTCACTTGTTACTTCTTTAAAGAAGAACGCTGGTCGTAACAATCAGGGTAAAATCACAGTTAGACACCAGGGTGGTGGAAATAGAAGAAAATACAGACTTATCGATTTCAAGAGAAATAAGAAAGACGGTATTCCAGCAACTGTAATTGGTATCGAGTATGATCCAAACAGAACAGCAAACATCGCACTTATCTGCTATGCAGATGGTGAGAAATCATATATTCTTGCTCCAGCAGGACTTACAGACGGAATGAAGGTTATGAGCGGTGCTCAGGCTGAGGTTAGAGTTGGAAACTGCTTACCACTTGAGAATATCCCAGTTGGTACACAGATTCACAACATCGAGCTTCTTCCTGGAAAGGGCGGACAGCTTGTTCGTTCAGCAGGACTTAGCGCACAGCTTATGGCTAAAGAAGGCAAATATGCAACACTTCGTCTTCCTTCAGGAGAGATGAGAATGGTTCCAATTCAGTGCCGTGCTACAATCGGTGTAATTGGAAACGGAGATCACAACCTCGTAAATATTGGTAAAGCCGGACGTAAGCGTCACATGGGTGTTCGTCCAACAGTTCGTGGATCTGTTATGAACCCTAACGACCATCCACACGGTGGTGGAGAAGGTAAGGCACCTGTAGGACGTCCAGGACCATGTACTCCATGGGGCAAACCTGCACTTGGCTTAAAGACCAGAAAGAAGAACAAACAGTCTAACAAGATGATCGTTCGTAGAAGAGACGGTCGTGCAATCAAATAATTAGGAGGTTGAATAAATGGCACGTTCATTAAAAAAAGGACCATTTGCTGATGAAAGCTTACTTAAAAAAGTAGATGCTATGAACGCTTCTGGTGACAAGTCTGTAATCAAGACATGGTCACGTCGTTCAACAATCTTCCCTTCATTCGTTGGACACACAATCGCTGTTCATGATGGAAGAAAGCATGTTCCTGTATATGTTACAGAGGATATGGTTGGACATAAACTTGGTGAGTTCGTTGCAACAAGAACTTACAGAGGACATGGAAAAGACGAGAAGAAATCAGGCGTAAGATAAGATTTATTGAAAGGAGGTTTCATCCATGGCAAAGGGACATAGATCCAAAATCAAGAGAGAGAGAAATGAAGTTAGAGATACAAGACCTTCAGCAAAGTTATCTTATGCTAGAGTGTCTGTACAGAAAGCTTGTTTCGTTTTAGATGCTATTCGTGGAAAGAGTGTTAACGAAGCACTTGCAATCGTAACATACAATCCTAGATATGCTTCAAGCTTAGTAAAGAAATTATTAGAGTCAGCAATCGCTAACGCAGAAAATAATTATCCGGAAAAGAACTATAAGGCAGAGAACCTTTACGTTGCAGAGTGTTTTGCAAATAAAGGACCAACAATGAAGAGAATTCATCCTAGAGCACAGGGTAGAGCTTACAGAATCGAGAAGAGAATGAGCCACATTACAATCGTGCTTGATGAAAGATAGGAGGCAATCATGGGACAGAAGGTTAATCCTCATGGCTTAAGAGTTGGCGTTATCAAGGACTGGGATTCCAAATGGTATGCAGAGGGTGATTTCGCTGATTACTTAGTAGAAGATTATAATATCAGAACATTTTTAAAGAAAAAATTATACGCAGCTGGTGTTTCAAAGATTGAGATCGAGAGAGCTTCAGATCGCGTTAAGGTTATCATTTATACAGCTAAGCCGGGTGTTGTAATCGGTAAGGGCGGAGCTGAGATCGAGAAGATCAAGGCTGAGGTTCAGAAGCTTACAGACAAGAAATTAGTTGTTGATATCAAAGAAGTAAAGAGACCGGACAAGGATGCACAGCTTGTTGCTGAGAACATCGCTTTACAGCTTGAGAACCGTGTTTCATTCCGTAGAGCAATGAAGTCTTGCATGGGAAGAGCTATGAAGGCCGGCGTTAAAGGAATTAAGACAACATGTTCAGGTCGTCTTGGCGGAGCAGATATGGCTCGTACAGAGACATACAATGATGGAACTACTCCACTCCAGACAATCAGAGCAGATATCGATTATGGATTCGCTGAGGCAGATACAACTTACGGCAAGGTTGGCGTTAAGGTTTGGATCTACAAAGGCGAGGTACTTCCTACAAAAGCAAACAAGGAAGGAGGAGCTAAGTAATTATGTTAATGCCTAAGAGAGTAAAACATCGTAAACAGTTCCGTGGTTCCATGGCAGGAAAAGCTACAAGAGGAAACAAGATCACAAATGGTGAGTACGGTATTGTAGCACTTGAGCCATGCTGGATCAAAGCAAATCAGATTGAGGCTGCCCGTGTAGCTATGACTCGTTACATCAAGCGTGGTGGTAAAGTTTGGATAAAGATTTTCCCAGAGAAACCTGTAACACATAAGCCTATGGGTGTTCGAATGGGTAAAGGAAAGGGTGCCCTTGAGTATTGGGTAGCTGTAGTAAAACCAGGTAGAGTATTATTTGAAATCTCCGGAGTACCGGAAGACGTAGCTAAAGAAGCTTTACGTCTTGCTACACACAAATTACCTTGCAAGTGTAAAGTAGTTTCTCGTGCAGATTTAGAAGGCGGTGAGTCAAATGAAAACTAGTGCATACGTTAAAGAGTTACAGGCACAGAGCGTAGAGCAGTTACAGGCACAGCTCGTTGATGCTAAAAAAGAACTTTTCAATTTAAGATTCCAGAATGCAACTAACCAGTTAGATAACACAGCAAGAATCAAAGAGGTTCGTAAGAACATCGCTAGAATTCAGACTGTTATCACTGCAAAGGCTGCAGAATAGTTTATCCTATCAGAAAGGAGATTTTAGACCGTGGAAGAAAGAAATCTTAGAAAAACACGTGTTGGTGTTGTTGTAAGCGATAAGATGGATAAGACAATCGTTGTAGCTGTAAGAGATAACGTAAGACATCCTCTTTACAACAAGATCGTTAAGAAGACTTATAAATTAAAAGCTCATGACGAGAAAAACGATGCAAAGATCGGTGATACAGTCAGAGTTATGGAAACAAGACCTTTATCTAAAGATAAGAGATGGAGACTTGTAGAAATCATGGAAAGAGCAAAATAATAAAAGGAGGCTACAAGCATGGTACAGCAGGAAAGCAGACTCAAGGTTGCTGATAACACTGGCGCTAAAGAGTTACTTGTTATCCGCGTTATGGGTGGATCTACCAGAAGATATGCGAACATCGGTGATGTAATCGTTGCTACTGTTAAAGATGCAACACCAGGCGGTGTTGTTAAAAAAGGCGATGTAGTTAAAGCCGTAGTAGTTCGTTCAGTAAAAGGTGCTCGTCGTAAAGACGGATCTTATATAAAGTTTGATGAGAACGCAGCAGTAATCATCAAAGATGACAAAACTCCAAAAGGAACACGTATATTTGGACCAGTAGCTCGTGAGCTTCGTGAGAAACAGTTCATGAAGATTGTTTCTCTGGCTCCGGAAGTATTATAGGAGGAACGTCAATGGCAACTATGAAAATCAAAAAAGGCGACCTTGTTAAGGTTATCGCTGGAAAAGATATCAACAATGAGGGCAAGGTAATTGCCGTAAACGCAAAGAACAATACACTTCTTGTTGAGGGAATCAACATGGTTACTAAGCATACAAAACCAAGTATGTCAAATCAGCAGGGCGGTATCGTTCATCAGGAGGCTCCAATTGATGCTTCCAACGTAATGCTCATCCATGATGGAAAGCCTACTCGTGTAGGATTCAAGATGGATGGAGATAAGAAAGTTCGCTTTGCTAAATCAACAGGCAAGGTTATCGACTAATTGGAGAGAGGAGGATTAAGACATTGAGTAGACTTAGAGAACAGTACGAAAATGAGATCAAGGACGCAATGATCAAAAAGTTCGGATACAAAAACGCAATGGAAATTCCAAAGCTTGACAAGATCGTAGTTAACATGGGTGTTGGTGAAGCTAAGGAAAACGCTAAGGTTCTTGAGGCAGCCGTTAAGGATATGGAAGCCATCACAGGACAGAAAGCAGTTACAACTAAAGCAAAGAATGCTATAGCTAACTTTAAAATCAGAGAAGGAATGCCAATCGGATGTAAGGTTACATTACGTGGTGAGAAGATGTACGAGTTTGCAGATCGTCTCATCAACTTAGCATTACCTCGTGTACGTGACTTCAGAGGTGTTAACCCTAACGCATTTGATGGCCGTGGAAACTATGCCCTTGGAATTAAAGAGCAGATCATCTTCCCTGAGATCGAGTATGATAAGGTAGATAAGGTTCGTGGTATGGACATTATCTTCGTTACTACTGCTAAGACAGACGAAGAGGCACGTGAGTTACTGGCACAGTTCAATATGCCATTCGCTAAATAATCGGAGGAATTCTAATGGCTAAGACAAGTATGAAAATCAAACAGCAGCGTGCACCAAAGTTCTCTACAAGAGCTTATACACGTTGTAGAATTTGTGGACGTCCACATTCAGTTTTAAAGAAATACGGAATCTGCAGAGTATGCTTCCGTGAGTTAGCATACAAGGGACAGATCCCAGGCGTTAAAAAAGCTAGCTGGTAAGCCTGAAAGCAACTTAGTGAACACAAGCGCATATGCGCTGTGTGAGCTTAGTGCGAAGAGAACTTCCTTTCAGCAACAGCTGTTTTTATAAATAACTATATTAACAAACATATTTAAGGAGGATATCGTTCATTATGATGATGACAAGTGATCCAATCGCAGATATGCTTACAAGAATTCGTAACGCAAATACTGCAAAACATGATACAGTAGACATCCCAGCTTCTAAGATTAAAGTAGCAATCGCTGGAATCCTTGTAGATGAGGGATTCATCGAGAAATACGACATCGTTGAGGATGGAAAAATCAAGACAATCCATGTTACATTAAAATATGGTGCTGATAAGAACGAGAAGGTTATTACAGGCATCAAGAGAATTTCTAAGCCAGGTCTTCGTGTATACGCAGGCAAGGATGAGATTCCTTCAGTACTTGGTGGACTTGGAATCGCTATTCTTTCAACTAACCAGGGTATCGTAACTGATAAAGAGGCTAGAAAGCTTCAGGTTGGTGGCGAAGTTTTAGCATTCGTTTGGTAGCCCCTAAAGATCTTAATTTATATTAAGTATATTTCATCACGTATCCATATTCGATGCATCCATGATGTATAGTAGGGATACAGCAAGTAACATCTTAAAGTATAACCTGACCACAAGGTCAGAAATACTAAATAACTATTAACCTAATATCAAAATATAGGAGGTACGGGCATGTCACGTATAGGAAGAATGCCAATCGCAGTTCCTGCTGGAGTAACAGTTGAAATTGCAGAAAATAATCATGTGACTGTAAAAGGTCCAAAGGGTACTCTTGAGAGAACTCTTCCATCAGAGATGGATATCAAATTAGAGGGTGAAGAAGTAGTAGTTACAAGACCTAATGATTTGAAGAAAATGAAATCCTTACATGGATTAACAAGAACACTTATCCACAACATGGTTGTTGGTGTAACTGAGGGTTATACAAAGACTCTTGAGGTTAACGGTGTTGGTTACAGAGCTTCTAAGGCTGGAAAGAAACTTACTCTTAACTTAGGATATTCTCATCCGGTTGAGATGGAGGATCCGGAAGGACTTGAGTCAGAGGTTCAGGATAACAAGATCATCATTAAGGGTATCGATAAAGAAAAAGTTGGCCAGTACGCAGCTGAGATCAGAGATAAGAGAAGACCTGAGCCATATAAGGGCAAGGGAATCAAATATGCTGATGAGGTTATTAGACGTAAAGTTGGTAAGACTGGTAAAAAATAATTAAAGGAGTGGACAAGTAATGGTTAGTAAGAAATCAAGAACAGAAGTTCGTGTAAAGAAACATAACAGAATGCGTAATCATCTTGCTGGTACAGCACAGCGTCCTCGTTTAGCTGTATTCAGAAGTAATAACCATATGTATGCTCAGATTATTGATGATACAGTTGGAAATACACTCGTTTCTGCATCAACACTTGACAAGGATATCAAGGCAGAGCTCGAGAAGACTAATAACGTAGATGCAGCAGCAAAGCTTGGTACTGTAATCGCAAAGAAAGCATTAGATAAAGGTATTTCAACTGTTGTCTTCGATAGAGGCGGTTTTATTTACGCAGGAAAAGTTAAAGCATTAGCTGAAGCAGCAAGAGAAGCTGGCTTAGATTTTTAGGAGGAGACAAACATGAAACGTGAAATCATTGACGCTAGTCAATTAGAATTAGTTGACCAGGTAGTTGACATCAAGCGTGTAACAAAGGTTGTTAAGGGTGGACGTAACATGCGATTCACAGCTCTCGTTGTTGTTGGTGACAAGAACGGCCATGTAGGTGCAGGTCTTGGAAAAGCAGCAGAAATTCCTGAAGCTATCCGTAAGGGTAAAGAGGACGCCATCAAGAGCATGGTAAATGTTAAGTTAGACGAGAACAATTCTATTACACATGATGTAACAGGAAAATATACAGGTGCTTCCGTATTATTAAAGAAGTCTCCTGAAGGTACTGGTATCATCGCTGGTGGTCCTGCACGTTCAGTATGCGAGATCGCTGGTATCCAGAATATCCGTACAAAGTCTTTAGGATCAAACAACAAGCAGAACGTAGTACTTGCTACTATCGAGGCTCTTAAGCAGTTAAGAAGCCCTGAGGATGTTGCAAAGCTTCGTGGTAAATCTGTAGAAGAAATCTTAGGTTAGGAGGAACGCTAAAATGGCAGATAGAGTTAAAGTTACATTAATCAAATCTACAATCGGTGCTGTTCCTAAGAACAAGAAGACTATTGAGGCTCTTGGTCTTACTAAGTTAGGCAAAACTGTAGAGTTACCAAACAATGCAGCTACACAGGGAGCTGTTCGCAAAGTAGCACCATACGTAAAAGTAGAAGAAGTTTAAGAATAAAATAAGGAGGTACCGTGATGGATTTATCTAATTTAAAAGCGGCTGAGGGTTCAGTTCATAGTGATAATTTCAGAAGAGGTCGTGGACACGGCTCAGGAAACGGTAAGACTGCTGGTAAGGGACACAAGGGACAGAAGGCTCGTTCAGGAGCTCCAAGACCTGGTTTCGAAGGTGGACAGATGCCATTATATAGAAGATTGCCTAAGAGAGGTTTCAAGAATAGAAACACTCTTACAATCGTACCTATAAATCTTTCAGCTCTTGAGAGATTCGATAACGATGCAGTAGTTTCAGTTGAGACATTAATCGAGGCTGGAATCGTTAAGAATCCTAGAGATGGCGTAAAGATTCTTGGAAATGGAGAACTTACTAAGAAGCTTACAGTTCAGGCTAACGCTTTCAGTGCTAGTGCAAAAGAGAAAATCGAAGCTCTTGGTGGAAAAGCAGAGGTGATCTAATGCTTAAAACACTCCGTAATGCGTTTAAAATAAAGGATGTCCGTAATAGAATCCTTTTTACATTCATGATGCTTATTGTCATCAGAATCGGAAGCGAGCTTCCGATTCCTGGTGTCAAGGGCTCCGTATTTCAGAGTTGGTTAAACAGTAAATCAGCAGATGGTTTAGGCTTTGTTGATGCTATAACAGGTGGATCATTCTCACAGATGTCAGTATTTGCGCTGAATATTACACCATACATTACATCTTCAATCATTATGCAGTTGCTTACAATTGCTATACCTAAGCTTGAAGAGATGCAACGCGATGGCGAGGATGGCAGAAAGAAAATTGTTGAGATAACACGTTATCTTACAATAGCATTAGGCCTTCTTGAGTCAGTCATGATGGTAATTGGTTTTTACAGACAAAATTACCTTACAGAAAAGACACCATTGACTGTTATTATGGTCGTTACTTCACTTACAGCTGGTTCAGCTGTACTTATGTGGATTGGAGAGCGTATTACAGAAAAGGGTGTTGGAAACGGAATATCAATAGTATTGACAATCAATATTATTTCACGTATTCCAGAGGATTTAAGTACACTTTGGTCACAGTTCATTGCTTCAGCAGCGAACATACCAAAGGCGATTGTTGCAGGTCTTATCATAGTAGCAATAATTGCTGCAATGGTAGTATTTGTAGTATTGCTTCAGGATGCACAGCGCAAGATTCCTGTACAGTACTCAAGCAAAATAAGAGGCAACAAGCAGATGGGCGGTCAGCAGACATGCATTCCACTAAAGGTAAATACCAGTGGAGTTATCCCGGTGATCTTTGCACAGTCTCTTATGCAGACACCTGTTATCATTGCCAGCTTCCTTGGAAAAGGCAATGGAAATGGAATAGGCTCTAAGATATTAAAAGGATTATCACAGTCTAACTGGTGTGATCCAAAGGAGCCGGTATATTCAATCGGACTTATTGTTTACATTGTGTTGATTATAGCATTTGCTTATTTCTACACAAACATTACATTCAATCCGCTTGAGATTGCAAACAATATGAAGCGTTCAGGTGGCTTTATACCCGGTATCAGACCTGGAAAGCCAACCAGCGATTACTTAAATCAGATATTAAACTACATTGTATTTATTGGAGCTATTGGACTTGCGTTTATCGCATTTGTTCCGATATTCTTCAATGGAGTATTCAACGCAGATGTATCCTTTGGTGGAACTTCAATCATCATCATTGTCGGAGTTGTTATTGAGACATTGAAGCAAATTGAATCACAGATGAGAGTTCGATACTATAAAGGATTTTTAGATGATTAATTGTACATTGGAGATACTGAATTCAGTATCTCCATTCGTGCTATCAACAAGTTTTGTATAAAAGGAGAAAATTTTTATGAAGATCATCATGTTAGGGGCACCTGGTGCCGGCAAAGGTACACAGGCAAAACAGATAGCTGCAAAATATTCTATACCACATATCTCTACAGGAGATATATTCCGTGCAAACATCAAGAACGGAACAGAGCTTGGTAAGAAGGCAAAGACTTACATGGATCAGGGAGCACTTGTTCCGGATGAGCTTACCTGTGACCTTGTTATGGATAGAATACAGCAGGATGATTGCAAAAACGGATTTGTATTAGACGGTTTCCCAAGAACAATTCCACAGGCAAAGGCGCTTGATGATGCTCTCACAAAGATTGGGGAGAAGATGGATTATGCCATCGATGTAGATGTTCCTGATGAGAACATTGTTAACCGTATGGGTGGAAGAAGAGCCTGCCTCAATTGTGGTGCAACATATCATATCGTTTTCAATCCAACAAAGGTTGAGGGCAAATGTGATGCATGTGGCGCTGACACAGTACTTAGAGATGACGATAAGCCGGAGACAGTTCAGAAGCGCTTAGCTGTATATCATGAGCAGACACAGCCACTTATCGAGTATTATGACAAGCAGGGCATTTTAAAGTCTGTAGACGGAACAAAGCCTATGGATGAAGTTTTTTCAGCCATTGTAGGTATTTTAGGTGAATAATAATGTCTGTAACTATAAAATCAGAGCATGAGATAGAGCTGATGAGGGAGGCCGGCAGGATTCTGGCGGCCGTTCATCAGCAGCTCGGTAAAGAAATCAAACCGGGAATGTCCACTAAGGATGTGGACCGGCTGGGCGAAGAAATGATTCGTAGTTATGGATGCGAGCCGTCTTTCTTAGGATATTGCGGATATCCGGCCTCCATATGTGTTTCAGTAAATGAGGAGGTTGTACATGGTATCCCGACTGATGAGCGTATCTTACAGGAGGGCGATATCGTGAGCCTTGATGCTGGTGTTATCTACAAAGGATACCACTCAGACGCAGCCAGAACAGTAGGCGTAGGAGAGATTTCAGAGGAAGCAAGACTTCTTATAGAAAGAACACGTCTCAGTTTTTTTGCAGGAATAAAGAATGCAGTTGCGGGAAACAGACTGTATGATATTTCAGGAGCCATACAGCAGCTTGCCGAGTCTTTTGGATACGGAGTTGTATATGACCTTGTTGGTCATGGCATAGGAAGCCATTTACATGAGGATCCTGAGGTGCCGAACTTCAGACCACAGGGCTTTAGAAAAGGGCTCAGACTTAAGCCGGGCATGACACTGGCGGTTGAGCCAATGATTAATGCAGGTTCACCGCATGTGGTGTGGATGGATGACGAATGGACAGTGGTTACTGAGGATTTATCGTTGTCGGCACACTATGAAAATACCATACTTATTACAAAAGGAAAGCCGGAGATACTTTCTCTGACAGAGGATGAAAAAGCAGCCGGATTTCTGGAGCTAATCTAATAATAATCATAACGAAACCCAAGGATTTATTTACAGGAGGAATCAAAATGTCAAAAGCAGACGTTATCGAAGTTGAAGGTGTTGTAGTTGAGAAGTTACCAAATGCGTTTTTTAAGGTAGAGCTTGAGAACGGACACCAGATTTTAGCTACAATCAGTGGAAAGCTTCGTATGAATTTCATCAGAATTTTACCGGGAGATAAGGTAACAATTGAGATGTCACCATACGATCTGACAAAGGGCAGAATTATCTGGAGAGATAAGTAATTTTTACAGATAATTTTTTAAAAAAATATATTGACTTCCCTTAAGTGTCCGTGTATAATGCTATCTGGACACTTTTGGAAAAGTACCTGAAAAGGACTTTTATAGAGAAAGGAGGATTTGCTGTGAAGGTAAGATCATCAGTTAAACCTATTTGCGAAAAGTGCAAAGTTATCAAGAGAAAAGGAAGCATCAGAATTATCTGTGAGAATCCAAAGCATAAGCAGAGACAGGGTTAATTAGTACAAATATTTGACCCTGTTATTTGTGCGTTTGGTTTATTAAACCTTTTTTCACATCATTATGTGCGGCTGCAGCGAGATATTTATCATCGCTGTTCATAATAAACAGAGGCATTCTGGTTTCATATTATAATACCGAGTGATATGAGACAAAATGCAAATATGGGAGCGCATATGGCTACACACATTTCAGGACGTGCAACCGTAGCTGTAGATACATATGTGTTTCGGAGAGTATACGTCAAGTTGCAGATGTATCGTTACTATAGTAAATAACTAAAAATTATGGAGGTGTAAACACACATGGCTCGTATTGCAGGTGTAGATTTACCAAGAGAAAAACGTGTAGAAATCGGCTTAACTTACATCTACGGAATCGGAAGAGTAAGTGCAGACCGTATCCTTGAAGCAGCTAATGTTGATCCAAGCACTCGTGTTAGAGATCTTACAGATGACGAGGTTAAGAGAATCAGCGCTGTTATCGACGAGACAATGACAGTTGAAGGTGATTTAAGAAGAGAAATCGCTTTAAATATCAAGAGACTTCAGGAAATTGGATGCTATCGTGGTATCCGTCATAGAAAGGGACTTCCGGTTCGTGGTCAGAAGACAAAGACTAATGCAAGAACTCGCAAGGGTCCTAAGAGAACAGTAGCAAACAAGAAGAAATAATCACTTGGAAAATAAGTGAAAACGCCACTTGAACGTAGTGCGCGTTTAGTTCTGCGGACGAAGAAGCAGAGCTTCATTATAACTTAAATAAAGTTTAGAAAGTAGAAAGTAGGTTAGTTTAAATATGGCTAAGAATGTTGCAAAGAAAACAACTAAAAAGCGTGTAAAGAAAAACGTTGAACGCGGACAGGCACATATTCAGGCATCTTTCAATAACACAATCGTTACTTTAACAGATGCTGAAGGAAATGCTTTATCATGGGCAAGTGCCGGTGGTCTTGGATTTAGAGGTTCAAAGAAATCTACTCCATATGCTGCACAGATGGCAGCAGAAACAGCTACAAAGGCAGCTTTAATCCATGGATTAAAGACAGTTGACGTATTCGTTAAGGGACCAGGTTCAGGAAGAGAGGCAGCTATTCGTGCCCTTTCAGCATGTGGTCTTGAGGTTACATCAATCAGAGACGTTACTCCGGTACCTCACAATGGATGTCGTCCACCAAAACGTAGAAGAGTCTAATCAGGAGGTATAGATTAAAATGGCAGTTAATAAAGTACCTGTACTTAAGAGATGCAGATCACTTGGTTTAGAGCCAAGTTATTTAGGATATGATAAGAAGTCTAGAAGAAACCTTACAAGAGCAAACAGAAAGGTGTCTGAGTACGGACTTCAGTTAAGAGAAAAGCAGAAAGCTAAATTCATCTATGGTGTTTTAGAGAAGCCTTTCCGTAACTACTACAAGAAAGCAGATCAGATGAAAGGATTAACAGGTCTTAACCTTATGACAATCCTTGAGTCAAGAATTGACAACGTAATTTTCCGTCTTGGTTTCGCAAGAACAAGAAAAGAAGCTAGACAGATCGTTGATCACAAGTTCGTTACAGTAAACGGAAAAGTTGTTAACATCCCTTCATACCTTGTAAAGGCTGGCGATGTTATCGAAATTAAAGAGAGCAAAAAGAATACTCAGAGAATGAAAGATATCGTCGAGGTAGCTGGCGGAAGAATCGTTCCGGAGTGGTTAGACGTAGATGCTGAGAAATTACAGGGAACTGTAAAAGACTTACCTACACGTGAGCAGATTGATGTTCCTGTAGATGAGATGCTCATTGTCGAGTTATATTCTAAGTAAAATTAGGTTGATTTGCCGGGGATTTATTTCCCGGCTTATCCACTCTTTGATAACATATAACAACGATACCCGAGAAGGAGGGAATTTGAAGTGTTCGATTTTGAAAAACCAAAAATTGAAATCGCAGAAATTTCAGAAGACAAGACATATGGCAGATTTGTTGTAGAGCCATTAGAGAGAGGTTACGGTACAACACTTGGAAACTCTTTAAGACGTATCATGCTTTCTTCTTTACCGGGCGCTGCAGTAAGCCAGGTCAAGATTGATGGTGTTTTACATGAATTCAGCTCTATTCCTGGTGTTAAGGAAGATGTTACAGAAATCATCATGAATATCAAGAACCTTGCAATTCGCAATAATAGTTCTACAAATGAACCAAAGGTTGCATATATCGAATTCGAAGGTGAAGGCGTTGTTACAGCAGCCGATATTCAGGTTGATTCAGATATCGAGATTTTGAATCCTGAGTTAGAGATTGCACACTTGAATGGTGGAGCAGATTCTAAGCTTTACATGGAGCTTACAATCACTAACGGCAGAGGTTATGTCGGAGCAGAGAAGAACAAGAACGAGGATACACCAATCGGAGTTCTTGCTGTAGATTCAATCTACACTCCTGTTGAGCGTGTTAATCTTACTGTAGAGAATACCCGTGTAGGTCAGGTTACAGATTACGATAAGCTTACATTAGATGTATTTACAAATGGTACATTGGAGCCGGACGAGGCAGTCAGCCTTGCAGCTAAGGTGTTAAGTGAGCACTTAAATCTGTTCATCGATCTTTCAGAGGCAGCACAGCAGGTTGACGTTATGGTCGAGAAGGAAAACGATGCTCAGGAGAAGGTTCTTGAGATGAACATCGATGAGCTTGAGCTTTCAGTTCGTTCATACAACTGCTTAAAGCGTGCAGGAATCAACACTGTTGCAGAGCTTATCAATAGAACACCTGAGGACATGATGAAGGTTCGTAACCTTGGTCGCAAGTCTTTAGAGGAAGTTTTAGCAAAATTAAAAGAATTAGGTTTAGAGTTAAATCAGACTGAGGAATAATTCATTCGAATAATCCTTGCACTGATTCTTCTAAATAAATTGGTCGTATATAAATTTTAAATATCATATTTATGTTTATGTGTGACAAAACTCATAGCGGCAGGGCCAGTAAGACCAAAGAGCGTGACCGTGTCTGATACATGAGTGGCAACTGATTTGAGCATTTGCTTTTTGAAATAAGGCAAAGCTTTATCACAACAAGATACGATGTCTGGCAGTAAGACCGAAGAGCGTGACCGGATGTCCCACAAATGGAGGAAATTAAAATGGCAAAATATCGTAAGTTAAGCAGAACATCAAGCCAGAGAAAGGCTTTACTCAGAGGTCAGGTTACACAGCTTCTTGTTAACGGAAAGATCGTTACTACAGAGGCTAAGGCTAAAGAGGTTCGTAAGATCGCTGAGGGTCTTATCGCATTAGCAGTAAAAGAGAAAGACAACTTCGAAGAGGTTACTGTAACAGCTAAGGTTGCCCGCAAGGACAAAGATGGCAAGAGAGTAAAAGAGGTTGTAGACGGAAAGAAAGTTACTGTTTATGACGAAGTAGAGAAGAAAATCAAGAAGGATTCTGCTTCACGTCTTCATGCCAGAAGACAGATGCTTAAGGTTCTTTACACAGCTAAAGAGTCTGACGGCACAAAGAAGGGAACAAAGACTATCGATGTAACAAACAAGTTATTCGATGAGATCGCTCCTAAGTATGCTGATCGTAACGGTGGTTACACAAGAATCGTTAAGATTGGACAGCGTAAAGGTGACGGAGCTTTAGAGGTTCTCCTTGAGTTAGTTTAATATTTAATCGGTATAAATCTTAGACTAAATTAAACCAGAGATTTGAGTGGATGACACTCACTTCTCTGGTTTTTTATATTACTAAGATAATTATTCTAAACTTTGAGAAAAACTGATGCGTTTTACTTGCATGTATAGTTCGACTGCCTTTGGTTTGAATTCGTAACTGTAACGCATAAA
Organism: Agathobacter rectalis ATCC 33656; assembly: GCF_000020605.1. Lineage (NCBI taxonomy): Bacteria > Bacillati > Bacillota > Clostridia > Lachnospirales > Lachnospiraceae > Agathobacter > Agathobacter rectalis. The sequence goes on from NC_012781.1 coordinate 400,142, forward strand.
AATACCCCTTTCACTGGATATCCAGTAAAAGGGGTACATATTAATTTCACACGGCTTTTTATAAATGCGCTTAATTATTTATTTTTTGCTGCAGCCTGCTCGTCATTGTACTTCTGAACACACTTCTTGATTCTGTCATATGGTGAGAGAAGATCACTGATAGAACAGTCGTGGTTTAATGTATCAATGAGGTATGCGATGTATTTGCTCATGTCACAGCTGATATAGTACTCCTTAGAGAGAAGCTCCGGTGACTGGTAGATAAGGTTTGTTGTAACTACTCTGTAGATGAGACCCTCCTCGTAAGCCTTGTCAAATGAAGCAAAGCCGTTTGTAAAGAGACCGAATGTAGAAACAACAAAGATTCTGTTAGCTTTACGCTTCTTGAGCTCTCTTGCTGTATCTATCATACTCTCGCCGGAAGAAATCATATCATCGATGATAAGAACATCCTTACCCTCCACATTTGTTCCGAGGAACTCATGAGCTACGATAGGGTTACGTCCGTCAACGATACGGCTGTAATCACGACGTTTGTAGAACATACCCATGTCTACTCCGAGTACGTTTGCAAGGTAGATAGCACGGTTTGTAGCGCCCTCATCAGGAGAGATAATCATAAGATGGTCAGCATCAATAGTGATATCCTTTACGTTCTTTAAAATGCCCTTAATGAACTGGTAAGAAGGCATTACATTCTCAAAGCCGTTCAGAGGAATAGCATTTACCACACGAGGGTCATGAGCATCGAAGGTGATGATATTGTCTACACCCATGTTGATAAGCTCCTGAAGAGCTAATGGACAGTCAAGAGACTCACGGCCTGTACGTCTGTGCTGACGGCTCTCATAAAGGAAAGGCATGATAACTGTGATTCTTCTTGCTTTTCCGCCGGCTGCAGCGATAACACGCTTTAAGTCTGCGTAGTGGTCATCAGGTGACATGTGGTTTGTCTGACCGCATACTGTGTAGGTAAGACTGTAGTTTGTTACATCTACCATGATGTACAGATCATAACCACGAACTGACTGGTTGATAACACATTTAGCTTCGCCGGAACCGAATCTAGGTGTAGAAGGTTTGATAATGTAGCTGTTTTTGTAGTAGTCCTTGAAAGCACTCTCGTTAGCATGCTGGTGCTCTCTGTGCTCTCTCCAGCCCTGTAAGTATGCATCTACCTTCTGGGCAAGACCTATACAACTGTCAGTTGCAACAAGTCCAAGTGTACCGGTTGGCATAGTCTCCAAAATTCTCTCATCGTTTGGCATTGTTATTCCTCCATATAACCATATAATAAATAAACTAAATATATAATATAAAAAGCGTTATTTGGAAAGACGCTTTTTAATTCGTATGTCATCTCCAAAGAGCTTGATAAAACTATAATTGCTTGAAATTCTTGAAAGTGTTCTCTCGGAGTAAATATCTGCTATCTGCTCCAGATTCAGATTAGTGGAAATAATAGTAGATTTCTGTCGCAGTATACGCTCATTTACACAAAGGAAAAGCTGTGATGTGGTAAATGAGTTGGAAAGCTCGGTTCCGAGATCGTCTATGATAAGTAAATCACAGTCGAATATATTCTGGTGCGCTGCGATGGCATCTGCATCCTTTTCAAACACACCTTTGCTTAATATATCAAATAATTGGAATGCTGTAAAGTAAATTACGGAGTAGCCTGCATCTAAAAGCTCTTTTGCAATGCAATTAGATAAAAAAGTCTTTCCGACACCGGTATTACCGTAGAAAAATATATTTTTAGGTTTGTTTTCAAAATTGTCTATAAATTCATGACAGTTCGTCACTGCAAGCTTTGCTGTGGCAAGAGCAGACAGTCCTGTCGCAGGATTTTTCTGCTCATCTGAGTAATAATCAAATGAGAGCGTGGAAAAATTCTCACGAGACAAAATCTCCCTGATATTGGACTGCGAATAAACGGTATTGATAATAGCCTGCTTGAAACAATGACATTTCTGACCGTCTATGTATCCTGTATCGTGGCAATCTGGACAGGTGTAAATAGGCTCAAAATAATCAAGCGGATATCCGAGTGTGGATAGCAGTGCAGCACGCTCCTCCTTATAGTCCTCGATTGCAAGGCGTAAAGCGGCAAGAGCATTCTCATCACCATCCATAAGCCTGTACGCCTGCCTGACAGAGGCTGATGCAATCTCAGAGTCAATCTCCCTGAGGCGGGGCGCCTTGCGATAGGCTTCCTCAATACGCTTGTCATGTATGTATTTGTTCTGAAGCTGGCGTTTGTCGTAGCCTCGCATTATCTCATCATATTGAGCATTGGTAAGTGCCATATATCCTCCTTGGGATGTGTAAATCTAACTTGAAAAATCATACCGTAGAATTCAGAAACAGCTTCTCCAGCTTGTCGTAATCATTGTTTCGCTGATTGAAGTTGTTAAATTTATTCTTGGAACTTGAATTATTGCTTTTGGGTTTTGAGGAACCGTTTGCAGCATTTGTACTCTGTGATGAGCCGGTAGCAGAGGCTTTATTGGCCTTGGCAAAGTTGGCATCAAGCACTTCAACATCCTTTAATGTATGTACATCCTTTTTCCTCCAGTTCGCGAGTATCGAGTCTGTGTACTCGAAGCTTGGCTTCTGGATAGCTGAAATAGTTTTACTGCAGGCGGCTTTTACAAGCTCTATATCGAAACCGTATTCGCCGACCCATTTGTTGATGAGTGACACCTCAGAGTCAACCAGATTGCGGCCTGTGATGCCTAGAGCCTTCATTACAGAATAGTAAATCTGTGAGTGAGCGGCTGCATCGTCCTTTGCCTGGTCTACGGTCTTTATGCCGGCATCGGCCCAGCCGAGAGCAACCTTGTTCATGTAACGAAGACTTGAATGTCCCTTGGTAATGCAGTACTCCACGAGATACTCCACCAGGTCGGTAGAAAAATGAAGCTCGTCCAGCCAGTAGAGCACCATATTGGTGTCTGTGGATGAAAGCGTATGCTTCAAATATGTCTCTATAATAAAGAAAAGCTCTGAAATGTCAGGATTCTTTCTAAACTCCTTAATCTCATCAAGTGTGTATTCCTTCTGTGAAGGAGCAGGCTTGTCAGTAGCCTGGTTTTTAAGCTTTTCCACAACAGAATCCTGCATACGAATATTTGCGGTAGAAATATTCTGTGCAGCATTATTAACAACACCGTTTTGCAAATTATTCTGTGTAGCATTATTAACAACACCGTTTTGCAAATTATTCTGCGCGGCATTATCAGCCACAGCGCTTTGTATATTACTCTGAGCAGCCTGCATACCGGATACAGAAAGACTGCAGAGGTTGATTCCCATAATCTGGCCATCAGCGCCGGTTTGCACCTGCAAAATGCCCTCAGAGGCCCAGTAATTGAGGGCACGTATGATGTCGGCTTCAGTATTGCTGAAATGATCGGCAATCTCTGAAATAGTTGCTATGCCTGCCCCGGAGCCTGTCGCACGGAGCAGATAAAGGTATACCTTGACAAACTCACCGTTTGCCTTTGGCATGTATTGATCTATAAAAATATCTGACAAAGTAGTGAATGATGTTGCTATGTCACTGCTAATGTTTATCGCTGTCATATAAAAAACTCTCTTTCGCTTAACCTGTGAGCAATTATAGCACAATATTTTAACCGTGTGAAGATGGTAAAAGTGCTACAAGCCTTGTAAACTCGGGCTTTCCGAGTCCACAAAAAAATGTGGATAACGTGGATAACTGTGTAAAATAATTGAAAAATCAATGTATCACAGGGTATATAAGCTGTTGAAAATTATTTAAAAAATCCACACACAAAATGAGAGTTGTTAACATTTTGTATGTGGATAACGTGGATAACTTATTTCTTAAGCAGGTCTTCGCCGATTTCTACTACATTTCCGGCACCCATTGTTATCAACAGGTCACCGTTTACACAATTTTCTGATAAAAATTTCTCGATTTCCTCAAATGATGGGAAATAGTGCGCATTCACACCTTTTTCGAGCAATAAATCCAGGATATCCTTAGATGAGATACCATATGTGTTCTGCTCACGCGCAGCATAGATATCAGCAAGCACCACAACATCTGCCATTGAAAGAACATCGGCAAAATCATTTAAGAATGCCTTGGTTCTGGAATAGGTGTGTGGCTGGAAGCAAAGGACAAGCCTGTCATGTGGATATTTTTGTGCAGCTGTCAGTGTTGCACGGATCTCGGTTGGATGGTGGGCGTAGTCATCAATGATTGTGACGCCGTTTACCTTGCCCTTGTACTGGAAACGTCTGTCAGCACCGCCAAATTTGTCAAGGCCTGTGAGGATAGACTCCTCATCAAGACCGAGTGTGGTGGATAAAGCTATGGCTGCGAGCGCATTGCTTACATTGTGAGCGCCCGGAACAGAGAGTTTTACGTCGAAAAGTGGACTACCCTGTCTCATAGCTGTAAAAGATGCACAAGCTTTATCGTCATAGGTTATATTTTCCGGATAGAAATCATATTTTGAATCAAAGCCATAGGTGATAATCTTCTGAGGAAGCCCTGCGACAATCTCCTCATAGCGGTCAATCTCACCGTTGATGATGGTAGCACCGCCTGCGAGAGTGTTTGATGCATACTCGCGGAAGGAATGCCTGATGTCGTTGATATCCTTGAAGAAATCCAGATGCTCAGCCTCAATATTTAAAATAATACTGTAGCGTGGTCTGAAATTCAAAAAGCTGTTTGTGTACTCACACGCCTCAGAGATGAAGTACTCTGAATCGCCCACACGCAGATTGCCGTGGATAGATGACAAAATACCTCCTACGGAAATGGTAGGATCTGTCTGGGCGGCGAGAAGAATCTCGCTGATCATGGATGTGGTGGTAGTCTTGCCGTGTGTGCCGGCTACAGCGATAGAATAATCGTAATTGTCCATAATCTGTCCGAGAAGCTCGGCTCGGGTAAGCATTGGAATACCGGCTGCTTTTGCTGCGGCAAACTCAGGATTGCTTTCGTGGATAGCAGCAGTGTAAACTACCAGGTCGATACCGGTGGTGATATTGTCTGCGCTCTGGCCATATATGACTTTTATGCCCTTGGCCGCAAGAGTTTTTGTGAGGTCTGATTCCTTTGAATCGGAGCCGGAAATTGTAAAGCCCTCCTCATGCAGAATCTCTGCGAGACCGCTCATGCTGATACCGCCGATGCCTATGAAATGGATGTGTATTGGTTTGCTGAAATCTATTTTATACATTAATTTTACCTGCCTGATTTATTATAATTTATATTTTAACTATTAAGAAACACTGAGAACAAAAAGCCGATGCGTCATGATTGCATGTAAGCAACAGATTTTCTTGTTCTGAATAGTTACTTTATGTTAATTATACAACTAAATATAGTATTTGCAAAGGAAAAATAAGGTGAAAGCAGGCATGACTTTCAAATGATAAGAACCATAGCAGGTTAAACAGATATACGATAAATGGCACTTGTGCAAAATGTCGAAAAAAAAGAAAAATATTATTTGGTTTTGTGAAAAATGTTGAAGTGGTAATGCGGCTGTGGTATAATTTTTTTTATATAAAAATAATTCATCCGGACCATATGAATTTGATGGTTTTAAAGTATATAGCTGTAACTGCAATTTATGCAGCAGCAACTATAATTTATATGGAAACAATTGTGATTTATTATGGAAGCATTACAGATACGGTTATTACAGAAACAAGTGGTGGGAACCGGATGGCACAACAAAAATTAGGACAGACGAGGAGTGATAACGTGATTAAGAAAGAAATGATAGCCATGCTTTTAGCAGGCGGTCAAGGCAGCAGACTTGGTGTTCTGACAGCGAACGTAGCAAAACCGGCAGTTTCGTTTGGTGGAAAGTACAGAATCATAGATTTTCCGCTTAGCAACTGCATCAATTCAGGCATTGATACAGTGGGTGTACTTACACAGTATCAGCCACTCAGACTTAACAGCCACATCGGAATAGGTATTCCGTGGGATCTCGACAGGAATAATGGAGGAGTGGCAATACTGCCTCCTTATGAGAAGAGCGGCAACAGCGAGTGGTACACAGGTACAGCCAATGCAATCTACCAGAATATGAGGTATATAGACAGTTACAACCCGGACTATGTGTTGATACTGTCAGGAGACCATATTTACAAGATGGACTATGAGGTGATGCTTGATTTCCACAAGGAAAACAATGCCGATGTGACCATAGCAACCATGCCGGTGCCTATCGAGGAGGCCAGCCGATTTGGTATCGTCATAGCCGATGATGATAAGCGCATCAATGCATTTGAGGAAAAGCCGGTTCATCCGCGCAGTAATCTCGCATCAATGGGCATTTACATATTCTCATGGCCGGTGCTAAAGGAAGCATTACTTGCACTAAAGGATCAGGAAAACTGTGATTTTGGCAAGCATGTCATACCATACTGCTTTGAAAACGACAGACGTATGTTTGCATACGAGTTCAACGGATACTGGAAGGACGTAGGTACACTGGGCTCATACTGGGAGGCCAATATGGAGCTTGTGGACCTCATTCCGGAGTTTAATCTGTACGAGGAGTATTGGAAGATTTACACAAAGAATGATGCAATCGAGCCACTTTATATAGCCAAAGGAGGTCATGTGGAGCGAAGCATCATGGGTGAGGGCTGTGAATGCTATGGTCATGTGGAGCATTCTGTTATAGGTGCCAACGTCAAGATTGGAAGAGGCGCAGTAATACGTGATTCCATCATCATGTGTGACACGGAGATAGGCTCCAATGTCACGATAGACAAGTCCATCATTGCCGAAAATTGCAAGGTGGGCGACAATGTGACACTTGGCTTCGGACAGGAGAAGCCGAACGTATTAAATGAGAGCATATACTCATTTGGGCTGGTCACTATAGGAGAAGATTCTGTGATACCGGACGGGGTAAAGATAGGCAAAAATACAGCAATCTCCGGTGTTACATACGAAGAGGATTACAAAGACGGTGTGCTTGAGGGCGGAGAAGTTATTATCAAGGCAGGTGACGGAAAATGAAGGCAATAGGAATAATTTTGGCCGGCGGCAACAATAATAGGATGAAGGAACTGACAGCAAAACGAGCAGTACCGGCCCTGCCGGTAGCAGGCAGCTTCAGAAGCATAGATTTTGCGCTCAGCAGCATGTCAAACTCACATATACAGACTGTCGCAGTACTGACCCAGTACAATGCACGCTCACTGAATGAGCATTTAAGCTCATCAAAATGGTGGAATTTTGGCAGAAAGCAGGGGGGCTTATTCCTCTTTACACCTACAGTCACAGCGGACAACAGTGACTGGTATAGGGGCACGGCAGATGCGATGTATCAGAACATTGATTTTCTCAAGAGACGCCATGAGCCATATGTCATCATCAGCAGCGGTGACTGTGTATACAAGCTGGATTTCAACAGAGTGCTTGATTTTCACATCGAGAAAAAATCAGACATTACAGTGGTATGCAAGGACATGATGTACAACGACGATGTCAGCCGTTTTGGTGTGGTACGCATGGATGATGAGTCAAGAATCACAGAGTTTGATGAAAAGCCAATCGAGGCCTCATCCAACACCATTTCCACAGGTATCTATGTCATCAGGAGACGACAGCTCATAGAGCTTTTGGAGGCGGCAGCTGAGGAAAACAGATTCGATTTCGTAAATGATATCCTCGTGCGCTACAAAAATGTAAAGAAAATATATGGCTACAAGATAAATTCATACTGGAACAATATCGCTGATATTGATGCATACTTCAAGACCAATATGGATTTCTTAAGACCTGACATCAGAAGCTATTTCTTCAGGGAGGAGCCGACCATCTGCTCAAAGGTGGACGACCTGCCACCGGCCAAGTTTAATCCGGGCTCAGACATTTCAAACAGCCTCGTATCAAGTGGCTGTATCATAAACGGCAGCGTGGAGGATTCGGTGCTTTTCAAGCAGGTATTTGTGGGCAAAAACACTACCGTGAAGAACTGCGTGCTGCTCAATGACGTCTACATAGGCGACAATGTGCACCTCGAAAATTGCATCGTAGAGAGCCGTGGAACCATCAATCCAAACACCTGCTATTGTGGTGAGGATGGAGTCATGATAGTAAAAGAAAAAAATGTAAGATATGTAATTTAAAAACAGACCAGGGGGACAAAAATATGCAGATTACAGACATCAGAATTCGTAAGGTAGAAAAAGAGGGCAAGATGAAGGCGGTTGTGTCAATCACAATCGATGATGAATTCGTGGTACATGACATCAAGGTAATCGAAGGAGAAAAGGGACTTTTTATCGCCATGCCAAGCCGCAAGGCAAACGATGGCGAGTACAGGGATATAGCCCATCCGATTAACTCTGCCACACGCGAGAATATCCAGAATATGATTCTTGAAAAGTATAAGACAGAGATTGAGAATGTATAAAACAGTCAAATGCTGTAGCAAATGTAAATAATAATTTTGGTATGTGTATATCAGACGAAATCGCGCAAGTGCATCGGAGGAGATTGGCTTGCGCGGTTTTTGTGTAATAAGGGTTTGATTAGAGAATAAAAAGTAAGCATATATTCATTTTAGACCCTCGTCTTTTAGAGAGAAATTTGATGACAAACTGTCCTCTCTGTGCTACAATCAACTCAAAGCATTATATTTCTGTAAATACGACACCACAGCATATTTTTACCGGTGAGTATCACTTTGAAGAGGGCAGACCACTTCGCATTTTTCGACAAAGACATGGAAATTTTCAATGCTTTATGTTACCAGTTAATAGCAGGAAAATTGAAATGTCAGATGTGAAAACATTGCGAGAAAAGAGGGGGTAGGGATTTTGCCGGCTTTTATATAAGTGATTATTGTACACATCATATACGTGGAAAGCATAAGTATACAGTATTTTTATTCGACTTCAGATTTTCCTGCTCACACAAGAAGAGGAGGTTAATTTGGGTACAAAGGACTCGAAGGCAAAGGAGTATTTGTCGGACAATACGAGGTTTAGTGAAATCTGTAATTATGTATTGTTTGACGGAGAGAAGGTTATCAAACCGGAGGATTTAAAGGAATGTGACACCACAGAGGTGTTATCAGTTTTCGGTATTGATAAGAAGCAGATTGTTAAGCAGAAATGGAGAGATTTGCTAAAAAGTGTTTCCGTGAAGCATACAGGGGAAATGTATGTTATCTTAATTGGAGCAGAAGCGCAGACAGACATTCATTATGCGATGCCTGTTAAAACTATGATTTATGATGCATTGAATTACGGAGAACAGGTCAACGAGGCAAAGAAACGTCACCGGAAAAATAAGGATTACAGGTCTTCGGACGAGTTTCTGTCGGGCTTTACACTTGATGATAAGCTGACACCGGTGATTACAATCACACTGTATCTTGGAACTACACAGTGGGATGGGCCAAGAAGCCTTGCAGAGATGATGCCACAGATGGATGAAAGAATACTCCCATTCATCAATGATTACAGGATTAATTTATTGAATCCACTGGAAATTACAGACTTTTCCAAGTTCGAGACAGGGCTCAGGCCATTGTTTGAGTTATTGAAAAATGCGTCAGATGAGGAAAAGCTGAATGATTTAATTACAAACGACGAAACCTTTACAAGGGTTGATATTGAGACAGTAGCAGCTATCAATCTATTTGTAGGAACTGACATTAAGTATGATGAAAAGGAAGAGGTGGTAAATATGTGTAAGGCATGGGATGATCATAAAAAAAGTGGCATTCAGGAGGGAATGCAGAGAGGAATGCAGCAGGGCCGTCTTTTTGAAATTTATCTTTCAGTACAGGAGGGAGACTATTCTGCAAAAAGAGGTGCCGAGAAGGCAGAGATGTCGCTCGATGAATTTGAAAAAGCGATGAGCAAAGCAGGATATAAAATTCCTGAGCTGGTATAATAATCTAAATATATTTCACACAAACCGGTCTATCCGTGGTACAATAAGCCACAGAAAGACCGGCTTTTTAGAGTATAGCTACAATAAAAGAGGATAGACAAACAGATATGTACAAGACGAAAATAGATAATCTGGATTTAAAACAGATTGCTGACAGTGGTCAGTGCTTTAGATGGAAGAATACAGGAGAAAATGAATACACGGTAGTGGCATTTGACAGGGCGCTTCGGATTAAGCAGGATGGGAATGAGTTTGAGTTGGACTGTGATGAGGCAGACTGGAACAATATATGGAAAAGCTATCTGGATATGGATACGGATTATGCGGGGATTGCAAAGCTGATAGCAGACGGAGATGACGCGCATCTGAAGGAGGCATATGCATATGGCAGTGGTGTGCGCATTTTAAGGCAGGATTTGTGGGAGATGATTGTTACTTTTATGATTTCCCAGAATAATAACATTAAGCGAATCACAAACAGTGTGGATTTACTTTGCAGGCGGTGCGGACATAAAATAGACGGCAGTGCAGAGGGGGGAGAACTGTATACATTTCCCAAGCCTCTTGAGGTACCGGATGAGGTATTTGATGACAGGAGCATGGGCTTTGGCTATAGGGCACCGTATCTGAAGGAAATATATGGGTATGGCGCTAATAATCCTGACTGGCTTGATAATCTGCGCAAAATGAGCTATGATGAGGCGATGGAAAGCCTGCTTACTCGCAAAGGAATTGGCAAAAAGGTGGCGAACTGCATATGTCTTTTTGGTTTACATCATGTGGATGCGTTTCCGATAGATACGCATGTAAAGCAGCTTTTGGACAAATATTATAGTGACGGCTTTGATTTTGAACGCTACAAGGGTGTGGCGGGAATTATCCAGCAGTATTTGTTTTATTTTGAATTGTAAATGATATGAGAAAGAGAAAGGATAAACGATGTACGTTATAGTAGGACTTGGAAATCCTGATAAAAAATATGAGCACACAAGACACAATATCGGATTTGATGTGATAGATGCGCTTGCGGATAAATATAATATAAGTGTGACAGACAAAAAGCACAAGGCGCTCTGTGGAAGCGGAGTGATTGAGGGCATGAAGGTGCTGCTTGTGAAGCCGCAGACATACATGAACTTAAGCGGCGAGTCTGTTGCTGAGGTGATGAATTTTTATAAGCTTGATCCGGATGAGGAAATGATTGTTATTTTTGATGATATTTCGCTTGAGCCGGGGCGTATCCGTATCCGCAAAAAGGGCAGCGCCGGCGGTCACAACGGGATTAAGAGCATCATTGCAATGACCGGCACACAGGGCTTCAGCCGTATCAAGGTCGGTGTTGGAGAGAAGCCGCAGGGCTGGGATCTTGCTGACCATGTGCTCGGGCGTTTCAGTTCTGAGGACAGGGCAAAGGTGGAGGAAGCTATCGGTCATGCGATGGATGCAGCAGTTCTTATGATGCAGGGCGAGACGGATAAGGCTATGAACATATATAACTAGCTGGAAATCGACAAGGTGATTTTGAACAGACAGAAATGGAGAATTGAAAGTGAAAGCATTTACAGAGCCACTCCTTTCCCTTGCGGGCTTTGAGGAGATGACAAAAACGGCAGAAAAATCGTCCGGACTTATATCTGTCACGGGATGTATAGATGCGCAAAAATCACAGATGATATATGCCTTTGGAGGCCACAGGAAAAACAAGCTTATTGTGACCTTTGGAGAGCAGAAGGCGAAGGAACTGTACGATGAGTACAGTTTTTTTGACAAAGAGGTGGTGTATTATCCATCAAAGGATGTGCTTTTTTACCAGTCGGATATCAGGGGCAATCTCCTGACAGCAGAGCGTATCAGGGCTTTGAAGGCTATCCGTGAGCAGGAGAGAGTGACGCTTGTGACCACCTTTGATGCGCTGATGAATACGATGGCGCCTATAGAAAAGATGTGGGAAAACGTGCTTACACTTGAGCAGGGACAGCTTTTGGATTTGAAGGAAATTCAGGCTGCTCTTATCAGAATGGGCTATGAAAAAGAGTATCAGGTCCAGACTATGGGACAGTTTTCTGTCAGGGGCGGTATTCTTGATGTTTTTCCACTGACGGAGGAGAATCCTATCCGAATTGAGCTGTGGGGAGACGAGATAGACACCATCAGATATTTTGACTGCGAGAGCCAGAAATCCATTGAAAATATTGATCGGGTGAGCATATATCCGGCGGCAGAGCTTGTACTTAGCGATGAGGAAAAGGCCGGGGGAATTGACAAGCTTAAGGCAGAGGCAAAGCGTGTGTCTGACAAGCTTAGAAAGCAGATGAAGACAGAGGAAGCACACAGAGTGACTGTGATGGCAGACGAGCTTACCGAGGAGTGGGGAGAACTGTCCATGTATGCAGGCATGGATGCTTTTTTGTCGTACTTTTTTGACGAGAGAGTCGGGATTTTGGATTATTTTAATCCATCGGACAGCCTTATATTTTTTGATGAGTTGACCAGATGTACAGAGCAGGGAAAGCTTACAGAGACCGAGTTTTCAGAGAGCATGAAGCAGAGACTTGCGATGGGATATATACTTCCGGGGCAGATGAACGGTCTTTTTACAGAGAAGGAGATAGTGGCAAAGCTTGGGAAGTATTCGTGCATCGCACTCGCTGCGCTTGATAATAAAGCAAACGGACTGCACCAGCTGGGAAGCTATGGTATTCACTGTCAGAGTGTCAGCCCATACAATAACAGCTTTGAGCTTTTGATAAAGGACTTAAAGCGCTATAAGAAAAACGGCTACAGAGTCATTCTTTTATCCGGTTCAAGGACAAGGGCAAAGAGGCTTTCAGAGGATATCACAGACCAGGGAATCACATGCTTTTACACTGAAAACTACGACCATGAGCTTTTTGAGGGGCAGATTATGGTCTGCTACGGCAAGGTGAGAAGAGGCTTTGAGTATCCTATCCTAAAGTTTGCCGTGATTACGGAGTCAGATATTTTTGGGGCGCAGCAGAAGAAAAAGAAGCGTCACCGCACCTATGAGGGTGAAAAAATACAGAGCTTTACCGATTTGTCGGTTGGGGACTATGTAGTGCATGAAAACCACGGACTAGGTATTTACCGCGGCATTGAAAAGCTTGAGGTGGACAAAAAGGTAAAGGACTACATCAAGATAGAGTATCAGGGTGGCTCCAATCTCTATATTCTTGCCACCCAGCTTGACATGATACAAAAATATGCCGGAAAGGATGCCAGAAAACCAAAGCTCAACAAGCTTGGAGGTCAGGAATGGACCAGAACAAAGAATAGAGTCAGAGGTGCGGTAAAGCAGATTGCGGGAGACCTGGTGAAGCTGTACGCACAGCGTGAGCAGCAAAACGGATATGCCTTCGGTGAGGATACGGTATGGCAGAGAGAGTTTGAGGAGCTTTTTCCTTTTGATGAGACTGAGGATCAGATTCTTGCAATTGAAGCCACAAAGACTGATATGCAGAGCCATAAAATAATGGACAGACTGATTTGCGGTGACGTGGGCTACGGCAAGACTGAGGTTGCAATCCGTGCGGCCTTCAAGGCGGTGCAGGACAGCAAGCAGGTGGCATATCTTGCTCCGACAACTATTCTTGCGCAGCAGATTTATGATACGTTTTCGCAGAGGATGAAGGATTTTCCGGTGAATGTGGATTTGATGTGCCGTTTTAGAAGCGCAGCGGAGCAGAAAAAGACGATAGAGAAGCTTAAAAAGGGTGAGGTCGATATCATTATCGGAACACACCGCATACTCTCAAAGGATGTACAGTTTAAGGATCTGGGGCTTTTGGTAATCGATGAGGAGCAGCGCTTCGGAGTGACTCACAAGGAGAAGATTAAGCAGATGAAGGTCAATGTCGATGTGCTCACACTGACCGCTACACCGATTCCGAGGACACTCCACATGAGTTTAATCGGCATAAGGGATATGAGCGTGCTTGAGGAGCCGCCGATGGACCGTGTACCGATTCAGACATATGTCATGGAGTACAATGATGAGCTTGTCAGAGAGGCAATTAACAGGGAGCTTGCTAGAAACGGACAGGTATACTATGTGTACAATAAGGTGCGCGACATAGCAGACATAACGGCAAAGCTGCAGGAGCTGGTGCCGGATGCGACTGTTGCATTTGCGCACGGACAGATGAAGGAGACGGAGCTTGAGCGCATCATGTACCGTTTCATCAATGGTGAAATAGATGTGCTTGTATCCACGACCATTATAGAGACCGGACTTGACATCTCAAACGTCAATACAATGATTATACACGATGCGGACAACATGGGACTTTCACAGCTTTATCAGCTCCGCGGACGAGTCGGCAGGTCTAATCGTACTGCGTATGCTTTCCTCATGTACAGGCGCAACAAGATGTTAAAAGAGGTGGCAGAAAAGCGTCTTGCAGCGATAAAGGAGTACTCAGACCTTGGCAGTGGCTTTAAGATTGCCATGAGAGACCTTGAAATCCGCGGTGCGGGCAATCTGCTCGGCGCGGAGCAGAGCGGACATATGGAGGCAGTGGGCTACGATTTGTACTGCAAGATGTTGAGCGAGGCTGTAAAAGAGGCAAAGGGCATCGAGGATATCAGTGACAAATTTGACACGACCGTGGATATTGTGACCGATGCTTATATTCCGGCAGGTTATATTGCAAACGAATTCCAGAAGCTGGATATATACAAGCGTATTGCAGGAATAGAGACAGAGGAAGAGAAGGATGAGATGCTCGAGGAGCTCATAGACAGGTTTGGTGAACCACCAAAATCAGTGCTCAGCCTGCTTCGCGTGGCAAGGCTTAAGGCGCTGGCACATGCCGTATATATCACTGAGATAAAGCAGACCGGCTCACTGATAAAGCTTACCATGTTTGAACGGGCAAGGATAAATCCGGAGAAGATACCGGAGCTTATTGCCCGGTATAAATCCTCCCTCAAATTCAATATGGCAGAAAACCCATATTTCACATTTGATTTAAAAAATGGCAGCGTGGCAAAGAAGCGGGATGTGCTTGATGTGGTGGAGGAACTGATTTCGCAAATGCGTAAGGAACTGATTACGGCTGAATAGTTACCCGAATTTTGGAATCATGTAGCATATAGCATAGGAAACACCACATGCTTTACGCGAAATTGACGATAATTTACAAAGTTTAGAAAATGCTTGCCAGCAGGCCCGAAAAGCTCTATAATATACGAGCGATACTATACCAATTTTAAAGAGGATAGATACAATGAAAGCGAAAAAAGTAATAGCTATGTTATTAGCTGCAACACTCTCAGTTACAGCTTTTACAGGATGTGCAATAAATAAAACCGCAACAGTTGCGACATTAGATAAAGAGGATATCAAGCTTGGGCTTGTTAATTTTATGATAAGGTACCAGGAGGCCGGTTATGATGATATGTATATACAGTACATGGGCGAGGGCTACTGGGACAAGACAGTATCAGGCAATAATACTGTGCTTGAAACATGGAAGAAAAATGCTATCGAGGAGGCTCATGAGCTTTACACATTAAAGGCGCATCAGTCAGATTACGATATAGAGGTTTCTGATGATGAGAAAAAGGAAATCAAAAAGGCCGCAGAGAAGTTTATGAAGGCAAATTCCGATGATGTGATAGACGAGATGAGTGCTACAGAGGAGATTGTCGAGGAATATTTAGAGCTTCGCCTCATAAAGAGTAAGATGTATGCTGCAATCATCAAAAATGCTGATTCAAGCGTGACGGATGAGGAAGCCAATATGGCTGCATACACCATTGTGAAGCTTGATTACAAGGGTGCATATGACTCTAATTACCAGTATCAGACATATACAGATGAGCAGTCAGCACAGATAAAGGCACAGGCAGATGCAGTGGTAGAGGCGCTTGCAGGAGGATCATCCTTAGAGGATGCAGCCAAGGCAGCAGGCACTACAGCCACAACAGGCACATACGCCACATACGTTGATCCGGATGCGGAGAAGACAGATGATTCAGATAAGAAATCAGATGACACAGAGTCTACAGAGAGCTCAGAGTCATCGGACAGCAAGACAAAGGACAGTGTATACACTACAAACAATCTTGATCAGAGCGTTGTAGATGCACTCAATTCCCTTGAGGAGGGACAGACCTCAGACCTCATCACCACAGACAGCACTTACTATATCGTAAGGCTCGACAAAAAAGACCGATGAGAAAGCAACAGAGTCAAACAGGAAGACTGTAAAGGGCAATAAAGAGGACAAATATTACAATGGCATCCTTTCAGGATGGCAGGACGATGAAAAATGGTCTGTAAAGCAGAAGCAACTTGACAAGATCAAGATTCACAATTATTTTACTACTACCAAGAAGGACAAAAAGGCAGCAGACACAAGCGCTACAGAGAGCACACAGCAGTCAGAAAGCACCAATAGTACAGATACAGAGAATACTGAGGCAGTAGATGGAACAGAGAACTAATATCGTACTTATAGGCATGCCGGGAGTTGGAAAGAGTACCATAGGCGTAATACTTGCAAAGGTGCTGGGATACAGCTTCCTGGATGCGGATTTACTGATACAGGAGCAGGAGGGAAAGCTTCTGCGTGAGATAATTGAGGAAAAGGGCACGGACGGTTTTATAGAGGTAGAGAACCGTGTCAATGCTTCTATCAGGGCTGATAGGGCCATTATAGCTACAGGCGGTTCGGTGGTATACGGAAAAGAGGCCATGGAGCATCTTAAGGAGATAGGCAGAGTTGTGTATCTCAAGGTTTCTTATGCCATTTTGGAAAAACGACTTGCAGACATAAAGGGTAGAGGTGTAGTATTAAAGAAAGGGCAGACTTTAGAAACCCTTTTTGAAGAGCGCTCAAAATTGTATGAGCAGTATGCAGACATCGAGGTTTCCGAGGAGGGGCTTGATGTGGAGCAGACAGTAGAGAAGCTGGTGGAGGCACTTGAATTATAGTGCTTATTTATCGTGATATGATTAGATAATAGTAGCTGCTGCGTCATTTATTAAAAGCAGCACCGGCACAAATGGCGGCTTAAATACGTCGTCATAAATGAAATTTGTAGTTGGATGTATAACAATAGTGTAAATTGAGAATAGTATATTAGGAGGAAGTATACTCCTGAATTCATAGAGGTGGAATATGGAACAGTACGTAATCAAAGGTGGAAATCCTTTATACGGTGAAGTTGAAATTGGTGGAGCCAAAAATGCTGCACTTGCTATTTTGGCCGCTGCCATAATGACAGACGAGACTGTAACAATAGATAATTTGCCAAATGTAAGGGATATCAATGTCTTACTTCAGGCAATCGAAGAAATCGGCGCACATGTGGAGCGCGTGGATATACACAAGGTAAAGATAAACGGTTCATTTATCAGGGGCGTAAATGTCGATAATGAATTCATCAGACGAATCAGGGCATCATATTATTTAATTGGTGCATTACTTGGAAAATACAAGCATGCAGAGGTTGCGCTTCCGGGAGGCTGTGATATCGGAAGCAGGCCGATTGACCTTCATATGAAGGGCTTCCGCTCCATGGGAGCAGACATAGACATAGCTCATGGCCTTGTCATCGCCAGGGCAAAGGAGCTTAAGGGCACACATATATATATGGATAAGGTTTCTGTAGGTGCCACAATCAATATTATGATGGCTGCAGCCATGGCAGATGGCAAGACTGTTATCGAGAATGCGGCTAAGGAGCCTCATGTCGTTGATGTGGCAAACTTCTTAAACAGCATGGGAGCAAATATCAGGGGCGCAGGAACCGATGTCATCAGAATTGTAGGTGTGGAGAAATTACATGCTACAGAGTATTCTGTCATTCCGGATCAGATTGAGGCCGGTACATTCATGTTTGCAGTTGCGGCAGCGGGAGGCAACGTGCTGGTAAAGAATGTCATTCCAAAGCATCTTGAGGCCACCACAGCAAAGCTGTTGGAGGTAGGCTGCCAGGTAGAGGAGTTTGATGACTCAGTCAGAGTAATATCAGATGGACATTTAAAGCATACACAGGTCACCACACTTCCATATCCGGGCTTCCCGACAGATATGCAGCCACAGATGGCGGTGCTTTTGGGTATCGCTGAGGGCACCAGTACAGTGACAGAGAGCATATTTGAGAATCGTTTCAAGTATGTTGACGAGCTCACCAGAATGGGAGCTGATATAAAGGTAGAGAGCAATATAGCAATCATCAGCGGCGTGAAAAGATACACAGGTGCCAGAGTGAATGCACCTGACCTAAGAGCAGGAGCTGCACTGGTTATAGCAGGTCTTGCAGCAGAGGGCATCACAGTGGTTGATGATATCTACTATATCCAGAGAGGCTATGAGGCACTCGAGGAGAAGCTTACAAAGATTGGTGCAAAGATTGCCAGGGTAGAGGATGAGAAGGAGCTTCAGAAGTTCATACTCAAGGTATCGTAATAGATATATACGTAAAGCATGAAATGTAAACACAATATAAATGCAATATATAAAATAAGAACCGGCAGCATCTTACTGTAGATGCACGGTTCTTATTTTTTGTTATTTTATAATTTTTTTGAGTAACTACTCCGTCCCCCTTTTGATTATAAATCGGCTTACATCACAGATTTGATGAAAAACTCGCGGTTTGTGGACAAATCAAGTATACTGCCGTCATCAAAACGTACAATAGGGCGTGACAGTTCATGTGGGTTGAGCATCACAATATTACAGAACCGGCTATCGTTGAGCATTACACGGTTGCTCTGGTATGTGGTAGCAAGCTTTTTCAAAAACAAAAGCAGGAACTTTGTATTGTACTTTGTAAAACCTTCACTCTCAAAGCTTGATATGACAGCGAACGGACAAAGTGGTGCACGATAGCGTCTGGCAGCAGTCATGGCATCATATACGTCGGCAATGGCTGTTATCATGGCAAAGTCGTCAATCAGTGAGCTGTCAAGCTGTGAAGGATAGCCTGAACCATCACAGCGCTCATGATGCATGAGGGCTGTGCGCTTTATTCTGGAGTCAATCTGCAGATCCCTAATCAAATCAAAACCAAACTGTGGGTGCTTTTTTATGAGCGCAAATTCTTCATCAGTGAGCTTGTCAGGCTTGTTTAGCACATCATCGGGAATCTTGCATTTACCGATATCGTGAAGTACTCCTGCGATAGTAAGCGTATTCACATCTGTCTTTTCCATATGAAGCCATCGTCCGATCATCCTTGTAATAAGCCCTACATTCAGACAGTGTGAGTACAACGGGTCTGCAATGGTGCGCATGTTGTAGAGCATGTCAAAGGTCTCGATTGTAGTGCCGCACGATGAGGAAAGGTCAATGACAGCAGTAAGAAGCGCAGCCTCATCAAAGGATTTTTCACCGGCACAGATTTTGCCAAAGGTATCCTTGATTTGATTTATGCATGTGAGGTATTTGAGCTGGAAGCCTAGGAACTCTTCTGAGGCCTGAACACGCTGGATGTTGGTCACCATCTCATGTGCGCGGGTTTTTGGTACAGGTTTTACCTTGTCTCGCTTTGCTGTATTTTCGCCGGCTTGCGGTGCTACTGCATAGGATGGGTTTTGAATTGAGATGCTGCCTACCTTATATAGCTTCATTTTGTTGATGAGCTGACGGGTGAGTGGTGTGCCGGGCAGTGCAAGTATCTGCCCCAGAGGGGTCTTTATCGGTTCTGCTGCCACCATACCAATCTGCGCATCTTTTATGCTGATTTTAATCATGAGTTACTCCAAAAATTTATTTTGATATTGTGTGTTTAGTACTATAAATACAAATTTAAGTATAATTACAAAAATTATGAAAGTCAATAAAGGAAGAAAGAATAATTGCATAAAATAGCTTATAAATAATGAATAGGGTATCGAAAATGGATTATTGATAAATCTGTATAGAAAATGATACTTGACATATATATCATGTGGTAGTAATATAGCTGACAGAGATTTGAAAAATTCTATATTGTAACTTCTCTTATTCAGAGTGATGGAGATACAAAGGATCTATGAAGTCACGGCAACCCCGTTAGAAAACAGGAAGGTGCCAACCTGAGCGAGTAATCGAACAATAAGAGGATTTTTATTATCTTAATTTTAATCCACTTATTTGCAGTAAGTGGTTTTTTATTGGAAAAATATTGGTCACACAGTATGAAAGGAGCAACAGATAATTAATGGAGAAATTATTATTTACATCAGAATCAGTAACTGAGGGACATCCGGATAAGCTCTGCGATGCAGTATCAGATGCCATCCTTGATGCATGCATACAGCAGGACCCGATGAGCCGTGTCGCATGTGAGACAGCAAGCTGTACAGGCTTCATCCTTGTAACAGGAGAGATTACCACAAAGGCACAGCTTGATATTCCTGCAATCGTCAGAAAAACAGCACTTGAGATCGGATATGATGACGGAAAGAAGGGACTCGACGGAAACTCATGTGCAGTAATGGTTTCAATCGACAAGCAGTCTGCTGATATCGCCATGGGAGTTGACAAGGCACTCGAGGCAAAAGAGGGCGACCTTACAGACAACCTCGACACCGGAGCCGGAGATCAGGGAATGATGTTTGGATATGCTACAAATGAGACTGAGGAGTATATGCCATACCCAATCGCACTCGCTCACAAGCTTGCATTCCAGCTCACAAAGGTTAGAAAAGACGGCACACTTACATACCTTCGTCCGGACGGAAAGACACAGGTTTCAGTAGAGTATGATGAGGCAGGAAAGCCGGTAAGACTTGAGGCAGTTGTACTTTCAACACAGCACGACGAGGATGTTACCCAGGAGCAGATCCATGAGGACATCAAGAAATATGTATTTGATCCAATTCTTCCAAAGGATATGATTGACGATGAGACAAAGTTCTTTATCAATCCTACAGGACGTTTCGTAATAGGTGGACCACACGGAGATGCAGGTCTCACCGGTCGTAAGATTATCGTAGACACCTACGGTGGATATGCACGTCACGGCGGCGGAGCTTTCTCAGGAAAGGACTGTACAAAGGTAGACCGTTCAGCAGCATACGCAGCACGTTACGTAGCAAAGAACCTTGTAGCAGCAGGATTTGCTGACAGGTGTGAGATTCAGCTTTCATATGCTATCGGTGTTGCACAGCCAACATCTATTATGGTTGATACATTCGGCACAGGAAAGCTTGCAGATGACAGAATCGTTGAAATTGTAAGGGAGAATTTCGACCTTCGTCCGGCCGGAATCATCAAGATGCTTGACCTCAGAAGACCTATCTACCGCCAGACAGCGGCATACGGACACTTTGGACGTACAGATATCAAGCTGCCTTGGGAGGCACTTGATAAGGTTGAGGACCTCAAGAAGTATCTCTAAACAATATGTGTGGCTTCGCGCTTTTTAGGTTGTGAGCGCCGGATAGTATACATTATATTTCTTAGAAAAAGTTAGAAAGAATTTAGAGAAAATTTAGACAGAAGTTACCGGATATATGATATAATTAAGTCATGGGACTGACATTGAGTCGGTTTCCATGGCTTTTTATTTTCAGGAGGAACGGATATGAGCAGAATTTTGATAGTAGAGGACGAGGTTGCAATTGCTGATCTTGAGAAGGATTACCTGGAGCTGAGCGGCTTTGAGGTAGAGGTGGAGAATGATGGCACAAGCGGTCTCGCAAGGGCTTTGGCGGAGGATTTTGATCTGTTTATTTTGGATCTTATGCTGCCGGGCATTGATGGATTTGAGATTTGTAAGCGGATTCGTGAGAAAAAGAACACACCGATACTCATGGTTTCAGCAAAGAAGGATGATATCGACAAGATAAGAGGACTCGGACTCGGCGCAGATGATTATGTCACAAAGCCGTTTTCACCATCAGAGCTTGTTGCCAGGGTAAAGGCTCATCTGGCCAGATATGAGCGCCTGATCGGAAGCGCCACACCTGAAAATGACATCGTTGAAATTCGTGGCATCAAGATTGACAAAACAGCCCGCCGTGTTTGGGTAAACGGAGAGGAAAAGCAGTTTACCACAAAGGAATTTGACCTGCTCACATTCCTTGCGGAAAATCCAAACCATGTATTTACCAAGGAGGAGCTCTTCAAGGAAATCTGGAATATGGATTCGGTCGGAGATATCGCGACAGTCACTGTACATATCAAGAAGATTCGTGAAAAAATCGAGATGAACACTGCAAAGCCACAGTATATTGAGACTATTTGGGGCGTGGGATACAGATTTAAGCTGTAGTGATTTTAAAAAAATATAGTAGATATTGTAGTATTAATAGGACATATCAAATTCAAATGCGAAAGGATATGTCCTTGTTGTATATATAAAGTGGCTTATTAATTTATTCAAATGGAGAATACTATGAAGATAAAAACAAAACTTGCTATATCATTCTGCATAATTATTTTTGTGCCTGTTGTGCTCACCAGTATAGTGCTTGTGGGTTTCAATAAGATTCAGCTAAAGGCCATAAACAAGACATATGGCATGGAGGATGCGGGCATGCTCGCGCTCACTGACACAGTACAGTTTCTGAACAAGGTGACAGGGCGCACATATGATGAGCTCGAGAAGACATCGCTCATAGAACCATCCAGGCTTCTTGATAGTGATTATCTGACTAAGATAAATAAGAAGCTGGAGAAGAAGTATTCATATCTCATAGTGAAAAGTGAAGGAGAGCTCATTTTCAATGGTGGAATTGACAATGATGATATTTTGAGAAAGCTTCCGCGAATATCCAATAAGCAGAGCAGCTCTGATGTGAGCAGCTATATGGACAGTGATGACAAGGTGCTCATAAAGCAGCTTAATTTTCGTGACAGTGATGGTGACGAGGCGAGTCTTTACATAGTGACATCAACTGCGTGCGTGATCCCTGAGGTCAGGACTGTTTTGATGGAGGGAGCATTTGCACTAGTATTGATACTTCTTACTACGGCTGCCATGCTTATAGTGTGGATATACAGGAGTATCATCACACCGATAGAGAGGCTGCGTATTGCCGCTGAAAATATCAAGGATGGTAATCTGGACTTTGAGCTTGAGACGAGCCCGAGCGACGGAGAGATTGGCGAGCTGTGTACTGCGTTTGAGCAGATGCGTGCCCGCCTCAAGAAAAATGCCGAGGAAAAGGTGACGAATGAGTCTGAAAACAGAGTGTTAATCAGTAATATCGCACATGATTTAAAGACTCCTATTACAGCGGTAAAGGGCTACGCCGAGGGCATACTTGACGGAGTGGCAAACACCCCTGAAAAGGTAGATAAATACGTCAGGACCATTTACAATAAGGCAAACGATATGGATAAGCTCATTAATGAGCTGACACTTTACTCGAAGATTGATACGAACAGGATTCCATATAATTTTGCGAAGATAAATGTCACAGATTATTTTAACGACTGTGTTGAGGAAATAGGACTCGATCTTGAGGCAAAAAATATCAGGCTTTCATATGAGAATCATGTGGATAGCAACGTGCTTATCATTGCTGATCCGGAGCAGATTCGCCGTGTGATTAATAATATAGTCGGCAATTCGGTGAAGTATATGAACAAGACACAAAGCTATATAGATATCAGGATAAATGATGTTGGTGACTTCATACAGGTTGAAATCGAGGACAATGGACGAGGAATCAACCAGAGAGATATGCCATATATTTTTGACAGATTTTACAGAGCGGATGCGTCGAGAAATTCGGCTACCGGAGGCAGCGGCATAGGACTTTCCATCGTAAAGAAGATTATAGAGGATCACGGCGGCAAGATATGGGCTACCAGCAAAGAGGGTGATGGAACTACCATGTTTTTCGTAATCAGAAAGTATCAGGAAACACAGGATATGAACCGACAGTAAACAAATAAACAGGATATTGACATAAAAAGTAAAGCTATAATTATAACAGTTAGATATTAGAATTTAAAATTAAGAGCTCCCGATTGACAACGCAAATAGTGTTGTCAGTCGGGAGCTTTAATTATTGGAAAATAGTACTGTTATTATACAATAGCTTCGATATAATAGTTTTCGGTGCCGTTTATAATAGGACGCAGATATAATAAAAATTAAAACCAACCACAACGTAAGGGGCGTAAGTCACAGAGTCCGGGTGGGCATGCCACGCTCTCGCGGACGCGAATAGCGGAGCAGCTTAGAAGCTGTAGAATTATGCCCATGAAACCTAGAAATGTCCAGCCATGGACGGCTGGGCAAGGCGTTATGCGCCATGGACGGCGCATAAAAGCCGGTTTCGTCAAGCATAGAAAAACCCCAAGGCATAATTCGTACAGAATCTTAGCTGCGAAGCGTAGCGGAAGCGAGAGCGTGGCGTGCCCACCCGGACTCTGTGACTTACGCCCCGCCCCATGGCCATTATGATACAAAATTCTGAATCCTAAAATAAGTTAAGGAAAAACACATAAAATATTTGAAAAATAAAGTCTGACGTAGTAGAATAGTAACATTGCACGAAAGGACCATGGAGAAATCGAAAGGGGGACAAATATGCATAAATTCAGACAAAAATATATAGGAGACAAAGCATTTTATAAGCGCTATCTCATGCTGGCCATACCAATGATAATCCAGAATGCAATCACAAATCTGGTAAGCTTTCTGGACAACATTATGGTAGGACAGCTTGGTACAGAGCAGATGTCGGGAGTAGCAATCGTAAACCAGCTCATATTTGTGTACAATCTGGCAGTGTTTGGGGCGGTGTCAGCGGCAAGTATATTCGGAGCACAGTATTTTGGCAAGGGAAATCATAAGGGGCATATGTATTCCTTCAGATTCAAGCTGTATGCAGCGCTGCTTGTTACAGCAATAGCGATGACACTGTTTATCACGAACGGAACAGGTTTCATATCACTTTATCTGACAGATACGGCAGGAAACGGTGCCACGGAGGTAGCACTGGCATATGGAAAGGAATATCTGGAAATTGTTATGATAGGTCTCATACCGTTTGCGGTGACGCAGGCCTATGCGACAAACATAAAGGAAACAGGACAGACTTTTGTACCGATGGTTGCAAGCTTTGCAGCAGTTGGAAGCAATGCGGTGCTTGATTTTCTGCTCATCTTCGGAATAGGACCGATACCAAAGCTGGGTGTGGCGGGAGCCGCTATTGCCACTGTGATGTCGCGATATATTGAGACAATAATAGTTGTGCTGTGGGCGCATAAAAACAGGGATAAGAATAGATATCTCGAGGGCGCTTACAGAGGAATAGGAATGCCGTTTGGTGAGTTTAAGACTATATTCATCAAGGGACTGCCACTCATGCTCAATGAGCTTTTATGGGCAGCAGGCATGACAACGGTTACACAGTGCTATTCAGTACGAGGACTCTCGGTAATCGCAGGTTTAAACATTGCGACAACGATAACAAACCTTTTCAATATCGTGTTTATACAGCTTGGCGCATGCATCAGCATAGTTGTAGGGCAGTATCTTGGAGCCGGTGAGCTTGAAAAGGCAAAGGATGCGGATAACAAGATGATAGTGTTCAGTGTGTTCTGCTGTTCTGTAATGGCGGCGGTCATGCTTCTGGTAGGCGGATTTTTCCCTCAGATATATAACACAACAGATGAAATCAAGTCACTCGCAACAAGCTTCATAGCGGTATCAGCGATAATTATGCCGTTTTGTGCATTTACACATTCGTCGTATTTCACACTCCGCTCAGGCGGCAAGACACTGGTCACATTTCTGTTTGACTCCGTATTTACGTGGGTGATAGTGGTGCCGGTGGCATTTGTGCTCGCCAAATACACAGCAATTGGCATAGTAGCAGTGTACTTCCTTGTGCAGGCCACAGAGCTGATAAAGGTAGTCATCGGATACTTCATGGTGAAAAGCGACGTGTGGCTCGTGCAGATGGTATAGGAATGTAAGTCATTATCTTGCGGAAAAGTAAAATAAAAGTTATACTGTAGCAAAAGTCAGCGTAACAGTTCTAACCCAGAATGAAACGGAGCATAAAATGAGCGAAGAAAAACAGCACAAGCGCCGCGTGCATTATAGCGGAAAATATCCCAAAAAATTTGAGGAAAAATACAAGGAATTAAATCCGGAGAAATACAAGGATACAATTGAGCATGTCATCAGCAAGGGAAATACCCCTGCGGGCATGCACATATCCATAATGGTAAAAGAAATCATAGATTTTCTGGACATAAAGCCGGGACAGACAGGCTTTGATGCCACACTCGGATACGGTGGCCACACAAGGGCAATGCTTGAAAAGCTTGAAGGACAGGGACATATGTTTGCTACAGATGTTGACCCAATCGAGTCTGAAAAGACAAAAAAGCGTCTCGCTGAAGCAGGCTTTGGAGAGGATATTCTCACCATAAAGCTTCAAAACTTCTGCACAATAGATGAGATTGCAAAGGAAGTAGGAGGCTTTGATTTCATACTTGCCGATCTGGGAGTTTCATCAATGCAGATAGATAATCCTGAGCGTGGTTTTTCGTTTAAGGTGGATGGACCGCTGGATCTGCGTCTTAATCCAAATGCCGGTATCAGTGCGGCAGAGCGGCTTGATAATATATCCCGTGAGGAACTTTCAGGTATGCTCTATGAGAACTCAGATGAGCCGTATTGCGAGGAGCTTGCAAAGGCTATCACAGACGAGATCAGGAAGGGGAACCGCATAGGTACGACCACAAAGCTTCGTCACATTATAGAGCAGACACTCGATTTTCTGCCTGAAAAGGATAAGAAGGACATAATCAAAAAGACCTGTCAGCGCACATTCCAGGCGCTCCGCATAGACGTAAACCATGAGTTTGAGGTGCTATATGAGTTTATGGAAAAGCTTCCGGGAGCATTAAAGCCCGGAGGAAGAGCTGCCATCCTTACCTTCCATTCAGGAGAGGACAAGCTGGTCAAAAAGGCACTCAAGGCAGGATATAAAGCAGGAATATACAGCGACTATTCCAAGGATGTGATTCGTCCATCAGCACAGGAATGTGCTCAGAACGGACGTGCCAGGTCCACGAAGATGCGCTGGGCGGTCCGTGCGGAATAGAAAAGAATAAAAATAGTTCTAAAAACCTATTGCTTTATTGAGAAAAATAGTCTACTATGAACGTGTTATATGACTGACGGATAAGTGGAATAACCACATGAAATATAACAAATAAGAGCCGACCGTCTGGGCGATAAACCCGGACAGCCGGCTCTTTTTGATTATAAAATCAGCCATAGTCGTGTAAATAACTAGGGAATGTATCTCAAAAGAAACAACATGGATATTGACAAAAATACTGTAGTAAGTATATACTAACCACAGTTAAACAAAACTAATCAAACGAAGTAACATTCACACATTTTAAGGAGGATATTACAATGATAGAAATGAAAGAGTGGGATGGATTTGAAGGACGTCTTTGGAAAGAGGAAATCAACGTCCGTCAGTTTATTCAGGACAACTACACTCCATACGACGGAGACGAGAGCTTTTTAGCTGATCCGACAGATGCTACAAACAAGCTGTGGGATGCACTCCAGAAATTACAGAAAGAGGAGCGTGCCAAGGGCGGAGTTCTTGACATGGAGACAGAGGTTGTAACAGGAATCACAGCTTACGGCCCTGGATATATAGATGAGTCATTAAAGGACCTCGAGCAGATTGTAGGTCTTCAGACAGATAAGCCGTTAAAGAGAGCATTCATGCCTTACGGTGGAATCAAGATGGCGGTGCAGGCTGCTGAGACATATGGTTACAATGTAAGCGACAAGCTCAAGGAGATTTTCACAAAATATCATAAGACACACAACACAGCAGTATTCGATGCATACACACCTGAGATGATGAAGGTCCGTCATGCAAAGATCCTTACAGGTCTTCCTGACACATACGGCCGTGGACGTATCGTGGGCGATTACCGTCGAGTAGCGTTATACGGACTTGATTATCTCATCGAGGAGAAAAAGAAGGATAAGGCAAACTGTGGCTGTGGACAGATGACAGATGATGTTATCCGTTTAAGAGAGGAAATCGCAGAGCAGATTAAATGTCTTGAGGATATGAAGAAGCTTGCAGAGATTTACGGATATGATATCTCAAGACCTGCAACAAACGCAAAAGAGGCAGTTCAGTGGTTATACTTCGGATACCTTGCAGCAATCAAGACACAGAATGGTGCAGCAATGTCAGTAGGACGTGTATCTACATTCCTTGACATTTACATCAAGAGAGATATGGACAAGGGCATCCTCACAGAGCAGGAAGCACAGGAGCTCATTGACCATTTTACAATGAAGCTTCGTATGGTTAAATTTGCACGTATCCCTTCATACAACCAGTTATTCTCAGGTGATCCTGTATGGGCAACACTTGACGTGGCAGGAACAGGTGTGGACGGACGTTCAATGGTTACAAAGACAGACTTCCGTTTCCTCCATACATTAGAGAACATGGGACCTGCACCGGAGCCAAACCTCACAGTATTCTACTCATCAAAGCTTCCTCAGACCTTCAAGGATTATGCAGCCCGCATCTCAATTGAGACAAGCTCAATCCAGTATGAGAACGATGATGCAATGAAGCCTGTATGGGGCGATGATTATGCAATCTGCTGCTGTGTATCTGCAACACAGACAGGTAAAGAAATGCAGTTCTTCGGAGCACGTGCGAACCTTGCAAAATGTCTCCTCTACGCTATCAACGGTGGTGTTGATGAGAAATCAGGTGAGCAGGTAGGACCAAACTACGCACCTATCACAGCAGAGTACCTTGACTATGACGAGGTAATGGCGAAATACGACAAGATGATGGACTGGTTAGTAGACATTTATGTAAATACATTAAACCTTATCCAGTACATGCATGACAAATACTACTATGAGGCAGCAGAGCTTGCACTCATGGATACAGACTTAAAGAGAACATTCGCAACAGGAATCGCAGGATTCTCACACGTAATCGATTCTCTTTCAGCAATCAAATATGCAAAGGTTAAAGTAGTACGTGACGAGAGCGGACTGGCAAAGGATTTCGAAATTGAGGGAGAGTTCCCTAAATACGGAAACGATGATGACCGCGCGGACGAAATCGGTGTATGGCTTCTTAAGACATTCATGGACAAGTTAAAGAAGCATCACACATACCGTGATTCAGAGCCTACAACATCAATCCTTACAATTACATCAAACGTAGTATACGGAAAAGCTACAGGAGCAATGCCTGACGGACGTAAAGCCGGAGAGCCACTCTCACCTGGAGCAAACCCATCATACGGCGCAGAGCAGAACGGACTTCTCGCATCCTTAAACTCACTCACAAAGCTTCCATATGAGTGGGCACTTGATGGAATCTCAAATACACAGACCATCAACCCGGGAGCACTCGGAAACAACGAGGGTGAGAGAATTGACAACCTTGTAAACGTAATGGACGGATACTTCGATCAGGGTGCACATCACCTCAATGTAAACGTATTCGGTAAAGAGAAGCTCATCGATGCAATGGAGCATCCTGAGAAGGAGGAGTACGCAAACTTCACAATCCGAGTATCAGGATACGCAGTTAAGTTCATCGACCTCACAAGAGAGCAGCAGCTCGATGTAATCTCACGTACATGCCACGAGAGAATGTAATATGATCTAAGGTGTCACAGAGTGTACTACGATTCTGCTTGCAGAAAGAGTAGTATGCTCTTGTGACCCGAACAAACATGAGCAAGAAGCGATTTTCGTAAGAAAAGAAGCGGATTGCGAATGGTTGTAGAATTGCGTAAGTTGCAGGGCAACGGAGCAATTCGTAGATCATATTAGGATATGCCATATATTATGTATGTGATATAAATTTACAGAGTTAATATACAATTATAGATATTCCAGAATGTGCAGGCCAAGTGCCTGCATATTCTGATTTTCTAAATAACACCACAGCGTAAGGAATTTTCGGAAGGCGCGTAAAAGCCGGTCGCGTCAAGCATAGAAAACCAAAATCATAATTCATACAGCCTCTTAGCCCGAAGAACCTGAGCATTGCAAAGTCCCGGTCGGCGGGTTGCCGAAAATTCCGTACCATAAAAATAAAAGTAGCAGCAACAACAACCTAAAGGAGGAAAAACATGGGAGAAACACTAGGAAGAGTACACTCGGTAGAAAGCTTCGGTTCAGCCGACGGCCCGGGAGTGAGATATATAGTATTTTTGAAGGGCTGCAATATGCGCTGTAAATACTGCCACAATCCGGATACATGGGCCAAATGCGGCGAAAATGACGGTGCAAAGCTGATGACACCGCAGGAGGTGCTAAAGACCGCCATGCGCTATAAAGCGTACTGGAAGCAAACAGGCGGCATTACAGTAAGCGGAGGTGAAGCACTTTTGCAGATAGACTTTGTCACAGAGCTATTTAAGCTTGCAAAGGAAAAAGGTGTAAACACATGCCTTGACACATCAGGAAATCCGTTTACCGTGGAAGAACCGTTCTTCGGCAAATTTAATGAGCTGATGAAATATACAGATCTTTTCATGCTGGACATCAAGCATATAGATGACGAGGAGCACAAAAAGCTTACGGGACAGACAAATAAGAATATCCTTGATATGGCACAATATCTCTCAAAAAACGGTAAAAAAATGTGGATACGTCATGTGCTTGTGCCTGGAATCACCACGGATGAGAGATATTTAAATCAGCTTAGAGAGTTTATCGACACACTTAAAACCGTGGACAGGGTTGAGGTGCTGCCGTACCACACACTTGGGGTGTTCAAGTGGAAGGAGCTTGGTATACCATACCAGCTTGAGGGGGTGGAACCTCCGACAAAGGAACAGATAGAATGTGCAAAAAGAATATTAAATTGTCAGAATTAGTTTTTAAATATCATTGCTAACAACTCATTAAGTTGATAAAATATAATAAGTAACTATTATTTTACACCGATGCTGCCTTCGTTTGTATGTGAGGTGACACTTGGCTATATGCTTGCGTATCGCAACTGTAAATGTACTGAACATTTAAAATTTACAATAACAATTTGCGGGAGTTACAACATGGGAAAACCAGATATCATTTACGAAGACAACGACATTATCATCTGCTACAAGCCGGCGGGAATTGCTACACAGACCAGGCGTATAGGGCAGCAGGATATGGAGAGTTTCATAAGAAATTACAGGGCGGCTAAAAATGAGCCGCCTTATGTCGGCATAGTGCACAGGCTCGACCAGCCGGTAGAGGGAGTGATGGTATTTGCCAAGAATCAGAAAGCAGCGGCTTCTTTAAGCAGACAAATAAAGGAGCATACAACCGAGAAATATTATCGTGCGGCAAGCAGAGGGCAGGGAGTGTCGGGAGCAGATAAGGAAGAAGATAATCATGACTCGGCATGGCATACTCTTACAGATTATATCTCATTTGACAAGCGTACCAATACATCAAAAATTACAAGCGAAAAAGACAGGCTGGCAAAAAAAGCAGTGCTTCAGTATAGGGTGATATCAGTGACGCCGGATAGGGACAGCTCACAAAATGAATGCATTAGAACAGAATTTGACATAAAGCTGCTCACAGGAAGGCATCATCAGATACGTTTGCAGCTTGCACATATCGGCTATCCTCTGATTGGGGATACCAAGTATGGGAAGCCTGCCTCAAATAATTCAGGAACGGGAAGCAAATCAGGACGCACCTGTGGCGGTGTAAGGGAACAGCTTGCACTTTGCTCATATAAAATTGTTTTTGACCATCCTGCTACAGGTGAGAGAATGACATTTGAACTACCATAGTGCTGTTGGGAATAATATGAATTAAAAGACCATACATTCAGAAAACAACTGAGTGTATGGTCTTTTTTATATGGAGAAAAATACAGTTGACAATATTATTTATATTATCTATTATAAGTTCATAGGTTAGTTACTTGAGTGGTTAACCATGCAACCATACCGCAAATATGAGCGAAATTAGCTGTGTAGCAGCGATGCTAAACAGAGTGCAGATAAAGTACAAATATCGTGCGGTTTTGTGAATGTGTGTGGTGGTTCTGGATAGTTACGATAATAAAAAGTACAACAAGTAGGTAATTGCGGAACAAGTGCGCACTCCTGATTAAAAAGCGGTAAGAATTCTGCAACGGAATAATTAATGAAGATGATAACATACGTTCCGGTCATTCCATGGCTGTTCAGGGATATGCCACTATACAAAGCAAAAGCTCTGGAAATCAACTCCATACTTTAATGGTATTTGATGGTTGGAATGAATATGTACGATATTTAAATTTAGATTTTGGAAACTGGACTGATTTGCGAGGTACAACTTTTAATGGATAAAAAAAAGCGACTACTTATTCTAATATTTGTATTAATATTAAGCGGAATTGTTGTGATATTCATACATAAAAATGGTTCCATGAAAGGAGATTCTATTATGGAAGAAAATGCTATTTCCGGAGATGATAATACTCATTGGTTCCATTCAAACGGTATCATCACATCCATAGATAACTCTCAAAAAAAAATCTGTGTTGATATCAGTCAAAAAAATAATTTTTTTGATGGTACCAATATTACATTAAATTGCAACAAATCATCTCTCGACATTACACATTTAGAGGCTGGTCAAGAAATTACTTTCTATTTCTTTGAGAATAATGTACTTGACACTGAAGTTGCAATAGAGAAACTAAATATCGTTACACCATAACCTTTAGGGATTAGATAGTGTTCATCTAATCCCTTTTATTATGCTATGACATAATATTGGCACATCTCTGTGATTGAAGTGTAAATTTACACATGCTACAATAAGTATTGCTTATAGTTTTCTTTATTTTCAGCACCTATAAATGGTGCTTTTTTGTACCCGTAATTCATTCAATCACTGACAACTTGTTCTAAGTATTTTATACGTACAGCATACTTAACCATATACCAAACGTAAACTGTACATACAGCCATACGTATAACGTTTTCTATTTGTATAGAAAAGAGGCGGAGCATGTGAATGAAATTCTGAATCAGGAGAAATCAATCTATATTCAGATAAGCGAAATGATAGAAAACGACATACTGCGGGATGTGCTTTTGGAGGATGAGCGCGTGCCGAGCACAAACGAGCTTGCAAAGCTGTATGCGATAAATCCGTCTACAGCGGCAAAGGGCATAAATATACTTGTGGATGCAGGAATTTTGTATAAGAAAAGAGGGATTGGAATGTTTGTGAGTGACGGAGCAAAGGAAGTAATAAGGACAAAGCGGAAAGCCCGTTTTTGTTGAAGCTGAACAATATGACGTAGCGAAAAAATAAAAACTAGAAAATTTTCGTCTACATGACGAAAAACAGTAAAATTTTTAATGTTTATCGAAAAATATTCTATAGTGATTCCCGAAATATTTTTGTATACTAGCCTTACCAACAAAACAAAGGGGGACAAAAATATATGAAGAAAAAATTTGTTGCAATCATGATGGTAGCTGCTATGGCAGCGTCAATGGCCGCTTGTGGATCAGATGGGGGTTCTTCTGGTACACAGAAAGGGGGAAGCAGCACATCGACATCTGATGTTGCAAACAAGGACAAGCCACTTGTGTGGTTCAACCGTCAGCCATCAAACAGCTCAACAGGAGAGCTTGACACAACAGCACTCAACTACAACAAGGATACCTATTATGTAGGTTTCGATGCTAATCAGGGAGCTGAACTTCAGGGAGAAATGGTAAAAGAGTATATCGAGAAGAACATTGATACGATCGACAGAAATGGGGATGGCGTTATCGGATATGTACTTGCAATCGGTGATATCGGACACAACGATTCAATTGCAAGAACAAGAGGTGTTCGTAAAGCTCTTGGAACAGGCGTAGACAAGAGCGGCGAGATTGACAGTGCTCCGGCAGGAACAAACTCAGACGGAAAAGCAGCTGAGGTTCAGGACGGCAAGATTACTGTAAACGGCAAAGACTATGTAGTAAGAGAGCTTGCTTCACAGGAGATGAAGAACTCAGCAGGAGCTACATGGGATGCAGCTACAGCAGGAAATGCAATCGGAACATGGTCATCATCATTTGGCGAGTCAATCGACGTAGTTGTTTCTAACAACGATGGAATGGGAATGTCAATGTTCAATGCATGGTCAAAGGACAACAAGGTTCCAACATTCGGATACGATGCCAACAGTGATGCAGTAGCAGCTATCGCAGAGGGCTATGGCGGAACAATCAGCCAGCATGCTGACGTTCAGGCTTACCTCACACTTCGTGTACTTAGAAACGCACTCGATGGTGTAGATATTGATACAGGTATCGGCACAGAGGATGATGCAGGAAACGTATTAAGCGATGATGTATATGTTTACAAGGATGATGAGAGATCTTACTACGCATTAAACGTAGCAGTTACAGCAGATAACTACAAGGATTTCACAGATTCAACAGTTGTATGGGCACCTGTTTCAACACAGCTTGATTCAGCAAAGCACCCTACAAAGAAGGTATGGCTGAATATCTACAATGCTTCAGATAACTTCTTAAGCTCTACATATCAGCCACTCTTACAGAAGTATGATGATCTCTTAAATCTTGATGTTGAGTACATCGGTGGTGATGGACAGACAGAGTCTAATATCACAAACAGACTTGGAAATCCAAGCCAGTACGATGCATTCGCAATCAACATGGTTAAGACAGATAATGCAGCTTCTTATACAGCTCTTTTGAACCAGTAAAAGTATTTAAAGCACTTAGTTGGGGAGGGAAAAATCTCTCCCCAAAATAAAGTGTATACAGACGACAGCAAATATAGAGTTAGGAGCAGGAAGTATGGGCGATAAGAATAATGAAAACATCTTATCGATTCGTGGCATGAGCAAGTCATTTGGACGAAACAGGGTTCTTGACCACATCAATTTAGATGTGAAAAAAGGTACTGTAATGGGTCTCATGGGGGAGAACGGAGCCGGTAAGTCGACAATGATGAAATGTCTTTTTGGTACATACCAGAAGGACGAGGGAACTATATATCTGGACGGAAAAGAGGTAAGCTTTTCGGGTCCTAAGGATGCACTGGAAAATGGAATAGCGATGGTGCATCAGGAGTTGAACCAGTGTCTTGAGAGAAATGTCGTAGACAATCTGTTTCTCGGAAGATATCCGGTCAATTCATTTGGTATGATTGATGAGGGACGCATGAAAAAAGAAGCGTCTGAATTATTCAGAAAGCTGGGAATGACAGTTAATCTCGAGCAGCCGATGAAAAATATGTCAGTATCACAGCGACAGATGTGTGAGATTGCAAAGGCAATATCATACAACTCAAAGGTTATAGTATTGGATGAGCCTACATCATCACTTACGGTACAGGAGGTTGAAAAGCTGTTCCAGATGATGAGGATGCTTCGTGACCAGGGTATTTCACTTATCTATATTTCTCACAAGATGGATGAGATTTTTGAGATATGTGATGAGATTTCAGTTCTTAGAGATGGAAATCTGGTCATGACAAAGAGCACAAAAGAAACAAATATGAATGAACTGATTGCAGCGATGGTTGGACGAGTACTGGAGAACAGATTCCCTCCGGTAGACAACAAACCAAAGGATGTAATCTTGTCAATACAGCATCTTTCGACAAAGTACGAGCCACATCTGCAGGACATCACATTTGATGTGCATGAGGGGGAGATATTTGGACTATACGGACTTGTCGGAGCAGGTCGTACAGAGCTTCTTGAGACGATTTTCGGAATCAGGACAAGAGCTGCGGGACGAGTATATTTTAAGAACCAGCTTATGAATTTCACCTGTGCAAAGGAGGCTATGGACTATGGCTTCGCACTTATCACAGAGGAAAGAAAAGCAAATGGACTTTTCCTTAAGGGAAACCTCACCTTTAACACAACAATCGCAAATCTCGGTGCTTATAAGAATGGACCGGCACTTTCAGACAGCAAGATGACAAAGGCCACCTCTGATGAGATAAAGATTATGCACACAAAGTGTATGGGACCGGAGGATATGATTTCGGCTCTGTCAGGAGGAAACCAGCAGAAGGTTATCTTTGGTAAATGGCTTGAAAGAGGACCGCAGATATTCATGATGGATGAGCCTACAAGAGGTATCGATGTAGGTGCCAAATATGAGATTTACGAGCTGATAATCAATATGGCAAAGCAGGGTAAGACAGTCATTGTAGTTTCATCTGAGATGCCTGAGATCCTTGGTATAACAAATCGTATCGGAGTCATGTCAAACGGACGACTCTCAGGAATTGTCAATACAAAGGAAACCAATCAGGAAGAACTGCTGAGACTCAGTGCAAAGTACCTATAATAAAGGGAGAAGACGGATATGGCTAATAGTAAGATTTTAACGGCTGAGCAGGAGCGTGCTCTGCGCCAGCCTATCGACGAATATGTTGGTGGAATACAAAAAGAAATTGATGCACTCAGAAAAGACGGAACTACAAAGGTTGTAGAGTGTCAGTCAGCGATAGCAGGCATCAAGAGAGATAAAACTCTTTCAAAGGGCGAGAAAGAGTCAGAAATAGCAGCCTGCGAGAAAGAGCTTGCAAAGGCAAAGGCTGTTGAGGCAAAGAACAAGGATGAGATTTCAAAGCTCATTGCCAAGGCTGAAAGCTATTTAAAGGAAAATTTTGATTCAAAGTATTACAATGCCGTTAAGGCAAGCTGTGAGGCGGAAAAGGCAGAGGCGCTTGCTGCTCATAATGAGAGAATGGCAGAGCTTGATAAAAAGCACAAGGCTGCTCTTGCAAAGACATCAGACAGTACTGAGATAAAGGAAGAAAACTACGTACACAAGAATCGTATTTCCAATGAGAAGCTTGAGCTCGAGAAAGAGTATCAGACGATCAAGGACAAAAAGCATGAGGCATACAGCTACAAGTATCACCTGATTGATATGCTTCGTCTTTCAAAGTTCACATTTATGGAGAAAAGAGCTCAGAAATGGGAGAATTACAAGTATACGTTCAATAGGAGAAACTTCCTGTTACAGAATGGTCTTTATATTGCAATTATACTTATATTCATAGCGCTTTGTGTCATAACACCGATAAAGAAGGGCACACCTCTTCTGACATACAACAACATACTGAATATTCTTCAGCAGGCTTCACCGAGAATGTTCTTAGCACTTGGTGTTGCAGGACTTATCCTCTTAACAGGAACGGACCTTTCTGTTGGACGAATGGTTGGTATGGGTATGACAACAGCCACAATCATCATGCATCAGGGTATTAATACAGGTTCTGTATTCGGTCATATATTTGACTTTACAGGAGTACCAACAGGTGCAAGAGTGGTTATCGCATTACTTGCATGTATCGTGCTTTGTACATTCTTCACAAGTATTGCAGGATTTTTTACAGCGAAGTTTAAGATGCATCCGTTTATTTCAACCATGGCCAACATGCTTGTTATCTTCGGTATCGTAACATATGCTACAAAGGGAGTTTCATTCGGTGCTATTGAGCCGGTTATTCCTAACATGATTATTCCAAAGTTAAATGGTTTCCCAACCATCATCCTCTGGGCAGTAGCAGCAATCGCAATTGTATGGTTTATCTGGAACAAGACAACATTTGGTAAAAACCTCTACGCAGTAGGAGGAAACCCGGAGGCAGCAGCAGTTTCAGGTATCTCAGTATTTGCAGTAACTCTCGGCGCATTCGTGATGGCCGGTATCCTTTATGGATTTGGCTCATGGCTTGAGTGTGCAAGAATGGTTGGTTCAGGTTCAGCAGCTTATGGACAGGGCTGGGATATGGACGCAATCGCAGCCTGTGTAGTTGGTGGTGTATCATTCACAGGTGGTATCGGTAAGATATCAGGTGTTGTAACCGGTGTATGTATCTTCACAGCACTCACATACTCTCTTACAATCCTTGGTATTGATACAAACCTTCAGTTCGTATTCTCAGGAATTATCATTCTTGTAGCAGTTACACTTGACTGTCTGAAATACGTTCAGAAGAAATAATATCGCAAGAAAATTTCTTTTTCATACTTCCAAAATGATCAGCAGAGATGTCAGGGTGGCATCTCTGCTTTAATTTTGTTGTGTGGACAGTTATACTTTTGGAATTACACTTTTGTTTATTTAAAGCTACAAAAGAAGATATCATATATGATATAATACTATACAGACAGATTTTATTATCCGGGGGATAAATTTATGCTACACACGGATTTTATGGTGTATGCAGTTCAATAATTACAAGCAGGGAGAAGACATAAAATGTATACATTATTACTGGTTGATGACGAAGAGGATGTAATAGAGGTAATCGAGAGAAAGGTATCCTGGGAGCAGATTGGTTTTCATGTTGTAGGACATGCGGGAAATGGCTTCAAGGCGCTTGAGATGATGGAGGACATGCAGCCGGATGTTGTGATGACTGACATACGTATGCCTTACATGGACGGACTTGAGCTGTGCAGTAACATCAGGCAGAGGTTTCCTGCGACGAAGCTCTTGCTTTTCACAGGCTTTGACGATTTTGAGTATGCAAAGGAGGCAGTACATCTCGAGATAGAGGAGTATATTTTAAAGCCACTCAATCTGGCTGAAATCACAGAGGTATTCAAAAAGCTTAAGACAAAGCTGGATGATGAGCTGAACGAGAAGAAAAACACAGACATATTGAAGCAGTATTATGCAGCATCACTGCCTGTTTTGCAGTCAAACTTTTATACGACACTTATCGAGGGACGCATACCGGAAAATGAGCTGGGCAGGTACATGCGTGACTATAAGATTGTGCTTGAGGGACCATATTACTGCTGTATTATCATACATACCTCCGCAAGTCAGATGCCGCAGGGCATGGATATCAGACTGCTTGCAGTGTCAGTAGAGCGACAGGCACAGGCTGATTTAAAGGAGCGCTGGAATGGCAGGATTTTTAACTATCTCGGTGATACGGTCATGATAGCCCAGCTTGTGCAGCAGGAGGATATCTCTGAGCTGACAGATGAGTGCGACAGATTCTGCAAATATGTAAATCATGTAATGGGAGCAAAGGTAACTGTCGGAATCGGACAGGTGTGCGAAAATGTACAGGAGCTGGTGAGCTCTTATCAGAGTGCGAGGGAGGCAGTATCCTACAGGGTGCTTTATGGCAGCAACAGGGCAATAAACATGACAGAGGTTGAGCCACAGCGACGTATATCAAAGGATGGCGATGAGGGAAATGAGCTGTCAAATTTATTTAAAATGATTTGTATCGGCAAGATAGAGGATGTGGGACAGGCTGTTGAGGCGTATATGCAGCACAATTTTATGTCGCAGCAGTCACTTGAGAACTACCATGTGGCAGTAATGGAGCTGATCAGTGAGTTATATCATTTCATGAGCAATAATGAGCTAAATGCGCAGGAAATATCGGGAAGTGTAGGCAGGCTTTATAATGAGCTCTCCAATTTTGAGCCGGTGGTGCTCAAGCAGTGGCTTTTGGATTTTTCAAGCAGGCTGCACGACGATATGGCTGATGCCAGATACAACTCCAAGAAGTCACTCATAGACAGTGCAAAGGATTATGTGCACAGGAATTACAGAAGTGTGGACCTTGGACTTGACGATACATGTAAGGAATTAGGAGTATCTAACTCGTATTTTTCAAGTCTGTTCAAGAAGGAAACCGGCAGCTCGTTTGTGGAGTATCTGACTGATTACAGAATGGACAAGGCTGCCAGAATGCTTGTGGAGACAGACGACAAGAGCTATGTCATAGCCCAGAATGTAGGCTATGCGGATCCGAACTATTTCAGTTATGTTTTTAAGAGAAAGTATGGGGTTTCCCCATCCAGGTACAGGACAGAGTATGAGAAGAATAAGGTATAAATCAGGCAATATACAATCCATAATAATGCTCTCATTCTCACTGCTGTCGTTTGCAATAATGCTTGTCACAGTTGTGGTGATGTATATAAAATTTGCCGATGCATCGCAGGACAGTATCATAGAGAGCAATCATAAGGTGATGGACCAGACAATAGACAGTGTGGAAAGCTATCTGGTCAATATGAGGCAGGTTTCGGATGCGGCGTATTATAATGTAATAAAGGAGAATGATATTTTAAAGCAGTCTGACAGCATACACGATGGCATGAGCCTGCTCTATGAGTCAAACAAGGAATATCTGCGCAGTATTGCCTTGTATAATCAGTATGGAAGCCTTATAGCTGCAGAGCCTGTTGTGTCCCAGAAGGAGGACCC
The DNA here is from genome assembly GCF_000020605.1 of Agathobacter rectalis ATCC 33656. NCBI lineage: Bacteria > Bacillati > Bacillota > Clostridia > Lachnospirales > Lachnospiraceae > Agathobacter > Agathobacter rectalis. The sequence continues at coordinate 440,267 of NC_012781.1, forward strand.
GGATGTGACAAAACAGGACTGGTTCATAGAAGCTATGGAGCGCATGGAAAATATACATTTTTCAACACCTCATGTACAGAATCTGTTTGACGATGGTTCCATGAGATATCATCTGGTCATATCATCAAGCCGTGCCGTGGAGCTGACCTCAGGTTCAGAATCACAGATGGGTGTGATGCTTGTGGACATGGATTATTCGAGTGTATCAAGGATGCTTGAGAGGATAAATACATCGGGAAAAGGACAGTATTATTATCTGTGTGATGCAAAGGGCAATATTATTTACCATCCGCATCAGATACAGTTTGATGGAGATGTTCCGGAAAACAGCGATGTTGCGGCAAAGTCGCAAAACAGTATATATGATGATTATCTGAATGGAGTGCATCGTAAGATTATGGTAGATACAATCAGCTACACAGGCTGGAAGCTTGTATGTGTGATGCCATACTCCATCTTTACCAATAAGATGGCGGATGTGAAGCAGTTTGTTTTTGTTATAATGATTATTATGGCTATGATGTTTGTGTGGATAAACAGAGTGATAGCTATACGTATTTCAAAGCCGATAATGAAGCTGGATGATTCTGTGAAAAGGTATGAGAATGGCAATGAAGCAGATATTTATGTAGGTGGTTCCTCAGAGATACGGCATCTGGGATACTCTATACGTAATTCATATAAGCAGAACAATGAGCTCATGAAAAAGATCGTATGGGAGCAGAACGAGAGACGAAAGAGCGAGCTTGATGTGCTTCAAAGCCAGATTAATCCGCACTTTTTGTATAATACTCTTGACTCCATCACATGGATGATTGAAGGAGGCAAAAACGAGGAGGCCTCGTTTATGATTACGCAGCTTGCAAAACTTTTCCGTATCAGTCTGTCGAAGGGACATACCATAATACCTGTACGAGATGAGCTTTTGCACGCAAAAAGCTACATGAATATTCAGAAGGTGCGCTATAAGAACAAATTTGAGGTGAGCTTTGAGGTAGACGAGGAAATAATGGACTACTGTGCGGTGAAGCTGGTGCTTCAGCCGATTTTGGAAAACGCACTAAATTACGGAATCAGAGAGCTGGACGATTTCGGAGAGATAGTAGTCGGAGGCCAAAAAGTGGGAGAGGATATCATCATAACGGTATCAGACAACGGAATGGGCATTCCGGAGAATGAAATTCCGTTTTTGCTGACAAATACGGACAGGGTTCACAAGAAGGGCTCGGGAGTAGGGCTTGTCAATGTAAATAACAGGATAAAGATACTGTTTGGAGAGCGCTATGGCCTGCATATAGAAAGTGAGCTTGATGAGGGAACAGTTGTGACAATCAAAATCCCGGCAATTGTCTATTCAGAGGAAAACAGACTTCAATTTGAGGAGCATCATATAGTATGAAGCAAGTACAATTCCCTTGCTGCATGGGAGGTGTGAGAGTGACAGTGAAAAATAAATGGACAAATATGAGCAAGAATAAGAGAAACTTCATCATAACAGAGCTGCTACTTGGAGTACTACTTGTGATAGGAATAGGTTTTATCGCATACAATAAGCTCAATGAGAAACCGGAGCGTATTGCAGTTGTGATGGCTGATGTGGATGAAAGCCACAGTGCTGCGTTTAAATATGGCATGAAAATGGCGGCCTCTGAGTATGGTGTGGATGTAGTTATGATAAGTAAGGAAAATCTGAACAATATGTCAGATGAAATTGATGTCATAAAGCAGGAGATAAACAAAAAAGCTGATGCGGTCGTTTTCAAGCCGACAGCAGAAAAAATGACAGAAGAAAAAAGCCTTAATACACTTATCCGGATAAATAAAAAGACACCGATAATGGTTGTCGGAGACCAGGCGGGAAGCGAGAGCTTTAAGTCGTTAAATACAGTGGAGTTTGACCAGTACAGCATGGGTACGGAACTGGCACAAAAGCTTCTTGCTGACAACAACGGAACACTTTCAGGTAAAAAAATAGGAATCTATTGTGAAAACACTGAATCCGATGCCTGTAAAAAACGCATTGATGGCATAAAGGATACTCTTGCGGAGAGCGGCTGTGTTGTGATGTGGATTGTATCAGGTGTTTCGGATACCGGGGAGAAAATAAATCTGCAGTCACAGAGAAAGGTTGACATAGTTCTTGCAATAGATGATGCAAGTGTGGTTGAGGCGGCAAAGGAAGCCTCTGATAATAATCTGCAGGGTGCACTGGTATATGGGATAGGAAACTCAACAGAAGCCATATATTATCTCGATTCGGGCTGGACAGAGGCTCTTATCACACCTGATGAATTTGCTGCCGGATACAAAAGTGTTGTAGGACTGGTCGATATGCTGCGTGGCAGTAGAAAATATTCAGTAGAGGAAAAGCCGGTATCTTACCAGCTTCTTACCAGAAAAAATCTGTTTGATGAAGAAAACAAGAAGCTTTTGTATGCAATCAGCCAGTAGTGGGGGAACAATAAATGAGAAGCAGAATAAGAAATACCATGATGATACTGTGTTTTGCACTGATATTGTCATTTGTCTCGTGCAGCAACACAAGAGTTGACGAGAAAAAACAGATATATATAGGTGTGACCTGTTATGACCAGAAGGATACATTTATCGGGGAGCTGATAGAAACTTTCAAAAAGGAGTGCGCAAGTCTTGATACAGACAAATACGATATCAGCATGACAATCATGGATGCTGCAGGCTCACAGCGTGCACAGGATGATCAGGTGCAGGAGATGATAGAGGACGGCTGCAATGTGCTGTGTATTAATCTGGCAGACAGAACAGATTTGTCGCATATTATAAATGCTGCAATGGAGAAGGACATCCCGATTATTTTCTTTAACAGGGAGCCGGTTGATGAGGATTTAAATCGCTGGGATAAGCTGTACTATGTCGGGGCCAAGGCAAAGCAGTCAGGTCAGATGCAGGGGGAACTCATCGCCGATTATATAAAGAATAATCCGGGTGTGGATAAAAACGGTGATGGCAGGATACAGTACGTCATCCTGGAGGGAGAGATGGGACATCAGGATGCCATCGTCAGGACAGAGAGTGTGACAGAGAGCATGAAGAATAACGGTCTTCAGATAGAAAAGCTGAGCTGTCAGATAGCAAACTGGAATCGTGCTCAGGCGCAGAACCGTATGACACAGCTTATAGGTCAGTATAAAAACAGCATAGAGCTGGTTATTGCAAACAACGATGCAATGGCACTCGGAGCGATAGACGCATACGAAAAGCTTGGTGTGACGGAGTCGAATGTACCTGCATTTTTTGGAGTGGACGGCACAGACGATGGGCTTGAAGCAGTGCAGCAGTCGAAGCTTGCGGCAACAGTCTACAATGACAAGGAGGGACAGGCAATGGCTATGGCTCAGCTTGCTTATCTGGCAGCCACCGGGGGCAGCATGAAAAACATAAAGTTTGAGGATAAAAAGTATGTTTATCTGCCGTATGAGAAGGTGACCCCTGACAATGTAAATGAATTTGTGAAGGATGAACAGTGAGCTTATTTATGCTCGTTCCTCCACTCCCTCGGAGCCACTCCGTAGATATTTTTAAAGGCGCGTGAGAAATGAAGCTGATTTTCGTATCCAACGGCAGAACCAACATCTGCGATGGATAAGGAGGTCAGCTTTAAAAGCTCTGTGGCCTTTATCATACGATAATTCATGAGAAATTCCTGAGGTGAATGTCCAACGGAATTTTTGAAAATTTTGCCCAGATAGCTTCGGTTTATGCCGCAGACTCCGGCAATATCTTCGATTGAGATATCATTCTGAAAATTCTGCTCGATATAATTCATTGCTTCTTTTATATAAAAATCACTCATTTTCCCACCCGGAACGAGTTTTGATGATTTGGCTGACTGCATCAGATAATCCAGAAAAAGGTACATATGCCCAATCAGGTGATACGGTGATTCTGAGGGGTGCCTTGTGATGTAGAGCATTTCCTCAACAAGTTTTTCGCGGATATCCTTTGAGTGTGTGTGATATACAGGATTATTTTTGGTAAGCTCTGTTGTGGTGAGAGCCTCCTTGACGCGCAGACCGTCAAACTCAATCCATATGTATTCCCAGGGAAGCTTGTCATCTGCGATATAGGTATTTATCTGGCCGGGAAAAATCAGAAAGCCCTGCCCGCTTTTTATGTTGTAGGTTTGTGTAATGCCCTTTGCATTATCGGCCATCAGAGTGCCGGTGCCGGACAGTACATAGTGGAATAGATAGTGGTTTCTTGTGGCAGGACCAAATGAGTGTCCCGGTTCGCACTGCTCGTGGCCGAACTGGTACATACACAAATCTATGAAATTTACATTTGGAAAAATATTGAAGGAAAGCTTGTCCATGTTAGTCACTCCTTATTGATTAATACTATAAATATATCCTTATGCGACATTATATGCAATTATAACATATTTTATAGCATATTGATATAAAAAAGCAAAAATAAGGGTATTTATTGTATGCATAATGGTATGTTATAATCAGTTAATCAGGAAAAAGAGCAAATAAAACAGAAAAGGAGTGAAAAAATATGGCAAAAAGAAAGATTTGTCAGGCTATGGCGGTTGTGCTGGCACTCGGAATGTGCACGACAGGACTGACCGGATGTGGAAATGAAAAGCGGGCGGACGGAAAAACTGAGATTGAGGTGGTTTCTTATAAGCCGGAGGCTGTTAAGGCTTTCGAGAAGATTGAGAAGCAATTTAATGAGACTCACGATGATATTCATCTGACTATCTCATCTCCGAATGAGGCTATGACTATTTTAAAGACACGCTTCATCCGTGAGGATTATCCGGATATCATTGCAATAGGTGGAGATATCAATTATTCAAATTTCCTGGATGCAGATTTGTTTGAGGATATCTCAGATCTGGATGCAGTGGACAATGTAAAAGAGGCATATCTGGATATGGACAAGGAGCTTGAGTTCATTCCAAAGGATGGCACCTATGCACTTCCTTACGCCGCAAATGCAGCAGGAGTACTTTACAACAAGGATATGTTTGCGGAGAATGGCTGGAAGGTGCCTACAACCTGGAGTGAGTTTACAGCACTGTGCGATGAGATAAAGGAAAGCGGAACACTTCCTTTGTATCTGGGCTTTAAGGATACATGGACCTGTCTGGCACCGTGGAATGCTCTTGCAGTAGGTCTTTGTGATTCAGACACCTGTAATCAGGTAAATATGGGAAATACGACATTTGAGGAGGCATATTCTCCGGTTGCCGACAAGATACGTACATTGCTTGATTATGCAGAGGACAATCCATATGCTTACAGTTACAATGACGCATGTACAGCCTTTGCCAGAGGTGAATCTGCCATGTACACGATAGGAAGCTATGCTATTCCTCAGATTAAGTCAGTTAATCCTGATATGAATATCGGTTCATTTACTTTCCCGGCAAATGATAATGAGGCTGACAATGTGTTAAATTCAGGAATAGATTTACAGCTTTCAGTTATGAAGGCCTGCAAAAATAAGGAAGCAGCATACGAGGTGCTTGAATATCTGTACAGCGATGAGACAATTCAGACATATCTGGATGACCAGGGCGGAATTGCCTGCAAGGAGGGAGATTTCGCAATACCTGATACACTGGAGGATATGCAGGAGTATATAAAGGACAACCGTATGTCGGATTATCAGGATCACCATTATCCAAGTGAGATGAGCGTGGACGCCATGATTCAGACATATCTGCTTGACACAGGTGACAATGCAAAAGAGAAGTTCTTAAAGAAATTTGATTCAGACTGGGAGCGTTACAACAGAGATCTGATTCGTGAAGTACAGGATTACCAGAAGGAACAGGAGGATGCAAAATGAAAAAGAAAATGTCAAATAGGGACAAGACATTCTGGGCAGTTGTGATACCTGTTGTGGTTTTATTTTTCGCATTTAACACGCTGCCGATGATAAAGGGTGTGATTTACAGCTTTACAAACTACAAGGGCTATGGCTCATATGATTATGTCGGACTTAGAAACTATACAGACCTGTTTACCGACGCCAGAGTCGGAAAGAGCTATCTGTTTACTTTTAAATATGCGATTGCAGGAACCGTACTTGTAAATGTATTAAGCCTTGTAATGGCAGTTGCGTTAAACAGCAATATCCGCGGCAAGAGTGCATTAAGAGGTGTTTATTTCGTACCGAATATCCTTGGCGGACTGGTTATTGGTTACATTTTCAGCTTTATTTTTACATATATTCTGCCGGTAGTAGGAAATACCTTCAACATCGGTTTCTTACAAAACAGTATTCTGGCGAGTGAAAAATATGCATGGATTGGCGTGCTGATTGTCGGGGTATGGCAGGCGGTTGCCATGAATACAATCATTTATATATCCGGACTGCAGACAGTGCCTGAGGATGTTTACGAAGCCAGCATGCTCGACGGAGCAGGCAAATGGAAACAGTTCTGGAAGGTTACGTTTCCACTCGTTATGCCGTTTGTTACAATCAATCTGGTGCTCAGCACAAAGAACTTCCTCATGGTATTTGACCAGATTATGTCATTGACAAAGGGCGGCCCGGCACAGAGCACTGAGTCAATCTCATACCTGATTTACAGAAATGGTATGGATGGAGGACAGTTTGGATTCCAGAGTGCAAACGCAGTAATTTTCTTTGTTGTAATTGTGGCTATTTCACTATTCCAGATGGGCGTTATGAATAAGAAGGAGGAGCAGTTATAATGAAAAAACAAAAATCAAACTGGGTACTTACCATCGTTTTAATATTGGGAACCTTAACCGTATTTTTCCCACTGTATATGGCTGTTATCATTGCCTTCAAGAAACCGAGTGAGATGACAAATGATGTCGCAGGAGCTCTTTCATTCCCTTCAAAGTGGAGCTTTTCAAACTTCACAGAGGCTATGAAGGTGACTGATTTCTGGCATTCTCTCGGAAACAGCTTACTTATCACTATTGTGACCATTGTTCTCGCAATCCTTATCCATTCGATTGCAGGATATGTTATCGGACGAGGCATGGCAAGGAAAAAGAGCTTCCGTTTCATATATCTTTACATTGTAAGCGGTATGTTTGTGCCATTCTCAATTCTCATGATGCCTCTTGTAAAGCAGACTGCGCAGATGGGACTTGGAAACAGGGCAGGAGTTATTATTTTATATCTTGTATTTTACATGCCAATGAATGTATTATTATATAGTGGATACTTGAAAAATATCCCTATGGCACTTGAGGAGGCTGCAGACATCGATGGCGCAAGCACATGGACAACATACTGGAGAGTTGTATTTCCTATGATGAAGCCTATGCATGCGACAGTAGCCATCCTGACAGCACTCGGTACCTGGAATGATGTCATGACACCGCTTGTCATCATGTCAGGAACAGGACAGAATACACTGCCGCTGGCACAGCTGAATTTCCAGACACAGTTTGGAACCAACTACAATCTGGCATTTGCATCATATATTCTGGCTTTGATACCGATACTTATATTCTATATAATCTGCCAAAAGCAGATATTAAACGGTGTTGCAAACGGTGCAATCAAGGGATAATTTTTAAACACTATTTTAACAATGATATGGAGTGATTTTATGGCAATTATATTTAATCCAAACAAGAAAATTTTTACTTTACAGACAGCTCACACCACATATCAGATGCAGGTGGACAGACTGGGCTATCTGCTGCATCTGTACTACGGAGCAAAAAGCACATGTGATATGGACTATGTGCTGACATATGCTGACAGAGGCTTTTCAGGCAATCCTTACGCAGCAGGCATGAACCGTACATATTCGCTTGATACGCTGCCACAGGAGTATCCGACACTTGGCACAGGCGATTTCAGAAATATTGCGCTTGATATCAAAAACGAACAGGGCACTGAGAGTGTTGAGCTTCTTTATAAGAGTTATGAAATCAGAGACGGAAAATACGCTCTAAAGGGACTTCCGGCAGTGTGGGCATCTGATGATGAAGCGCAGACTCTTGAAATAGTTCTTGGCGATGATATCGCAGGCGTTGAGGTGCATCTGCTTTATGGCGTGCTCGAGGCTTGTGATGTCATCACAAGAAGTGTGCTCATTAAAAATACAGGCAGTGGGAATATTACAATTGAAAAGGCTCATGCTGCCTGCCTGGATATGGTTTACGGAGATTATGATGTGATCAGATTCTACGGTAAGCATGCCATGGAGCGCAATCTTGAGCGCACACACTTAGGACACGGCACACTTTCATTCGGAAGCCGCAGAGGAACCTCAAGCCACCAGTACAATCCGGCGGTTATTCTCGCACAGCGCGATACTACAGAAAATGCAGGAGACTGCTATGGTATGCTTTTTGTATACAGTGGCAACTTCTCATGTGAGGCAGAGAAGGACCAGATTAACCAGACACGCCTTTTAATGGGGCTTTCCGATGAGCTGTTTTCATATCCGCTTGCGGCAGGAGAGACCTTTACAGTGCCTGAGGTGATTATGTCATACTCGGCAGACGGTTTCTCACAGCTTTCCCATCAGTACCACACCTGCATCAGTGAGCATGTGTGCAGGAGCAGATTTGCACATGAGGTAAGACCGGTGCTCATCAATAGCTGGGAGGCTGCTTACTTTGACTTTACCGGTGATACGATAGTAGATCTTGCAAAGGAGGCCGCATCACTGGGCATAGATATGGTGGTCATGGATGACGGCTGGTTTGGAAAGAGAGATGATGATAATTCATCACTCGGAGACTGGTTTGTGAATGAGAAAAAGCTTGGCGGAACACTTTCTGAGCTCATCGACAGAGTGCATGCACAGGGAGTGAAATTTGGAATATGGATTGAGCCTGAGATGGTGAATGAGGACAGTAATCTGTACAGAGAGCATCCTGACTGGGCTATCCAGATTCCGGGAAAGCTTCCTGTACGCTCAAGAAACCAGCTTATTTTAGACTTTTCGAGAAAAGAAGTCAGGGACAATATTTTCAATCAGATCTGCGCAGTGTTTGACCAGGGAAAAATCGACTACGTGAAGTGGGATATGAACAGAAGCATGGCTGATGTGTATGCAGGAAATCTTGCATACGACTATGTGCTTGGAGTGTATGATTTTATGGAGCGTCTGGTGACAAGATATCCGGATATACTTCTTGAGGGCTGCAGCGGTGGAGGTGGACGATTTGATGCAGGCATGCTCTACTACAGTCCACAGATATGGTGCAGTGACAATACAGATGCCATAAACCGTACAAGAATACAGTATGGCACATCGTTCTTCTATCCGGTATCATCCATGGGAGCGCATGTATCGGCAGTGCCAAATCATCAGACAGGCAGAGTGACAAGCCTTAAAACAAGAGGCATCACAGCCATGGCAGGAACCTTTGGCTATGAGCTGAATCCGGCCCTTCTGTCGGATGAGGAAAAGGAAGAAATCAGAGAGCAGATAAAGACCTTTAAGAAGTATGAGATGCTTATAAATGAGGGCACCTACTGGCGTCTTACAAGCCCATTTGAGGATGAGGTGGCTGCTTGGATGTCTGTCTCAAGGACAAAGGACAGGGCGCTTGTGAGCGTGGTTCGTCTGTATGCAGAGGCAAATGCGGCAGCATGCTATGTGAAGCTTAAAGGCTTGGAGTCTGATGCAGTATATATTGAGGAAAATACCGGCAGGCAGTACACAGGTGCAGCACTGATGAATGCAGGAATACCGCTTCCGTTTGCCGTAAAGGAGTATGAGGCATATCAGTTTTCATTTATCAGGCTTGATGAGGCAAAGAAGCTGTATGATGAGATAAAGAAGGTGTGCGGCAATCTAAAATTAAATGAGGCTGACACTGCAGATAGTGCTTCTGATAACCGTATTGTAATAAGCATCTACGGCGGCTCAGGCTCAGGAAAGACAACGATTGCAGCAGCCCTGCAGCAGTATTTTCTTAACGATAATACAGCCTGCTATGTGCTGACCGGGGACAATTATCCACACCGTATCCCGATGAGAAACGACGAGGAACGCCTTAATGTGTATAACGAGTCCGGCGAGGATGGCTTACGTGGATATCTTGGAACACCTAAGGAGATTGACTTTGACAGGATTAACAAGGAGCTTTCAGAGTTTAAGGCAGGAAAAGATATAATTGAGATAAAGCATATGGGCCGCGAGGACGGTGATATCTCATATGACGAGACTGATTTCACAGGAATTAAAGTGCTCATCCTGGAGTGGACCCATGGAGGAAGCGAATACCTTAAGGGTGTTGATATACCTGTATTTTTGGAGAGCTCGCCTGAGGAGACAAAGGCACGCCGCATTAAGAGAGGACGTGACGAAAACGCCGCAAGCCCTTTCATATGCCGCGTGGTAGAATTGGAGCAGGAAAAGCTTGATTTGCAGGGAAAAAATGCGCGTATCGTAGTTGGAAAGGATGGCAAAGTCTATGAACAATAAACCTATGCTTAATGCATATCCTGACAGTCTGGGCGGTAAGCTTTCCGATATCGCAGCGCTGCTCAAAAAGAAGGAAATGCAGGACACATTTTCATCATTTTATATTCTGCCAAGCCTGTATCATTCGGATTTGGACCGCGGATTTTCGGTCGTGGACTACAATCTGAATGAGGAGCTTGCGACAATAGAGGATTTATCGCAATTGAAGGAGCTGGGGATTGACTTAAAGCTTGACTTTATTTTAAATCATGCTTCGGCACAGTCACCACAGTTCAAGGATCTTGTGGAAAAGGGCGATGAGTCGGAGTACCGCGACTTTTTCATAGACTGGAACAAATTCTGGGAAGGTCATGGAGTCATGACGGACGAGGGCTACATACAGCCTGATGAGTCATGCTTAAAGCAGATGTTTTTCAGAAAGCCGGGGCTTCCGATTCTCATGGTGGAGTTTCCGGATGGACGAAGGGTGCCATACTGGAACACATTTTACCAGGAGGTGCATGGCAGAGATTATCTGGGGCAGATGGATTTAAATATAAAGTCCGAAAAGGTGTGGGATTTCTATCGAGAAACACTTAAAAAAATAGCATCTTACGGTGCGGCTATTGTGCGGCTTGATGCATTTGCCTATGCGCCTAAAGCACCGGGGAAAAAGAATTTCCTGAATGACCCTGAGACCTGGGAATTTCTACAGCAGATCCATGAGCTTGCAGCTCCGCTTGGGCTGACTCTGCTGCCTGAAATACATGCGGCATATGAGGAGAAAATATACAAAACCCTTGCAGATAAGGGCTATGCCACATATGATTTCTTTTTACCGGGACTGGTAATTGATGCGATTGAGAACAGGAGAGCAGATTACCTTGCAAAATGGGCGCGTGAGGTTGTGGAAGATAAAATCTCAACAGTCAATATGCTTGGCTGCCATGACGGCATACCTCTTCTGGATTTAAAGGGTCTGCTTCCGGAGGACGATATTCGCTCGCTTATAGATTTGATTGTATCTCGTGGCGGCATGGTCAAAAATCTTCATGGACAGAAGAATATATATTATCAGGTCAATGCCACATATTACAGTGCGCTTGGTGAGTCTGACAGCAAAATGCTTCTGGCCCGTGCTATTCAGATGTTCATGCCGGGCAAGCCGCAGGTATGGTATCTGGATCTCTTTGCAGGCAAAAATGACCATGAGGCAGTAAGACGCGCAGGAGAATCAGGACACAAGGAAATCAACAGGACAAACCTCAGTGCCTCCGATATTGAGGAGGCGCTAAAAAAGGATGTTGTTGCAAAGCAGCTTGAGCTGCTTCGCATGAGAAACACCCATAAGGCGTTTGAGAAGGGAGCTGTCATCACAGTAGCAGGAGAAGGGCCAAAGCTTTCAATCCGCTATGATAACGGTGAAGCATATGCGCTTCTAACGGTGGATTTTGAAGCCGGAGCGTATGAGATAGAGCTGAGCTGATTTGTGTATTACTTATATGAAGCAGTTAGAATATATTTATCATAAAAGATGCGATATCAAAAAGGAACCGGATTTTCCGGTTCCTTTTTTGCTGCGTAGAATTATTAACATTCCAGTATTTATCAGCTGTTAAGTATGTGTAAACGATTTCATGAATTAGCTTTGAAAACCTGTACTTCTGGTGTTTATATTGCACTCAAGCAAACGAGCTACAGCCGTTGCTGGAAGAAGCAAAAGAAGTGGATGGCTCATAGAGGATAATAAAGAAAGAGAGGTTCATGATGTTAAATGTCATGGACCTCTCTTTCTTTAGGGGAAAATTATAAATGTTTCAAATAATTTTCTACATTCTGATACTCAACGCCATTTTCCATGACGGAATCTTCACCACGATAGAGCACACATCGCTTGGTAATCTGGCCAAATCTCTGACTTGTTTGATTCAGTTTCTCTTCGTCAACTAAGAAGCGGGCTTGCATTGGAACAATTTTCGAGCTGTGTTTTATTTCGTAGCATTCACATGTATTGAGTTTAGCATCGTAAATTACCATATCGTATTCGCCGACAGCAAATTGCAATTTGAAAACACGTTGATGCCTTTTAGCCGATTTGAATGTTTCTAAAAGTACGATGTCTTCCATCATACGACCACGCACTTCTTCCAAAATACGTTCAGAAACTAACATTTTTTCGTGCTCGCTCAATGTAGAGAATAATTCATCTTTTGTCAAAGAATGAACCAATGCCTGTGCCTGGCAATAACGCATGCCTGGTTGCGTGAATAAAATATTCTCTAGTGGTTCGGCACTTGGAATTACCGTTTCTCGTGGAACGTCAACAATCAGGTCAAGTGCTTTCAAATATTCTTTGATTTCCTCTATGTGAGCATTTGTAATACCAATAGATTGTTCTTCTTTATTGTGAATCTCCAACATATCCATTAATCGTTTGGTTACTGCTTCTGTATCGATTTTATCCAAAATATCTGTACGCTGTTTGGGATTACGATCTCTTCGCAAAACATCAGCAGCTGAACCCAAATCATGAGATTTGAATTTGTCGGTCAGAATACGAATAAGGAAACGATGATTCATATCCTCAATGATTCGATTGATAGCACCTGTTAGTTCACCTGCCTCATAGAGTGATTGGAGATGACGGAAATATCCTCCGTCTTGACAACAACTCAGGGAGTGCTGGATATTTTTACAGATTGCGGTATCGATATAACGCCGTGTGGATTCGTCATCACGGAACGAAGCATCCTCTGAAATAACGTCTTTATCATCAAAATCCAGTTCTCCTGCACGAAGTGTGCCGCCATAGCGAATATACTCGTCAATACTGTCGATACCGAGTAAACGACTATGTTCACGGAATGGAATAAAGGTAGTGTGAATCGTAACAGCTCGATCATAAAGTTCCTGATGAAGCGCAAACCAAAAGCCAAGAGAATCTGTTCCGGATAAAACAATTTTCATACCTTGTGCAGCGTAGATATCAGAGAATAGTGCTGCTGAATCAATAAAGTCGGGCATTAGGGTTACTTCGTCAATAAAAACATATTCATATCCCAGATCAAGGAGTTTGCCCAAATCACGATTCATCGCTGCCATGGTATCGCTCCCTTTTGCTTTGATGTATGCTGATTTTGCGGACTGTGATGGAGTCATTCCTAAAACAGCCTGACGCAGCATTGTTGTCTTTCCTGTTCGTCGCAGACCAAATACCAAGCATACACGATCTGTTTCCTCACTGTTTAAATATGCCTGTAACTGTCTGAAACAATCACGTTTTCCCCAGTTTTTTACACCTTTTGTCAGTGCCAGAAGACGTTCTCCGATAATGACAGAAGTTTCAAAATCTGTAGATTTAGATGGATCAATAGAACTGTGTTGTTTCAGTTCTTTCAATTCTTCTTGAAGCTGTTTGCGCCTTTCAACACCTGCAAAAATTTCTTCGCGTTCGTTCTTTTTAATGTACTTGCTTTTGCTTTTTCCATTCTCTGTCCATTGCAGATAAGGCTGCTCTTTGCCGTAAATTTTCTTCATGTTGATAGAACCTTGTGGTAAGGCTGCTATCTCGTTTTCTAATTCATAAATTCGTTTGTAGATATCCATAATATCACCCCGTTTCTTACAATCTATTATAACCCATTTTGAGTGAAACATCAATGGGTTATAATGGGTTATAACGTCAAAAAATGTGGAAGTGAAACGACTACTTTTTTGTCGTGAACAAAAGATTGTGAAATCAAGATGGATAAAGTATAATAATCATAAGTTATTTTTCTGGGAACTATGCGTATTGTTGTAAAAAACAACGGCATTGTAGTATAGTTAAAATGTATTGATAAGCCGGAAGAGCTGCTGCAGATATAAGAGGTAACAATATGGAATACGAACACATAACCCACTCCTTCGAGCCTGTCTATGATGAAAACAGCCGCATACTGATCCTCGGCACTCTGCCGTCCGTTGCATCAAGGGAAAACAATTTCTATTACGGACACAAGCAGAACCGTTTTTGGAAGCTGCTTGCGTATCTATTGGATGAACCGGTGCCGGAGACGATAGATGAGAAAAAATATATGCTGTTTAAAAATCATATAGCTATATGGGATGTGATACAAAGCTGTGACATCAAGGGGTCGAGCGACAGCAGCATCAAAAACGTCGAACCGACAGATATAAGGAAAATCCTTGAAACAGCCGATATAAAACAGGTATATGCAAACGGAAATAAAGCAGGGGCGCTTTATAAGAAATATCAGCTTCCTCTGACAGGTATGGAGGCAGTCACACTGCCGTCCACAAGCCCTGCAAATGCGGCATGGTCATTTGAAAGGTTATGCGAAGCATGGACACGGATACTTGCAAACCTTTAGAGATTTATATATAGAGGTAAAATTTACTTATGAAAACAATAGAATTTGATACACATTTTTACAAAAAGCTGTGGACACTCATGGTTCCGATAATGGTGCAGAATCTGATGTTGGCGCTGGTGGCGGTGGCAGATGCTTTCATGCTCGGAGGACTGGACCAGAACTATATGTCAGCGGTTTCGCTTGCCACACAGATACAGTTCATCCAGAACATGTTTCTATCAGCAGCTACAGCAGGGCTTGCAATACTCGGAGCACAGTATTGGGGCAAGCAGGACATAAAGGCGCTCGATGATATATTCGCTCTTGCAATCAGGATATGTGGCATAGTATCGGTGCTGTTTTTCGTGGCATGTGCATTTTTCCCACGATATCTGATGCTTATTTTCACAAACGAGCCGGTGCTTATAGATTATGGTGTAAGCTACCTTAAAATAGCTTCTTTTTCATATTTATTAACAGGTTTTTCGCAGTGTTATATAGTCATGATGAAGATATCAGAGCACGCGGGTACTGCGGCGGCAGTCAGCTCAATTACAGTGCTTATAAACATAATACTCAATGCCATATTTATCTATGGTGCATTTGGCATCGAGAGCATGAATGTGAGGGGAGCGGCACTTGCCACACTCATATCAAGAGTAGTGGAGCTTATGCTTTCAATCACATTTTCGTACAGACCGGGATATATCAGGCTTAAAATTAGAGAGCTTTTTGCAAGGAACAAGGAGCTGTCAGCAGATTTTATGAAGTGCTCCGGACCGATTCTCGGAGCAAGCCTTGTATGGGGAATAGGCTTTACATCGTACTCTACATTTATGGGACACATGGGAACAGATGCGGCAGCGGCCAACTCCGTCGCAGCGGTTGTGCGTGATATCATTTGCTGTCTCAGTGCAGGTATATCAAGTGCAGCAGGCATTATGATAGGAAATGAGCTTGGCGCAGGGAATTTAAAGCGTGGAAAAGCATATGGCATCAGAATGGCAAAGCTGTCATTTTTGTGTGGAGCTGTTATGACAGTGCTTATGGCGGTTTCAGCACCGGTGATTTTACATTTTGTAAAGCTCACACCGCAGGCTGCAGAGTATCTGAAGCAGTTATTCGGTGTACTTGCCTTCTACATGATTGGACGATCGGTAAATGAAATCATCATAAACGGTGTCTTTGGTTCGGGAGGAGATACGATGTTTGATATGTACTCTCTTGCTGTTACGATGTGGGGCATAGCAATACCGCTTGCAGTTGCAGGCACATATTTTTTGAACTGGCCGGTGGTTGTGGTATATGCGTGCACCTGTGTGGATGAGGTTGGAAAGATACCGTGGACACTCATACATTTTAAAAAATACAAGTGGGTAAAGGATTTGACAAGATAATGGAAAATGTATGAAAACAAGCGTGTGCACAGGGAGTAGGTCGGTTATCGGCTTAATAAAGCGAGATGACGGATTGCCTGTCAACAATCTCAACATCTATAATCTCACCTAAATTACTGTCTGATTCATTGTCATGTATTTTCTTTAGGAGAAGCTCGGTTGCAAGCCGGGCTTTTTTTGGTACATTTTGTGATACCGATGTAAGCTTCGGCACGGTGTACTGGCATAGATTCAAATTATCATAGCCTATGACAGATAAATCAATCGGGACACGGTAACCGCCGAGACGCGCACCCTCCATGATGCCGATAGCACATATATCGGCAGTTGTTACCACTGCTGTGATTGGTGACTTGCTGCCTGCAATGGCACGGCCGGCTTCGATACCGCCCTCATATGAAGGTGGATAGCTGAAAATATATTCAGGACGGAAAGGAATATGACTGTCCTCCAAAGCTTTTTTGTATCCGTTAAAACGTTTGGTGAGGACGATATTTCCCTCATAATCAGCTACAAATGCAATCTCGGTGTGCCCGTGATTTATCATATATTTGGTCGACAAATATAAGCCCTTTTCATCATCAGATATTACATTTATGAGATTAGGGTGAGAGTAATTGCTGTCAAAGGTAGCAATAGGGCAGTTGGCTGCATCCATCAGCTTTTCAAGATTTTGGGCAGAGGTGGGGAAAACCAGAATCATCCCATCGACATTCCAGTTCTTAACCAAAGATAATATGTCTGAGCTTCTGGATACTGATTGAAGCATGGTGAAGTATCCGTTTTTGTGAAGCTCTGTTTCTATTGTACCAATCATTGTACTGACATATGGGTTCTCAAAATAATTGTATCCTGAAGCATATTCTTTCTCCTCTAAGAATGTAACAACTCCGATAATGTGTGAGGAATTGTTTGAAAGACTTCTTGCGTTCATATTCGGAACATAATTATATTCCTCTATAATTGAATTGATTTTATCCCTTGTTTTCTGTGAAACACGGCTTGTCTTTCCGTTGATTACGTTTGAGACGGTCATTGTGCTCACACCTGCCATTTCGGCAATATCCTTAAGCGTCATATTAAACTCCATTCTATTCAGTATTATAATTTTTTTACTATATAGTTTATACATAAACCACAATAAGTTTGAACATAAACAATGATGAGTTTATACATAAACCGAATATGATTCAAAATATGGGTTTATAAATTATCTTAAGTATACATTTTTATTTTGCAAATAGCAATCGGTTTTTGCAAATATTTAGACAAAACCCTAATTTACATGTAAAAATGCACAAAAAACATATGAAAATAATATGAAAAGTGATAAAAAAACAAAAAACTATTGACGAATGTATAAGGTGGTGGTAGATTATAGTTAGATTTAGCGCTAAACTAATTTGAACGAAAAAGAGGATATTGAATTAAGAAAGTGAGGATTTCTATGAAGAAGAAACTTATTGCAACAGTTATGGCAGCTACAATGGCAGTGACAGCGCTTACAGGCTGTGGCAGCTCATCGGCTTCATCAGCTAAAAAGGACATAAAGGTACCAACAAAGCCATTTGGCGATACGGTGAAGTATGACCCTTCGGTTGAGATTAATGATGGAAAGGATATCTCAATTGACCTGTGGGAGTGGGGAAGCGATGAATTATTTCAGAAGGTTATTGACAGATACACAGCTATTCATCCTAATGTAACTATAAACCTGGTGGATAATCCATGGGAAGATTACTGGACAAAGCTTCCTCTGGCACTCGATGGTGAGGACGGACCGGCACTCTTCGATGTACATAACAGCTATCATGAGAATCTTATCAACTATATGGCTCCGCTTGATATTCCTGTTGAGGATTTGGAGCAGGACTTCAATGGAGTGAGCGCTCATGTGATTGATGGTAAGGTTTATTACATTGATTACGGAATGATGACAGGCTCTGTTTATTACAACAAGGAGATGTGGAAGGAAGCCGGACTAACAGATGATGATATTCCAAAGACCTGGGATGAAATGATTGAGGTGGCAAAGAAGCTTACCATCAAGGACGGAGACAAGATAGTCCAGGCCGGACTCAATTTCAATAATGATTTCCACCAGAATTACCTGCTTGGTCTTAATTATCAGCTTGGTGAGAACCTCTTTAAGGAGGATGGAAAGACACCTAATGTCAATTCAGATGCCATGAAGAAGGTAATGCAGATGCTTGTTGATATGTACGACAAGGATCAGATTGGTTCAAAGGATTTTGGCGAGAACTGCGCAGACAGCTTTGGACAGGGACAGTCGGCAATGGTTATTCAGTGGGGACATTATTACAATACACTTAAGACCACATGGAGCGATATAGATTTTGGCGTATTTGAAATTCCTACATTTGACGGAAATCCATATGCATACAATAGATATAACGGTGAGTCAACATTCGGTGTAAACAAAAAAGCACCAAAGGATCAGCAGGCAGTTGCACAGGATTTTGTAAAGTTTTTCCTCTGCGATGATGAGTCTCAGGTAGATTTCAATCTTGCTATGAGTACCTTCCCTGCAAAGAAATCCCTTGCAGACAATGAGGAAATACTTAAAAACCCATCGCTTAAGGTACTTGCAGAGCACATTGACCACTACATCTGGCCGGGTCCGATGCCTTCATGTGTTGAGGAGGATATGAAAAAGGCCGGAGAGGATATATTCTACAATGGAGTAGATATTGATACGGCTTTAGACAAGGCACAGGCTGATATTATAAAGGATATGAAGAGCAGTTCATTCCAATCAGTCGAGAATCTATATGAGTTTGCAAAATAACATGTAGAGATTCACTACGGAGGATTATTAATGTTTAAAAAATCACATCCATTACAAAGTAAGAGTGAAATAATTTTAAGAAACATAGTTGTTGTAGCTATGGTAGCTTTCTTTACAATATTTTTGATAATACCAATCGGTATAGCATTTGCAGGAAGCTTTCATGAGTGGAACCCGTTAAGCGGAACATACAAGTTTTTAGGTCTGGAAAATTATAAGCAGGTGTTCACGAGCAAATTGTTCGGTAAATCAATGTTCAATACCGTAATTTTTTCGGTAGTTGTAATTGTTTTCAGAGTTGGTCTGGGACTGGGAATCGCGTATGCTATTTATTCAACGCTTATAAAGCATAAGAGTTTTTTCAGGGCAGTTTACTATATGCCTGTAGTAACGCCTATGGTTGCAGTGGCATTTGTATGGAAGTTCATGTACAATCCACAGATCGGAACCATCAACAAAATATTCGGGCTCGATATCAACTGGCTGATGAATCCCAAAACTGCTCTGATTGCAGTAATGATAATGACCATCTGGAAGGATTTTGGATATGCGGTTGTCATGTATATGGCAGGCCTGTACTCACTTCCGGCAGATGTCATGGAGGCAGCACAGGTTGACGGAGCGAGTGGCTGGCAGAAATTCAGATACATTACATTGCCGTTGCTTAAGCCTATGACACTTTTTGTAGTCATTACATCAATTATTTCGTATATCCAGGCATATGTTCAGATACTCATCATGACAGAGGGTGGACCGGGAACATCAACATATCTGGCTTCTTACATTATTTACGATGAGGCCTTTGTCAAATACAACTTTGGATATGCATCAGCACTTTCATTTGTGCTTTTTGTGATTACCGCAGTGCTTACCGTGCTTTCTTTCAAAGTATCGGGCAAGGAAGAGTAGGAGGAGAATATCATGAGAAAAAAAGTAAGCAGTATAGTTTTAAATGTATTCCTTCTATTATTGGGCATTGTTACAGTTTATCCGTTTATATGGATGCTATGCTCATCATTTAAGCAGAATAAGGAAATAATGGCGTTGCAGCAACATCTGCTTCCACAAGAGTTTACAATAGACAATTACATCAGCATGAATTCGCATTTCAATTTCATGAGGTTTTTTGGAAACAGTTTGTTTATCACGATTGTTGTAACCCTGCTTGTGGTATACACCAGTACAATCTGTGGTTTTGTATTAAGCAAATATAAGTTTAAGGGCAGAAATATCCTATTTGGCTTTGTATTGGCTACTATGATGATTCCATGGTGTGTAACAATTATTCCAAAATACACTATGATTCAGAAATTCGGATGGATGGACAGCTATAAGGCACTTATTATTCCGGCTATGTTCAGCGGATTTGGAATATTTATGATGAAGCAGCACATTGAGACCATTCCTGATGAGATTATTGAAGCTGCCAGAATGGATGGCGCTAATGAGTTTTATATCTTTCACAGGATTATATTTCCGATGGCAAAAAACGGAATTTCAAGTATAGCCATTTTTCAGTTCCTGTGGACATGGGAAGACTATCTGTGGCCTTATCTTGTAATCAATACCAAGGAAAAGCAGCTATTGGCAGTTGGTCTTAAGATGTTTAACGGACAGTATTCAACAGATTATGGCGCACTTTTTGCGGCAACGGCAATATCTATCATACCGGTTTTACTGATATATCTGTTCTTCCAGAAGCAGTTTATCGCAGGAATTGCGGCATCGGCTGTCAAGGGATAGCGTAATTTATATGAGAGGGAGTATTTCATGCAGGAAATATACAGAGTAAAGACAAGTCCGGTGGCATTATCGGACAATATGATAATAGGTGAAAAATACAGGATTACAGTTCTGACAGAAGCCCTTGTCCGTCTGGAATACAGTGAAGATGGCGTATTCGAGGATAGGGCAACACAGACAGTATTGTTCAGGGATTTTCCAAAGACCGGCTATCATGTGGTGCGTAACGCTGATGGAATTGAGGTTCATACATCAATGCTGCACCTGATATATAATGAGAAGGAGTTCTCATCACACGGACTGAGTATACAGATTAAGGGAAACCTGAGCGCATATCACAGCATCTGGCATTATGGCGAGAAGGTGCATGATTTGCAGGGTACAGCGCGTACACTTGATGACGTAAACGGAGAGGTTGAGCTTGGACACGGTGTCGTTTCACGCTTTGGATATTCAATTCTTGATGACAGTAAATCACAGATTTTACTTGACGATGGATGGATTGAGCCAAGAAAAAAAGGTGTGTCTGATTTGTATTTCTTTGGATACGGACATGATTATAAACAGGCGCTCAATGATTTTTACAGGCTTTGCGGCAAGACCCCGATGCTTCCGCGATATGCACTGGGAAACTGGTGGAGCAGATATTATAAATACTCAGAAGAAAGCTATATGGAGCTGATGGACAAATTCGATGAAAAGAACATCCCATTCACGGTAGCGGTAATAGATATGGACTGGCATCAGGTTGATGTGGACCCTAAATACGGAAGCGGCTGGACAGGATATACCTGGAACAAAAAGCTTTTCCCGGATCCGAAGCGCTTTCTTGGAAAGCTCCATGACAGAGGAATGCATACTACCCTGAACGTACACCCTGCGGATGGTGTGCAGGGCTGTGAAGAAATGTATGTTGATATGGCAAAGGAAATGGGCGTGGACTATGAAAAGGAGGACCCGGTTGTATGTGATCCGGCAAGCCCAAAGTTTATGGATGCATATTTTAAGTATCTTCATCATCCGAGAGAGGCTGAAGGTGTGGATTTCTGGTGGATTGACTGGCAGCAGGGCAGCAACTGCAAGGTTGAAGGATTGGATCCGCTATGGATTTTTAATCATTTTCATTATCTCGATAATAAAAGAGACGGCAGGCGTCCAATGACATTTTCGCGCTATGCAGGTCCGGGAAGCCATAGATATCCGATTGGATTTTCGGGAGATACACATATTACATGGGAGTCGCTTAATTTTCAACCGTATTTTACAACGACAGCGACAAACATCGGATATGGATGGTGGAGCCATGATATTGGCGGACATATGCTTGGCTACAAGGATGATGAGCTGACAGCCAGATGGACACAATATGGTATATTCTCTCCGATAATGCGTCTGCACAGCTCATGCAGCGAATTTAACGGCAAGGAGCCGTGGCGATTTAAAAAAGAGACTGAGGAAGCGATGGAGGCGGCGCTCAGACAGAGGCATTGTATGATTCCGTATCTGTATACCATGAACTATCGCAGCTATGCCGAGAATATGCCGCTGATTGAGCCTATGTATTATGAGTATCCTGAAAATGCAGAGGCTTATGAGGTAAAGAATCAGTATTTCTTTGGCAGCCAGCTTATGGTAGCACCTGTTACAACTCCACGTATTAAGGGACTTAATGTGGCAAAAACCAAAGTATGGTTCCCGGAGGGCATCTGGTATGATATCTATACAGGCATGCGCTATGATGGTGGAAGAATGCTGGAGGTTTACAGGGATTTGAGCAGCATACCTGTGTTTGCGAAGGCGGGAGGCATACTTGTGTGTGCAGATGCTGATGAGCTTGATGCAAGATCTGTTATCAAAAATCCTGATGTATTATGTGTCAGGGTATTCCCGGAGGCTGATGGTGAGTTTGAGCTATACGAGGATGACAATGAATCCTGCGGATATGTGGATGGCAGATGTGTGACCACAGCTATGAAATATTCTGCGGATAAAGATATGTTTGTCATTTCTCCGGCAGATGGAGATACATCATTAATACCTGACAACAGAACCTATAAGCTTGTCTTTGAAAGAAGAACCGAGACAGCAGCCGATAAGGTAAAGGTATCTGTGGATGGTAAAGAGGTATTGGCAAAGAATAAATATGATAAAGAAAACAGAAAGCTCATCGTTACTGTAAATGCATCGACAGCGAGCAAAATAAGCGTTGCAATATCGAAAGACACAGTAGCGCTTGATAATCAAATCGAAAAAAGATGCTTTGATTTCCTGAATCAGGCAGAGATAGGCTTTGTGCTAAAGGATGAAATCTACGGTCTTATTACATCGGGAAAGAAAACAACAGTGATTTTATCAGAGCTCAAGGCAAAGGAGCTTGATACAGAGCTGTATGGTGTATTGACAGAGATACTTACAGCCTGAGGCAGTCACCGGTTATACTAGGTGTGACCGGTGACTTTCTTTGTTGTAAAAATTAAAAATGGATGATACTATTATAGTAAACGGAAGTATTTTTATAAGAAACATCAGGAGAAACTATATAATTCAAGGGAGGATTATGCAATGGGAAATTTATATAAGAACTGTAAAATACAGGACAACACAGCAGAGCTGATCTACGAGAACGGCAGTCTGTTTGTTACCATATTTGAAAACAACATAGTGCATGTTGCACAAAAACACGGCATCGAAAGTGTTGCAATAGAAGAGGACTTTATTCCGAAGGCTGCCACACCGGACGTGACCTGCAAGGATACGTCTGATGCCAAGGGGACCGCAGCAGAAGCCGGTGTAAGCGATGCAGCAGTTAAAGCAGTCATAAGTGCAAGGGATATTACTGTAAATGTAAAGGATAACGAGAAGCTTGATATTTATTACAAAGGGAAGCTTGTGCTTTCGGATTATGAAACAGCACGCAAAAAGAGTGAGAAGAATCCGTACGAGGATCTTGCCATCGCAGAGCTTGAGGGACATACTGTCGGAAAAGATGAAGAAAAAACTGACGCTGTTACCATCATCAAAAAGCTTGGAAAGGATGATGCTATTTACGGTCTGGGAGATAAGCCGGGATGCCTCAACAAGCGTGGATATTCATATGTAAACTGGAACACGGATGATCCTGCGCCACATGTGGACAGCTTCAAATCGCTGTACAAATCCATACCGTTTTTTATCGTGTTGGGCGATGAATATTGCTATGGAATTTTTGCGGATAATACCTACAAGACAACCTTTGATTTCGGTTATGAAAACACAGATTACTATTTCGTCGAGCATGAGAAGGGCGAGCTGGACTACTATTTTATGCCGGGAAATGATATGGCAGAGGTGGTAGGACTTTATACATCACTGACAGGCACCACACCGCTTTATCAGAGATGGATATACGGCAGCCATCAAAGCCGCTGGGGCTATTACACACAGGATGAGGTACTTGATATAGCTGACAAATTCCGCGAACTTGATATCCCATGCGATGTGATACATATGGATATCGATTACATGAACGGCTACAGGGTATTCACCTTTGATGACAAGAAATTCCCGGATGTAAAGGGCCTTTCAGAGAAGCTTGCTGACAGGGGTGTAAAGCTCATATCCATCATTGACCCGGGTGTGAAAAAGGATGAGGATTATTTCATGTACAAAGAGGGCATGGAGATGGATGCATTTGCACATGATACAGATGGCAGTGTATATGAAAATGCTGTCTGGCCGGGAACATCGGTATTTCCGGACTTCACAAAGCAAAGCGTCAGAAGCTGGTGGGGAGACAAGACCAAGATACTTCTCGAGCACGGTATCAGTGGCATATGGAATGATATGAATGAGCCTGCAAGCTTCAACGGACCACTGCCGGATGATGTGCAGTTTGAGTATGGAGCACATGAAAAGGTTCACAATATTTACGGACATTTTATGGCAAAAGCTACATATGAGGGACTTGCGAAAAATGATGGTGGAAAACGTCCGTTTGTACTTACAAGGGCTGCATATGCCGGAAGCCAGAAATACTGCGGTGGCTGGACCGGAGACAATCACAGCATCTGGGCGCATATAGCACTTTCGCTCGAGCAGGTCTGCAATCTGTCAGTCAGCGGACTTGCCATGTGTGGCAGCGATATAGGCGGTTTCGGAAGTGATACTACACCGGAGCTTCTTGTCAGATTTTATGAGGCAGCAGTATTTGTGCCGTTTTTCAGAAATCATTCAGCGATGGGAACACGCAGACAGGAGCCTTGGCAGTTTGACGAGACTACGATAGATGCAGTCAGAAAGACAGTAAAGCTCAGATACAGATTTATCCCATATATCTATGATCTGGCACATGAGTGTGAGAAGACAGGAGCACCTATCGTGCGCCCGCTCGTATACGAGTATCATGCAGATAAGCATGTGAGAAATATTTCCGATGAATATATGCTCGGAAGCTTTGTACTGGTTGCACCTGTGATCGCACCGGGCAAGGAGGCAAGAGAGGTTTATCTGCCTGACGGCGACTGGTATGATTACTACACAGGCGAAAAATACAGTGGCGGCAGATATATTTTAGCAGATGCACCACTTGATAAAGTACCTGTCTTCATAAAAGCAGGAGCCATTATCCCTGTTGCAGACGGAGAAATTCGCTCTACAGAGGACATTACAGAGGATAAGATCAGCAT
Source organism: Agathobacter rectalis ATCC 33656 (assembly GCF_000020605.1). NCBI lineage: Bacteria > Bacillati > Bacillota > Clostridia > Lachnospirales > Lachnospiraceae > Agathobacter > Agathobacter rectalis. The sequence goes on from NC_012781.1 coordinate 465,643, forward strand.
ACTGACATATCCGGGCAAGGGCAGCTTCGTGCATTATCAGGATGACAATGAGACGTTTGCATACAGAAACGGTGCGTACAATGCTGTTGAGTATACACTGGATGGGGATAAGCTCGAGAAGAAAGTGTTGCATAAGGGATTGTAAAAATACATAACCTTAAATTTAAAATTCAATATCAACCTCAACAGGGCAGTGGTCTGAACCGAGCACATCGGTATGGATTGCTGCCTTTTTAAGCTTATCATTGATGCGCTTTGATGTGATAAAGTAGTCGATACGCCAGCCTGCGTTCTTCTCGCGAGCCTTAAAACGGTATGACCACCAGGAATATATACCCTCGGCATCTGGATAAAAATATCTGAAGGTATCGGTAAAGCCGGAACCTAAAAGCTCCGTCATTTTAGCACGTTCCTCATCTGAAAAACCTGCATTCTTGCGGTTTGTTTTTGGATTTTTCAGGTCGATTTCATTGTGTGCGACGTTCAGATCACCACACAGTACGACAGGCTTTTTGGCATCGAGTGTTTTAAGATATTCTCTGAAATCATCCTCCCACTGCATACGGTACGGCAGCCTTTTCAGCTCATTCTGTGAGTTTGGTGTATAGCAGGTTACGAGATAGAAATTGTCATATTCGAGTGTGATGACACGTCCTTCCTTATCATGCTCCTCAATGCCTATGCCGTAAGACACAGATAATGGCTCATTTTTTGCGAAAATGGCTGTGCCGGAATAGCCTTTTTTCTCGGCATAATTCCAGTACTGGTGATAGCCCGGCAGGTCAAGGTCAATCTGTCCCGCCTGTAGCTTGGACTCCTGTATACAAAAGAAATCCGCATCTATACTGTTAAAAAAATCAAGGAAACCTTTCTGGACGCATGCGCGCAGTCCATTTACATTCCACGATATAAATTTCATGTCTTAGTCCTCCATATAAGTGTGTGTATTAAAATCATATTTAAAAAGTATTCTTCTTACAAAAACGAAATCATATAAGCAGGCAGACAGAGTATGTCTTTGTCTTTTGAGAAATCCTTTGTATATACGAGATATTTTTGAAGAATACGGTTTGAAAATTTTATTGAAAATTCATCCAGTGACTTATGGGTTTTATAGCCACTGGATTTTACTTCAATAGGGCAAACCTTATTTTTTTTGGCAATAAGAAAATCTATTTCGTAATTATGGCGTGAACTTTCATTAAAAAAAGTATAGTAAAATAATTCGTTGCCATTACACGTTAAAAGCTGTGCAACTACATTTTCGTAAAGATAGCCTAGATTAGTTCCTAGCTTGTCATTTAACAATTTTTCATAAATTATGTTTTCTGTGAAATCTTTGTCTTTAAACATCAATGTAGTAAACAGCCCGGTATCGCATAAAAATAGTTTAAACCGGGTTAAGTCTTTGTTGGTTGACATACCGGCACTTGGGTCATTTGCATGGTATGATACCAAAACAGTTTTTGAGTCTTTTAACTCTGCAATCAGTTCCAGTGTATTATCGGCGCGATTGTTTGTCAGTACGCTTGATACCTGATATCGTGAAGCATTTTTGTTTAGCTGCGCAGGAATTGCATCAAAAAGCATAGATATTTTTCCAGTAGCATCTATTTTTTTGAAATCATCTTCATAAAGATTCAGAATATCACGCTTCACGTCATCAACCTTACGGAAGTTATTGGTTTTGATATATTCATCAACTGCCTGCGGCATTCCCCCGACAAGCATATAAAGACGGAAATCACGCATCAATTTACGATTAATCTCTTCTCCGAAGGGTTTTTGAGAATCGAATAGCTTATGGATTAGGGGGATAGTTGTTTCATCATTCAAAGCCCATAAAAATTCTTCATAATCCATAGGATACATGTTTAGCTTTCTCTCTTCGCTTGGAATAAGTATATCCTGTACGTTTTTTTTGATAGAAATCAGAGAACCGGTTTCTATATAATCATATCGGTGATCTTTTACAAGTGATTTGATAGCCTGTCTTGCGCGGGGGCATAATTGTACTTCGTCAAAAATAATCAAAGACTCTCTCTCATAGAGATCGACTTTGTATTGGAGCTGCAACTGCAAAAACAGATAATTCAGATCTGAAATATCCTCAAACAGTTCACGTATATTTTTTGAGACGATTGAGAAATCAATGATTATATAACTTTTGTATTCATTTCGTCCAAATGACTCTACGATGGTTGACTTGCCTATACGACGGGCTCCTTCGATTAAGAGTGCTGTTTTACCATCGGAATCCTTTTTCCATTGCAATAATTTATCATATATTTTTCGCTTAAACATGACATTCTCCTAATAAAATTACAAAATCGCATTTTTTATTTTGATGTTTTACTACAAAATCGCATTTTTTATTTCGACGATTTACCACAAAATCGCATTTTCTTTTTTGCTATTTTACCACAAAATCGCATTTTTTAAAAGAGGTTTGAATCTGCAGATTACACTTTTTATATAAAATCGTTACTGTTCACACCGAACAGTGTGACCAGCAACATAAAATACGTATAATAGAGGAAGAAAATACGCAAGATAATACGTAAGAAAATATGCAAGATAAAGTCGGTTCATAAGCTGCACCAAGCTGGTGCAGAAATCAGAAATATGTGAAAATATGACATAAATATAATAAATCCGCTACACTATATCATATGATTACGCACATGATATAATGCAGCGGATTTTATTGTTGATTATTTTAAAGCTCAAGTAAAATTTTTTATAGCACATCGCTTCCATCAGGAATCTTTGAGATAATAGTTCTGTTAATCCTGATTAAGAATAATGTCGAAACAGTAAAGGATATCACCTCTGCTATAGGGAAAGCCCACCATACAGCGTGAAGTCCACCAAGCTTTGAAAGGATGTATGCTGCCGGAATTAAAACCACAAGCTGACGCATGATTGATACGATCATGGAAAAGACCGCCTTTCCCAAAGCCTGGAATACGGTGCCGACGATAATACAAAACCATGCGATGAGGAAATGCACTCCGATTATTCTGAGCGCCGGAACACCGATTTTGAGCATATCGTCAGAGGCGCTGAACATTCCAAGAAGCACATGTGGTATGAACTCAAAGCAGGCAAAGCCAACGAAGAGCAGACAGAATGCTGTTATCAGGCTGACCTTTATTGTTTTAACCATACGCTTTCTGTTCTGAGCACCGTAGTTGAATGCGATGATAGGTGTGATTCCGTTGTTCAGTCCGAATACAGGCATAAAGAAGAAGCTCTGCAGCTTGAAATAAACACCGAAAACAGCAGCGGCAGTCGATGAAAAGCCGATAAGTATTCTGTTCATGGCATATGTCATTATAGAGCCTATAGACTGCATGATGATTGACGGAATACCGATAGCATAAATGGTTCCCATGATTTTGAAATCCGGGCTGTAGCCCTTGAAGCTCAGGCTGATTTCATGATTGAATTTGTGGTTGCAGACAAAGGCAACAACGGCGGCTACGCACTGTCCCACAACGGTTGCCACGGCTGCACCGGTAGCACCGAGCTTAGGGAAGCCAAGCAGTCCAAAGATCATGATAGGATCCAGAATGATATTTGTGATGGCACCGCAAAGCTGTGAGGTCATGCTGAAAATAGTTCTTCCTGTCGAGGTAAGCACCCTCTCAAAAAAGATTTCCGCAAAAATACCAAATGAAAAAATCATAACAGTACTCAGGTAGCTCACACCCATATCCATGATTTCGATATCAGCATTTCCAATCTGACTCATGTAAAAAGGCTTTACGATTGTAAGTCCGAGAATCAGAAATATTACATAGCTGAATGCATATAGTACGGCACCGTTGATGCCGATTTTGTTGGCCTCGTCGTATTTATGGGCGCCGAGTGACTTTGACAGCAGCGCGTTTACACCTACACCGGTACCGGTTGCGACAGCGATGATGAGTGTCTGCAAAGGGAAGGCAAGTGAAACTGCTGTGAGTGCGTTTTCGGACAGCTTTGCAACGAAAATACTGTCCACGATGTTGTATAAAGCCTGTACGAGCATGGAAATCATCATAGGCAAAGACATGTTAAATACAAGTCTGCCGATAGGCATGGTTCCCATCTTGTTCTCTGTTACAGGGGCTGAATTTGTTTCCTGACTCATAATTCCTCCTATTGTAAATGATTGTTAATTTAAAACTCCTACATTATATATGTACGAAGCTTTAGTTATTAAAATTAAAATCACCGGTAGATTAGCCGGTGTTTAAAATGTGCAACAAAGCGCCAATTACATATAATACCATGACTGCAGGATACTTTCAAGGTATTATATAACTGTTAAATCATATCATAATAGTTAATGAAAAAATGCCTCAAAAAGTATAGCATTGCAGGGTATAAATTACGATAACCGCTTGACAAAATGACAGAGAGATATATAATTAGTTCAAAAATGAATAATTCAAAAATGTATAACGAAGCAGCAAAATAGGAAAAGAAAAGAAGGAATATCACATATGAAATTTAACTTTGAGTTTGCAGAGAAGATTTCGCGAACCTACAGCGATGAGTGCAGACCACTGTGCCATGAGCTGAAGCTTCCGCAGACAGCCTTTGATATACTCATGTTTCTGGCGAACAATCCGGAATATAAGACGGCAAGGGATATAGTTGAAATAAGAAAAATCAAGGCAAATCTTGTGTCTGTAAATGTTGATAAGCTTGTGAATGAAGGCTATCTGGAGAGAAAACCTGTGGAAAATGATAGGAGGAAGACGGAGCTTGTCTGTACAAAAAAGGCCGGGACTGTCATTGAAAGAGGAAGGCGTATACAGCAGCAGTTTACAGCAAATCTGTTTGCAGGGATAGATGAGGAGCAGAAAAAGCAGCTGACGATTGTTATGGAACAGCTTGAGAATAATATGGATGAAATAATCAGGAGGAAATCACACAAATGAGCACATTAATAACTATAATAGTAACATTTTTTGCCGGTATGGGCGCAGGCCTTGGAACCGGCTTTGCGGGACTAAGCGCAGCAGCAGTAATAAGCCCTATGCTCATTACATTTTTGGGAATGGACCCTTATATGGCAGTGGGAATAGCCCTGTCGTCTGATGTACTTGCCAGCGCAGTGTCAGCCTATACATATGGAAAGAACAAGAACCTTGATGTAAAAAACGGGCTCATAATGATGGTCACGGTTTTATGCTTCACGGTTGTTGGAAGCTATGTATCAAGCCTTGTGCCGTCAGCAACAATGGGCAACTTTTCGGTATTTATGACATTTTTACTCGGAATCAAGTTTATAGTCCGTCCTGTCATGACAACAAAGGAGGCCATGCAGGGAGTTTCAGCTAAAAAGAGAGCTGTCCAGTCAATCATCTGCGGTGTGATTATCGGATTTATCTGTGGCTTCATAGGTGCGGGAGGCGGTATGATGATGCTCCTCATCCTCACATCGGTGCTTGGCTATGAGCTTAAGACTGCAGTCGGAACGAGCGTATTTATCATGGCATTTACAGCCTTTACAGGAGCTGCCTCGCACTTTGCCATCGGTGGAAAACCGGACTGGTTTGTGCTGCTTTTATGTATTGCATTTACACTCCTTTGGGCGAGAATTGCAGCGGTCTTTGCAAACAAGGCATCCGCAAAAACCTTAAATCGTGCCACAGGTATTGTACTTGTAATACTTGGCATCGTGGTATTTGCATTTTCACTTCTGAGCTGATTTTTCCTGAATATATAACTGCAAGCCCCGGCTGCCCGACCGGCACACACAGCTTCCCCGCGTGCGAATAGCGAAGCTGCTTAGATACTGTAGAAATTATGCCATGAAACACAGAAACGCTCCTGCATGGACGCAGGGGCGAGGAGAACCGCGCCACGGACGGCGCGTTTCGACGGTTTCGTCAGGCATAGAAGCTCTTCAAGCATAATTTCGTACAGTATCTTAGCAGCGCAGCGTAGCACGCGGGGGAAGCTGTGTGTGCCGGTCGGGCAGCCGGGACTTACATCATTACATAAAACAAGAAAAAATCATCATATGTATTTTAAGGGGATTGCGAAAAAAATCTACCATTTTGTGCAAAACCACATATTTAATAGAAAGATTCACATAAAGATTATTGAGAATATAGTATTGCTCCCTTAGAAAAATAGTACTATACTGAATTTGTCTGATGAATTTAGACTTGAGTATAAATGCCCTTGAGTATAAATAATAATATAATTAAATGGTCAAAAGGTATCATAAGATAGGAGGAAATAACAAACTATGTCTTCAAAAAAAGATGCGATGAAAAAGAAATTGGAAAACATGCATTTGGGTGAAAGGATTAACTATGGCTATAGAATGGTTATTACCATGATGCTTATTTCGGGACTGCTTTCGATTGCGGTCATTGGTGTGTTGTTTTTCAATATGTTAAACTATGTAAACAAGGTAAATGCTGCCGATCAGGCGGTTAAGACATGTAGAATAAATGTAAATGCAGCGGCTAGAAATGTAAGAGAGATGGCACTTAATCCTGACAAATCAACATATGACGACTATGAGCAGGGCGCAAAAGAAAAGCTTGAAGATGTTGATGTGCAGTTAAAAACAATAAAAAAATCAGGTATCGTTCCTGAGAATCAGTATAATGAATATTCAAAGGCTCTTTCTGACTGGGCGAATATCGGATACTCAATCATGGATAAGATTAAAGCCGGACAGAAGGATGAGGCTGTTGATCAGATTATCAATGAGTGTACACCAAAGTTAAATAAAACAGTTGAGCTTGCAAAGGAAATCAACAAGCTGACTGACGAAAGAAGCCATCAGGCAGTTGTAAGGACATATGTATGTGCTGCAGTCGGACTCATAGTCATCATTATCTGTCTGATATGTGCATGGCAGTTGACAAAGAGAACAGGAAAGATCGTGCTTGATACAATCCTTGAGCCATTACATGCAATCGAGGAAGTGGCAAAGGAGCTGACAGAAGGAAATCTTCACAGCACACTTGATTACCGTTCAGAGGATGAAATCGGTAGATTGGCACACAGCATGAGAAAGTCTATCCGTATTCTCGGCTCATATGTGGATGATATAGACAGGTCGATGAAGCTCTTTGCGGACGGACATTTTGATGCACAGCCGGAAGTAGAGTGGAGAGGCGATTTTGTAGGTATTTTACATTCATTTATGGAATTTGAAAAAAGTATGGCAGTCACCATAAAGGGAATCCAGAATGTATCAAGCGAGGTTTCAAGTGCGGCAGAGCAGGTAGCTGCAAGCTCAAATGACCTTGCAGACGGTGCAACCAATCAGGCTGCGGTTGTAGAGGAACTGACAGCGACGGTTGAGGGAGTTTCAGAGCAGGTGGAGCAGAATTCAAAGAGTGCAAAGGAAATCAGTGGAAGAGTGGATGAGCTTGGAGGTGCAATTTGGGAAAGCAATGGAAAGATGCAGGAGATGGTTACATCTATGCATGAAATAAACGAAGCCTCTAAACAGATAGATCAGATTATATCAACCATTAATGAGATTGCATCACAGACCAACCTGCTTGCATTAAACGCTTCTATTGAGGCAGCAAGAGCAGGGGAGGCAGGAAAAGGCTTTGCGGTTGTGGCAAATCAGGTAAATATGCTTGCCGATCAAAGTGCACAGGCTGCAAAGGAATCAGCTGCGCTTATAGAGACATCTGTGCAGGCTGTTGAAAAAGGCATGAATATTGCAGAGCAGACAGCTTCACAGCTTGAAGAAGTAGCAGAGAACTCTAAGGTGATTACAAAAGAGGTGACTAATATAGCTGATACACTGGAGACCCAGACCAGTGAGATCAAGCAGATTAACGAAGGAATTGAGCAGATCAATGATGTTGTACAGACCAATTCAGCAACATCACAGGAGTGTGCGGCTGCGAGCCAGCAGATGAGCAGTGAATCAGAAAATCTGAGTGAAATGATAGCAAAATTCAAAATCTCAGACATTGAAGAGTAATATAATAGAAGGTGAAATTTAATGAGGGCTTTTGATGCATATAAAATACTTGACGAGCAGGAGGCAGGAAGTCTGATAGACTTAATTGCACCTTGTATGGATGATTATCTGTATATTATAGATTTAAAGAATGATACACTGAGGATATCACAGTCAGCGGTAGAGCGTTTTATGCTTCCTGATAAATTTATGAATGATGCAACAAAGCATCTTCGTACATTGGTTTATGAGAAAGACCGTAAGCTGCTCGAAAATCACAAGCGTAAAATATATGATGGAAAAGAAAAAAGGTACAACGTGCTATGTCGTTTGATGAACAGCAAAAATCTCCCGGTATGGATTAACTGCCGTGGGGAGGTCATCAATGACGAGGCGGGGAAACCACGATATATTATAGGCTGCATGAACGAGACAGGAACAAGGCAGCGAGCTGACAATATCAGTGGGCTGTTAGGTGAAAAGGAGATGGCATCATATCTCTATTCACAGCCTAAAGAGAAGCTGTCAGGTTATTTCATACAGATTGGAATTGACGATTTTGGGATAATCAATAATGTTCAGGGTCAGATATATGGCAACTACATACTTAAAAGAGTGGCCGAATGCATAGCAGAATGTCTCTCAAGCGGTCAGAGAATATATCATCTTGTTACAGATAAGTATATGCTTGTGGATATGCTTAGCAAATCGCAGGATGATGTGGTGCAGTTGTTCAAAAGGATAGGTGAAAAAATTGATGAGTTTATAGTTGATGAAAACTATAAATCAATCTTTTCGATTTCTGCCGGAGTGACAGATATATCAACACTGGCAGAGGACGCAATAGAGTGCAGGAAAAAGTCGGATTTTTCTTTAAAATGCGCAAAAAAAAGAGGCGGAGGAAGCCTTTATTTCTTCGAGGAAGAGGATTATAAAGTGTCATTGCGCAAAAATACCATCCTGAGTGCGCTTCGTAGCGCAACTGTAAATGATTTTGAAGGCTTTGAGGTATATTATCAGCCTATCTTAGATAGTGCTGATCGAATAATCGGTGCAGAGGCACTTTTACGGTTTTTCATGCATTCGGATGAGGGCGATGAAATGATTTCCCCGGTTGAGTTTATTCCTTTACTGGAGAAGAGCAGGCTCATCATTCCGGTTGGAGAGTTTGTATTGAACGAAGCAGCAAAAATGTGCCGTGAAATGCAGCAGTATATTGCGGATTTCAGGGTAAATATCAATGTATCATATATACAGATTATGCGTGGAAGTATGGCAAATAAAATCCTTACTGCTATCCGGGCAAACAATCTGAGACCTGAATCCATCTGTATCGAAATGACAGAGAGTGGATTCATGGATATGACGCCATGTTTTTGCAGCTTCAGGAAAAAGCTTGATGAGAATAATATCCAGTTCATAATAGATGATTTTGGAACAGGCTATTCAAATCTTCGCTATATCAGTGAGATGAACCCGGACTATGTAAAGATAGATAAGGATTTTACGGCAAGGGCGATGAGCAGTGAGAAGGACTATGAGCTGTTCAGAAAGATTATAGAGATGGTTCACAGTATAAATATAAAAATCTGCATTGAGGGAATTGAGAAGGAAGAGTGGGCTTGCGCAATGAAAGAAATCCATGTAGATTATATGCAGGGATATCTGTATGGCAGACCATGCGAAAAAGGCGTTTTTTTAAACAACTATGGGATATAAGGAATATTTTCCGGGAGTTACAGACAAAAAGAATGCCAATGAAATATTTGAAAGAATATTTAAACGTACAGAAAAACTAAACATCAAGGTATTGGGCAACAGGAGGCAAATCACATGCAAAATTCCAAAGAAAAAACTCTTTCCCAAAGGATTGCAGAGAGAATTATCAAATACATACTGGAGGAAAATCTGCAGCCGGGTGACAAGCTTCCGAACGAAACCGTAATGTGTGAACGGCTGAATGTTGGAAGAAGCTCTCTGCGTGAAGCTATGCGAGCACTCGCATCACGTAATGTGATCACCATACGCCAAGGCTCCGGTTCATATGTTTCCGCCACTCCCGGGATGATTGATGATCCATTCGGCCTGACCTTTGTTGAAGATAAACAAAAGATGATTAAAGATCTGATGGAAATCAGATTTCTAATCGAACCATCCATAGCTGCCATGGCCGCTATCCGTGCAGATGAGACAGATATCAAAAACATACTTACTGCATGTGAAAATACCGAAAAGCTCCTTCTTGCAAATAAAAATCACGCTGAAAAGGATATAGCATTTCATACTGCTATTGCCTTAAGCAGCAAAAATATAGTTGTTCCAAAGCTGGTTCCTATCATCAACAGTTCAATTCCTCTGATCCGTGAGTCTGCAAAATTCACCATGCGTGATGAAACCATCGAAATTCATCGTGAAATTGCAGATGCAATTGCAGCCCACGATGCCGTCCGTGCCCACGATGCGATGTATCTGCATCTGATCTACAACCGGAAGCATATAAAATCCATAAATTAATGACTGTCCGGTTATCACCGGCCACACTGCGATGTGACCGGCAGTACCATATTTTATGGTTCTGGCGCTTGAAATAGTCGCCCAGCAACCTGTTTACATTATACATCATAAGTCATTTTGGTTGGAATGTCAAAGTATTGCTAATGATAAAACAAAAAGTTGATATATTACTACATAAGAAAGAAGGATGAAATTATGTATGAAATGAAACCAGAATATTATATCGGAATAGATATGATTGATGAAGAGCACAAGCAGTTATTTAAATATGCAGATGAAGCATATGAACTGCTGCATGATGAGTTTACACCGGATAAATATGATAAGATGGATATCATCTTGGAGAAGCTCCGCGACTACACAGTAAAGCACTTTGCTGACGAGGAGCAGTACATGGAATCAATACATTACAAGAAGATGTTTACACAGAAGGTTCAGCATATGGAATTTGTACAAAAGCTGGATGAGTTCATTGAGCATCATAGTGATGAGGAGATAGATCAGGATGAGCAGATCATGGGAATCCTCAAGTATCTCACAGACTGGCTGATAAACCATATCCTGTATGTTGACTGTCAGATACCGAAGCCACAATAAAGTACCTGAGTTTTAGCAAAGAGTAAGTACCGCAGGTCGCCGTCTGCCGTGGTAGCGCACATACTCCCCGTAAGCGAATAGCGAAGCGGCTTAGATACTGTAGAAATTATGCCGTGAAACACAGAAATGCCCAGCCATGGACGGCTGGGCAAGGCGTTATGCGCCATGGACGGCGCATAAAAGCCGGTTTCGTCAAGCATAGAAAGACTGTAAGCATAATTTCGTACAGAATCTTAGCCGCGCAGCGTAGCTTACGGGGAGTATGTGCGCTGCCACGGCAGGCGGTGGCATGCGGTCCGTAATTTTATAGAAAAATATAGCGTAATCAGCATATATTTGGTATAATTTGGATATGAAAAATAAGCGAAGATTTGCAATGGTCTCAGTTTCAGTAATCGTAGTAGCATTGATTCTCGAGGCGGGAATTTTGAAATATGTAAATGATGCAAATGCATATAAGCTATCAAAGGTGCTTCTGGATCGTGTTTTCACTGTGCTCGATAAAAATGACCAGAGTGAGGAGGAGCTTATAGAATCGTTAAAGGACGATTATATAGTCAGGGCAAAAGCAGTGTCATATATCGTAGATGCAAAGCCACAGGTAGAAAATGATGTGGAGGAATTGCAAAAGATAGCAAAGCTGATGTCGGTAGATGAGATACATCTGTTTGATGAAACAGGTTGTATAACCAGCGGCAGCGTGCCAAAATACTTTGGCTACAGCTTTGATTCGGGGACTCAGATGTCATATTTTAAACCAATGCTCACCGATAAGAGCCTTACGATGTGTCAGGATGTCACACCGAATACATCAGAGGGAAAGGCAATGATGTATGCCATTACCTGGAATGAGGCTGGCACAATGATGGTACAGGTGGGTTTGAAGCCGCAAAGGCTCTTAGATGAATTGAAGCAGAATGAAATATCTACAGTGGTTTCTGACATGCCTGTGTACAAGGGCATGGAACTTTATGTGGCAGATGCAGATACAGAACTGGTTAAGGGGGCCACAGATTGTGACAAAATAGGAAAAACCTTCCACGATTTAGGCCTTCCAACAGATATTAAGGAAAGCGATAAGCCAACAGTAAGGCAGATTAGCGTAAATGATTCAGGCTGCAGATGTGTAATCAGGAGAGGTGACAAATATATAGTGGCTGTCACCATTGACAAATCCTTTTATATGACGAACAGCGTAGTAGCACTGCTTGTAGTTGGCATATATCTTATACTCGCATCGTGCTGTATTATGTATATGTTTTCGAAGATTATGAAGGAAAAATATGAGAAAGAAAAGCTGTTGTATATATCGAATACTGATGCACTTACAGGGTGCCTGAACAGACATGCCTATGAGACAGATATCAATAAGCTTGATTTGAAAAAAGAGTGGATATATATATCACTTGATTTAAACAGCTTAAAGCATGTAAACGATACATATGGACATGCTGCGGGTGATGAGATGATTTGCGCAGCCGCAACATGCATGATGGCAAGCTTTGGTGAGTTTGGCAGGGTGTACAGAATAGGCGGAGATGAGTTTGCTGTGATAATTACACAAAAGCCGGATGAGCTTGATGCTATGACAAAGCATTTCGACAGCAGTGTAGCCGAATGGAGAGGAAAAATCGTCGATTCCATGACCATCTCATACGGATGTGTAAGAAGTCTGGAGGAAGACTGGGAGTTTGTATACGATATTGCGAAGGAAGCAGACAGGAGAATGTATGCAAGCAAGGCGCGCTATTACAGTGACAGTGACATAGACAGGAGAAAGTAAATTAAAATAAAGATTCCACCAATACGGATATGGTATTGATGGAATCTTTTAAGTGGGAAAATAAATAATTAGTGGAACAGCTCTACAATAAATACCGCCACACAGGAAGCCACGGCGACGGTTGTAAGCCCCTTGCCCTTTAATGCAAATATCACTGCCGCGATAAGTCCTGCTGCTGCACCAACCCACCAGTTAGTAGCATAAAACACTGCCGGAATAGTCATGGCGGTTAAAACTGCATACGGAATATAGTATAGAAAAGATCGCACGAAGCTGTTGTTGATCTTTTCTTTTATTGCGATAAAAGGAATAACGCGGATCAGATATGTGGAGCCCGCGAGTATGAGTAAATATATAAAAAATACACTGTTTTTCATTATGTAAAATCTCCTTATACGCTTATTATCAAATATTTAATAAATCATTCCTTATCAGTATCATCTGCAACCGGAAACAGCAGCGAACCGATAACTGCAGCCACAATGGCTACAACAGTGATGGTGATACCGCTTGAAATCCTTGACAAAAACGGTATGTAGTAAAACATGCAGCTAAGCACGAGTGCAAGCAGCACAACAAACACGACCGCACGCGATTTCTTCATCTCAGGAACCACGATAGCCACGAACATGCCATAAATAGCAAGACTCAGCGCACTCATAAGCCTATCCGGCAGGATGCTTCCCAGTATAGCACCTATCAGCGTACCGACAGCCCAGCCGATGTATGGAAGAGTTGAAAGTCCTGCAAAAAAGCTTCTGCTCACAGAATCCTCCTGGCTTGCCACGGCAAAAATTTCATCAGTCATCATAAAGCCGAGTATCCATCTTGAAATTCCGCTAAATCTGGAATCAGCCTTCTGACCAACCGAAATCGACATAAAGGAATATCTTATATTAATAGTAATCTGCGAAATAAGCATCTGGAAATACTGTCCCGGATGCATCATTATTCCAATGCCTGCAAACTGTCCGGCAGATGTGACAGTGGTCATCGAAATGAGCACAGCCTGCCACCAGGATAGTCCATATGACACCGCCATAATTCCAAAAGTAAATGAAACTGACAGATATCCCAGCGCAATCGGGATTCCTGCTGTCAGTCCTCGTTTATAGTTTTCCATTCTAAATTCTCCTTAGCATAATACAACAACATGTTATTCTAGCACAAATTTCATGAAAATGCACTTTCAAATTGTATGTACCACTTTACAATCTTGCAGTTGCGCATCATGTAACTGCATAAAGACCGGTAATAATAATTGTAATTTGCCCATCAATCCGCTATACTGTAGCTAAGTACAGCGGATTGATGGATTTCGTGGAGGTTCATATGGTAAGCACTTACCTAGGTTTTGGAAAATACATTTGTATTGTAGTGAGGTGAAATTCATTCAAGGCTAATCTAACAGGAGGAGTAGATTTTGTATGCTGAATATATTTTATGGAGATATGAAAGAAGCAGTATATAATACGGCAGCGTATTTTAAATATGATTATGAAGATAACTGGATTACAGATCCATTTGTGAAGAAAATGATAAAGGATGTGGATCAGTCGATTGTTTTGGACAGTGGAGTAATCGACAGCCCAGTGTTAGGAAAAATACCGCCTACGGGGTTATCAGGTGGTGTTAAAACATTGATTTTGGTGAAGTTTGAAAAAAATAAAATTTTCAATGCATCGACCTGTGGAGATAATTGTGCAAAATGGTTATTAAAAATTGCAGAAACAGAAGACAGAACAATAAACTTACGTCATTTGATGAAATTTGAAGTTGAACCGTTTGACATCCGAATCCTTAACACGAATGAAATTGTACATACCATGGAAGAACTGGTATCAATTGCAGGTGAATTTGTTTGATGGCAGGAGGATACGATGAAAGGAAAACATAAAGTTATTGTATCAACAAAACGTTTAAAGTATGAATTTGAACTTCGGAGAAATCTGACGATTATCCAGGGAGACAGTGCAACTGGAAAAACTACACTTGTAGATATGATTCGTGATTTCGTGAATAATCCAACCGGCACACCTGTAGAGGTGATATGTGATAAAAAATGTCATGTGGTTGAAGGAAGTTTATGGAAAGAGCAGTTGTCAGGCATATCAGACTGTATTGTATTTATTGATGAGGGAAATGAATTCATAACGACAGTAGATTTTGCAGATAAAATTCAAAAAACAGATAATTATTATGTAATTGTTACTAGGGAAGCTTTACCAGCATTGCCATATAGCGTAGAAGAAATCTATGGAATTCGTACATCTGGAAGATATGGGACATTGAAACAAAGTTATCATGAATTCTATCGGATATATGGAACAGATACATATGAAGATAAAGTGAGTCCGGAGATTATTATTACGGAAGACAGCAATTCAGGATATCAATTTTTTGAACATGTATGTATAGAAAATGGTTTGAAATGTGAATCTATGAATGGAAAATCAAATGTCTTTCATTATCTGAACAAACATAAAGGTGAAAAAATACTTGTCATTGCAGATGGGGCGGCATTTGGTTCCGAGATTGACAGGGTGTTGCAGGTTATCCATGGCAGAAAAAATGTGGCCTTATATTTGCCTGAATCATTTGAATGGATGATTATGGATGCCGATATTTTAAAGAATAATACAGTAAGAAGCATATTGAGTAATCCATCAGAGTATGTAGAGAGCAAGCTTTATTTCAGTTGGGAAAGGTTTTTTACAGCTATTCTGATTGAACAAACAAAAGACACCTATTTGGCATATGCAAAACGTAAATTAAATCCGGCATATTTAAGTGGAGCAATTAAAGAGTCGATTTTAAGAAAAATGAACATAATTGATCTGAATAAGAAAGATGAATAAATATTAAGAAAAAATAGAGGAATGGTTAAATGAAGGTTGTAGTAGCAATTGATTCATTTAAAGGAAGCATGACAAGCATGCAGGCAGGGATGGCATGCAAAGAAGGCATATTGGCGGCAATACCGAAAGCAGATGTGGTGGTCAGATCACTTGCAGATGGTGGCGAGGGAACTGTAACCGCTTTGGTAGAGGGCATGAATGGCACATATGAACATGTTGATGTAACAGGACCGATGGGACAAAAGGTGCACGCGACATATGGAGTACTTGAGGATGATACGGCTGTTATGGAAATGGCAGAAGCATCAGGAATCACACTTGTTGAAGGTAAACCTGATCCATGGAAAGCGACCTCATTGGGTGTGGGAGAGATGATATTGGATGCCGTGCACAAGGGCTGTCGGAATTTCATAATCGGAATAGGCGGAAGCGCAACCACTGAGGGCGGCATAGGAATGCTGATGGCGCTCGGCTATGAGTTTTATGATGAGGATGACAATATTCTTCCACCGGTATTTGGCTCGCTTGCAAGGGTAAGAAAGATCAAGGCTGATAAGGTCCCTTCAGAATTGAAGCAGTGTCATTTCAAAATAGCATGTGATGTTACTAATCCACTGTGCACAGAGCAGGGCTGCGTATACATTTTTGGAAAGCAAAAGGGCGTACAGGAGCATGAAAAGGCACAGATGGATAAAATGATGAGACAGTATGCAGACTGTGTTGAGGAGTATGCGGGAAAACGTTTTAGCGAGACACCGGGAGCAGGCGCTGCGGGAGGTCTTGGGTTTGCTTTTCTATTTGGACTTGAGAACGTGGAGCTTAAATCCGGCATAGATATAGTGCTAAACGCAATACAGCTTGACAAGGAACTGAAAAATGCCGATATCGTAGTGACCGGAGAGGGCAGGCTTGATGGACAGAGCGCCATGGGAAAGGTGCCTGTCGGAGTGGCAAAAGCAGGCAGAAAAAACGGCTGTAAAGTAATCGCACTTGCAGGGAGTGTCACTGACGATGCAGTGGCATGTAATAAAGAAGGCATAGATGCGTTTTTCCCTATTATAAGAGGGGCAACAACGCTTAATGAGGCTATGGATATCAAAAATGCTCAAAAAAATATGAAAAACACTGCAGAACAGGTTTTCAGGCTTATTGACATCAGCTCGCTTATGGAATAATATATGTTAGTAAAATTATGCGTGGTGCAGGGGCGTGATGAGACATAAAAGCCCTGTATATCATAGAATATTTCAATAAAAAAGGAGAAAAGCAATGGCTAAGGAGAAAAAATTAGTAGAGGCCATCACTTCCATGGAGGAAGATTTCACACAATGGTATACAGACGTTGTGAAGAAAGCAGAGTTGATGGATTATTCATCTGTAAAGGGATGTATGATCTTTAAGCCCAATGGTTATGCCATCTGGGAGAATATACAGAAAAATCTCGATGCAATGTTCAAAGAGACAGGTGTAGAGAATGTATACATGCCAATGTTCATTCCGGAGAGCCTGCTCCAGAAGGAAAAGGATCACGTAGAGGGCTTTGCACCTGAGGTCGCATGGGTCACACAGGGCGGACTTGAGACACTTCAGGAGAGACTTGCAGTAAGACCTACATCAGAGACACTTTTCTGCGAGCTTTTCAGCAAAACAGTACAGTCACACAGAGACCTTCCAAAGGTATATAACCAGTGGTGCTCAGTAGTGCGCTGGGAGAAGACAACACGTCCATTCCTCCGCTCATCAGAGTTCTTATGGCAGGAGGGACATACTGTTCATGCAACAGCCGAGGAGGCAGAGGCACGTACAGTACAGATGTTAAACATCTATGCGGATTTCTGTGAGAAATATCTTGCAATCCCTATGGTAAAGGGAAGAAAGACAGACAAGGAGAAGTTCGCCGGAGCAGAGGCTACATACACAATAGAGGCACTCATGCATGACGGAAAAGCACTCCAGTCAGGAACCTCACACAACTTTGGTGACGGCTTCCCTAAGGCATTCGGCATCCAGTACACAGACAAGGACAATAAATTACAGTACTGTCATGAGACATCATGGGGCGTTTCAACACGTCTTATCGGAGCTATCATCATGGTTCACGGAGATGACTCAGGACTCGTGCTTCCACCAAAGATTGCACCAACACAGGTTATGGTCATTCCAATCCAGCAGCAGAAGGACGGCGTCCTTGACAAGGCATACGACCTCAAGGACAAGCTCTCAAAGGATTTCCGTGTGAAAATCGATGCAACCGACAAGACACCTGGCTGGAAGTTCGCAGCACAGGAGGTTCAGGGAATCTCAACACGTATCGAGATTGGACCAAAGGATATCGAGAAAAACCAGTGCGTTATCGTCCGCCGAGACACAAGAGAGAAAATCGTTGTCTCACTTGATGAGGTCAATGAGAAGCTCGCAGAGGTACTTGAGACAATGCAGAATGACATGCTCGAGAAGGCAAAGGCATTCCTTGCAAGCCATATAAACGATGCACACGACTACAATGAGTTCAAGGCAATCGCAGAGACAAAGCCTGGCTTTATCCGTGCTATGTGGTGTGGAGACGAGGCCTGCGAGAATAAAATCAAAGAGGACACAACAGTTACAAGCCGTTGTATGCCATTTGGTGACCAGGAGCAGATTTCCGACGTATGCGTATGCTGTGGAAAGCCGGCGCATAAGCTCGTATACTGGGGCAAGGCATATTAAATTCGCGCCTACGAGAATTTATTTCGCGAATTAATCATTACTTTTGTATATTATTATGATAAACAGCTCGCCGGAGGGGCGCATTGACGCAGCATACGGCTGTGGCGCATGCTCGATTTACGACGTGTCGTGTGTGAGAGTTAATGCCACCTGCGGCTGAAGCTGGCGCAAAAAATACTCGTTCAAGCGTAAGCGCGTTTGATTTTTTAGCGCCTAATAAGCTCTGCCGCAGGAGGTATTTACTCTCACCAGACTAAGGAGTTATGAGAGCATGTGTCACAGTTGTATGCTGTGGCAATGTGCCCCTCCGGCGAGCGTCATTTAGAATAAAAAAGGAGAATCCAACGATGCGCATAGATTTACCGCAGAATGTCAACTTCATAATAGACACGCTCTACGAGCATGGCTTTGAGGCATATGCGGTAGGTGGATGCGTGCGTGACAGTCTCCTGGGCCGGGTGCCACAGGACTGGGATATCACCACATCTGCAAAGCCTGCGCAGGTCAAAGCGATATTTGACCATACGATAGACACAGGTATCCAGCATGGCACAGTCACGGTCATGCTGGAGCATGTGGGCTATGAGGTCACCACCTACAGGATAGACGGAGAGTACGAGGATGCACGCCATCCAAAGGAGGTTACCTTTACCTCCAATCTGAAGCTTGATCTGGAGAGGCGCGACTTCACAATCAATGCCATGGCATATAATCATAGGGCAGGGCTTGTCGATGAATTTGACGGCATAGCAGATTTAAAAGCACATGTGATCAGATGTGTGGGCTGTGCACACGACAGGTTCAGTGAGGATGCACTCAGGATGTTTCGTGCGGTGCGATTTGCAGCCCAGCTTGGCTTTGATATAGAGGCACAGACTAAAGCAGCCATAAAAGAGCTTGCCCCTGCCTTGTCAAAGGTCAGCGCAGAGCGAATCCAGGTGGAGCTTGTGAAGCTTCTGACATCAGACCATCCGCAGATGATGAGAGATCTGTATGAGCTTGGACTCACAGCGGTATTCATGCCGGAGTTTGATGTGATGATGCAGACACCTCAGCACAATAAGCACCATATGTACAGTGTCGGCGAGCATACGCTTCATACCTTGGAGCATGTGCGAGCGGACAAAATCCTAAGGCTTACTATGCTGCTTCATGATGTGGCAAAGCCTGTGTGCATTACGACAGATGAGGAAGGCCAGAATCATTTCAAGAAGCATCCTGTTGTGGGAGCTGATATGACAAGAAAGATACTCAGGCGCCTTAAGTTTGATAACAGGACTACAGACTGTTGCTGTAAGCTCGTAAAAGAGCATGATGACCGTCCGGCCATCACAGAGCGCAATGTAAGGCGTGCCATAAGCCGCATAGGAACAGAGCTTTTTCCGCTGTTGTTTGAGGTGAAAAGAGCCGATACACTCGGACAGAGCATGTATAAGCGCGCAGAAAAGCTTGAATACATCGCAGAATATGAGAGTGTATACAGGAAAATCCTCGCAGACCACCAGTGTGTATCAAAAAAGGAAATGAAAATAAATGGCAGCGACCTGATTAAAATGGGAGTAGAGCCGGGACCGAAGCTTGGCGATATCCTGGACAGGCTTTATGAGCAGGTGCTTGATGACCCATCGCTCAATGAAGCACAAAAACTTAAAGAGCTTGCGAATAAAATAATAACCTCTCTCATATGATTAAAAAGCATCTTAATAGTTATGATGCATTAATTATATGAGGGGGGATTTTTTTGTATAATCAGCCGGAAGTGGCTTTGGAAAAATATGAGCTTACAGTAAGCAGGATAATAAAGGGCAGAGGAGCATATATATGTGACACAGGCATCGGGCAGAAGCTGCTCGTGCCGTACAGAGGGCATGAGCAAAGGGCATGCACCCTGCGGGATACGCTGGCATTTATCCAGAGAAACGGTATGGATGTGGAGCAGATATCACAGACAAAGGAGCAGTGTATCATATCGCGAGATAACTGTGAGGACGCATACATATTGAAGGATTACAGAGCAGGCAGAGAGTGCAGCACGGACAGCATAGATGATATGCGTGGCGGCAGCAGGGCATTAGCGCAGCTGCACAATATATTGGAAAAGTATCCGCTGCCTTCGGATATCGAGGTAGAAAGCCTGTACGAAAAAGCTCAGCGCAAATGTGCGCAGATAGTAAAGCTTAAAAACTACATACTGCGTCGCAGCAAGACAAATGCTTTTGAGCATCTGTTTTATGAATGCTATGAGAGATTCTTAGAGCAGGGACAGAAATCGGCGGAAATATTGTGTGAGCTGGAAAATAGTAAAACGTCGGTTCCGATATACTGTCACGGAGCCTTCAACCAGCACAATGTCGTGTATACACAGTCCGGAAGATGGCTCCCTGTCAATTTCGAGACCATGCATCCGGGATATCCGGAAACTGATCTTGCGGAGTACATGCGCAAGATGCTCGAAAAAAATCACTGGGATACAGCGGTTGCAGATGCAATTCTTGACAGCTATTGCAGCGTAAGAAGTCTTGATGATACATCAATGAGACTGCTTCAAGCACTGCTTTTGTTTCCTGAAAAATTTTGTAAGCTCTGCAATCACTATAGCAACTCGCGCAAGTCATGGGTATGCGACCGCGATGTGGATAAGCTTGCACAGCTCATACAGCTAAGTGGGGAGCGCGAGGAGTATCTGCATGCCCTGCAAGCCATAGTGTAAGCAGTAATGCATATATATAGTGAATTTAATTGAAAAGTAAATGACTATACGATATATTATTATTGTAGAAAAACGTTTAAAGCCAGCTATTAAAGGAAATACAGATGAAGAAATTTAAAAGATTATTTTGCATAGTATGCATGCTTGTGCTGTTACTTGCAGCATGTGGAAAACAGGACACGGATGATGGTGTAAAAAAATTCTATAACAGCATGAATGATACGACGGAGGCCGTGGGAGAAAGCACGCAGTCCGGTTTGAAAGCTGCTGCGGAGGAAAACGGAAAGTCCGTTAAGAAAAGTTCAGATATTCTCATAGTATCGGACATAAACAGTGCCAATGAGACAATCAGGGTATACAATTACTCGACGGGAGTGCAGTATCAGTATTACTATGGGCTGACCACCGGCTTTTTTGACAAATATGGCAATCACATGTCAGTTTCAGACATACATCAGGGTGATGTGGTTGACATATCAGGGGCAGATTCAGACGGCAAGGCAAAGCGGATACAAAAATCCGATAAGGTGTGGACAAACGACGCAGTGACCAATTTTTCTGTGGATAAGAATAATAGCGTGCTTGAAATCGGAAATAGCAGCTACAGGCTGGATGAGCGCACCATGATATTTTCAGGCTCGGATGTCATAGATACTGACAGCCTAACGGCGCAGGATAAGCTGGCTGTTGTCGGGATTGACAAGGATATAGTGTCAATTTCTGTCACAACAGGGCACGGCACACTGCAGCTTAGCAATACATCGCTGTTTGAGGGCAGCTTTTTGCAGCTCGGAGACAGGATATTTGCAGAAATCACTAAGGATATGTCGCTTGATGTGCCGGAGGGCAGCTATACGCTCGCTGTGGCCAACAACGGCTGGGGAGGCAGCACGGATATTGAGATAAAAAGAGGCGAGACTACAAAGGTAAATTTAAATGATTTAAAGGGTGAGGGTCCTAAAAAGAGCAGCATCCTTTTCGAGGTTGACGTGCAGGGAGCAAAAATATATGTCGATGGCAGTGAAATCGACTATACGAGCCCGGTTGAGATAACATACGGAAAACACACGCTTAAGGTAACAGCCGATGGCTATGACACCTGGACGAGGACGCTTTACGTGAACTCGAAGGAAGCCACCATACAGATTACGATAAACGACAATAAGGACAGCCTCGGCAGTGATTCATCAGGCACCGGAACCGGCAGCACGGACAGCTCGCAGGCCACCGCACAGACTCCTTCAGAGACTGCCTCACAGAGGGCAGATGAGAAGGACAATCAAAGTACATCTAAAAGCACCACCGGCAGCTCGAAGAGCACAAATTCATCACGGCAGACATACAATAAATCCTCTGACAGTTCCAAAAATAGTCTGACAAATAAGGACATATCCGATTATCTTTCAACATTAACCTCTTTATTAAGTTCAAAGTAAGGTTTTAAGAATGGTAAAAGTACATAAAAGCCTAGGAAATAGCGCATTTTCCTTGACAAACCCCATAAAAACAAGTATATATATTCTTGTAGGTAATTTGGGAATACAGCTCGAATTATATAAATTATGAAAATCCAGAGGAGGAATTTTATCATGAACAAAGCAGATTTAGTTGCAGCTATGGCAGAGAAGGCCGGAGTATCAAAGAAGGATGCAGAGGCATCTTTAAAGGCATTCACAGATGTTGTTGCAGAGGAGTTAAAGAAAGGTGAGAAGATCCAGTTAGTTGGATTCGGTACTTTCGAGGTATCTGAGAGAGCAGCAAGAACAGGAAGAAATCCACAGACTGGCGCTGAGATGACAATTGCAGCATCTAAGGCTCCTAAGTTCAAGGCTGGAAAGGCTTTAAAAGATTCTCTTAACTAATAAGTTAGACTATCACGGAGTAGAAGAATGGGTGAAGCCTTTAAGGCTCCGCCCATTTTTGGCTATATCCACTGAAATCAGGGTAATGGTTATGAATTGATTTATTATAGGTAAGACACAGAGGTAACAATGAGATTAGACAAATTTTTGAAGGTATCGCGTCTGATAAAGAGACGTACAGTGGCAAATGAGGCATGTGACGCAGGCCGTGTCACAGTAAACGGCAGACCGGCAAAGGCATCTGTAAATGTCAAGGTCGGAGACATAATAGAGATAGCATTTGGACAAAAGACAGTCAAGGTTAAGGTGTTAAATCTCCTTGACACAACAAAGAAGGAAGAAGCAAAAGATCTTTTTGAGTATATATAGGTTATATTTTCATGAATCCCGGCATATATTTACATATGCGATTCCACAGATGGCATGTATATGTGCGGCTGTCTATGGAGCATATTAAAAATTATGTGAGGGACAGGAAATGGAAGAAATATCAGGCACAAAGAGTCATAAGCTTATCTTGAATAATCGCAGAACAGGCAGCTTTACAGGCATTTTGGATGTGCTCTCCTTTGATGTGGGAGAGATACTTTTGGAGACGGAGCTGGGCATGCTTGACCTAAAGGGCAAGGATCTTCACGTAAACAGGCTAAACCTTGAGAAGGGAGAAGCCGATATAGAAGGTGAGATAGACATGATTACGTATTCGAAGGTACCGGAGGTGACCGGAAAGAAAGATAAAATGTTTGGCAGGATATTCAGATAAGCACCTAAGGAGGAATAATGAGTAAACGTCGTGCAAAGAGAAGGGGCGGAACTTTAAGTGTTTCCATCATAGTTATAGCATTTCTTGTGGTTATGGTAGTCCAGGTTGTGCAGCTAAAGCAGAAGGAATCTACATATGCCGCACAAAAAGCGGAGCTTGAGAAGCAGTATACTAAAGAATCGGAGCGTGCTGATGAGATAGAAAGCATGCAGCAGTATATGCAGAGTGACCAGTACATAGAGGATATAGCAAAGAGCAAGCTGGGGCTTGCGTATGACAATGAAATAATCTTCAAGGAAAAGGACAAATAATTTTTGAAGATATAGTTGCGCTTTTTCGTCAAAACCTTCATTTTTGACCACATATAATCGTTGAAAAAAGATGGAGGCAAAAAGATGAGGATTGCAAATTTAAAAAAGGCTGTGTGGGGGCTTATGGCATTTGCATCCACACTGGTGTGTGTGATGGATTGTTATCCGCTGATACCTGCAGTGTATGGAGTTTATTGTCTGAGCAGTGGGCATACGATTATTTTTTACATAGGATTAATTATTGGAATGGGATACTTTATATCGATACCGTCGATATGTAAGTATCTCTTTATTATTGCGGTGATTTACTTTGGGGAAAGGCTATTTGTGAGAAAAAGCAGTAAAAACGGATGTCTGACAACAGCCGTTGTAGCAGCTTGTGCCACGGCGGTGATGAATCTGTCGGTAACATTTCTGGGAAAGCCGTATACGGATGAGATAGTGTTGTCGGTAGCAGAGAGCCTTGTTGTGTTTTCGATGGCCTTTGTGCTTTGCAGAGCATGCGAATATTTAAGGGCTCTTGAGCACAATGAAAACCCGGTCATAGCAGGACTCCTGCCCGACAGGGAGGAGGCATTTGCCACAGCAGTTTCAGGACTTTCAGGCATTATTTCGACTGCAAACGTCATGGCTGTAAAATGTACGGCAGATAAAATCCCTGATGAGAGTGAGAAAATACAGCTTGAGGTGACAGGGAGACTTTGTGCATGTTGTGAGGGCTGCAGTGTGTGCTGGACAAGCGGGACTTCGATTTCCGACAGTATAAAAATGCTTGCTGATGCAGTGCGCAAACGTATGAAAACAGAGGAAATTGTGCAAAACAGATATGTGGATGGCTGCCCGCACTATACGCGCATGGTGGAAGCCGCCACAGAGGCATTTGCCCGTATTGAGCTAAATGAAGCCTGGTACAGGCGTCTCACGGAAAACAGACGCGTCATAGCCACACAGCTTGACGCTATGGCAGAGCTCATGGATAGCTGGTGCAGGGCTGAAAAATGTATTGATAAAAAAAGAAGGCTGCGTCTTACAAGAGTTTATGTATATACAAAAGAGGCTGGTATACAGGTGGAAAATGCCCATATTTATGAGAACGCAAGGCAGCAGGTATGTATAAAGGCAGATGTCTGCACCAAGATAGATGGCGGGATTGAAATTTCAAAGTATGTGCAGGCGGTTTCACGCGCCATGGGAGTGAAGCTCAGGCAGGCACATGGGACAGTTTCAATAATATCCGATGAGAGGACATCTATTGTGCTTTACGAGGAGAATCAGTTCTATGCACTTTCGGGGGTGGCGACCAAAAAGAAGACCGGCTCTCAGGCAAATGGCGACAGCTGCAGCATGTTTCAGCTGGATGATGGCATGTATCATGTATGTGTATCCGATGGCATGGGCTCGGGCAAGCAGGCGCAGGCCGAGAGCACACTGGTGGTGGATTTGCTTGAAAAGCTTTTGGAGGCCGGCTTTAGCAGGGAAAGTGCCCTAAAGCTGATGAACTCTGCCATGGTCATATCGGCGGGCGAGGAGTCCTATTCCACGGTTGATTTTGCCACAATAGACATGTACACAGGTGAGCTTGAGCTGGCCAAAACAGGCGCCGCACCGTCATTTATCAAATCAGGGAAACAAGTAAGTGTTATAGAAAATGAATCACTCCCGGCGGGGGTCGATGTCTGGCAGGAGAGCAAACATTCAAAAAATACACTTCAAAGTGGCGATTTCCTTGTCATGGTGACGGATGGTGTGCTAGAATATCTGCATGTAAAGGACAGACAGGGGAAACTTATGGATATCATCGCAGGCGTCAAAAGCGACAATGCAGGCGTGATGGCGCAGGAAATTCTGGACAGGGTGCTGCTTGACACAGGTGGATACGCCATGGATGATATGACTGTAGTTGCAATAGGAATCTGGGAAAAATAATGATTAGACGGACAAAAGATTATATTCTGGAAAACAAGATGATAAACAATCACAGCACGGTGCTTGTTGCGCTGTCGGGCGGTGCGGATTCGGTCTGCCTTCTGCTGGTGTTAAATGAGATAAAAAGACAGTGCGCAGATGAGCTTGATTTTGCGCTGGAGGCAGTACATGTGGAGCATGGCATCAGAGGAGCCGAGAGCAGGGAGGATGCGAGGTTTGCGTCAGATATCTGCGAGAGGCTTAACATACCGTGCCATGTGCATTCTGTGGATGTACCGCAATATGCAGCAAGTCATGGACTCGGACTGGAGGAGGCCGCCAGGATATTGCGCTATGAAGCGTTTGAAAAGGAAGTCGCCAGGATATTGCGCTATGAGGCGTTTGAAGAGGGGGCAGGCAGATATCCCTGTGAACCGGCCAATGCATCAGACCAAAAACAGGGTAACAGCAGGCAGGTAGTCGTTGCAGTTGCGCACCATATGGAGGACAACGCAGAGACAGTTCTTTTTCAGATGCTTCGCGGAAGCGGAGCGAAGGGGCTATCTGGCATGCATCCGGTTTCAGTGAAGAACGGTGTCACCTATATCAGGCCGCTTTTATCAGCAACACGCGCACAGATAGAGGAATATCTGAAGGAAAACGGACAGGCTTTTGTCACCGATGCCACAAACACTGACACAGCCTACTCCAGAAACAAGCTGCGCCATGATGTGTTTCCTTTGCTTTTGCAGATCAATGACAGGGCGATAGAGCATATCAATGAGAGCGCAGGACAGCTTGCGGTGATGAATGATTTTTACGAGCAGCAGCTAAAAGAGGCGTGCGACAGCATGGTTTCAAAAAAAGAAGGCAGGGTGATACTTGAAATCAGCCGTTTTGAGTGTCTGCATCCGGCATTAAAAAGCGGAGTGGCGCGCGAGTGTATACATCTGGCGTCAGGGCGGCTCAAGGACATCACGAGCACGCATATCGGTGCCCTTGTGAAGCTTGCAGGGCAGCAGTCGGGCAGAAAAATCAATCTGCCGTATGGTATTATTGCGGAAAAATCATTTGGCGAGGTGATACTCTTCGCCGAAAGGTGTGACGATGAAAAAGAAGAAATTCACATTACGCAAAAAGAGCTTGAGGTACTGAGTGACACGGGAGAGCAAAAAAACATAAAGCTTTCGGCAGATGGCTCATATGTCACACTTTGTATACAAGATTTTAATGGTAAAATGGACGAAATTCCCAAAAAACCATATACGAAATGGTTTGATTATGATAAGATGAAGAAAGGCTTTGAAATAAGAACAAGAAAAGCCGGTGACTATATAATTGTGGATGACGAGGGCCATCATAAGAAGCTGAAGCAGGTATTTACAGGTGATAAAATTCCTGCACAGCAGAGAGCGGGGCTGTGGCTCATAGCCCATGAATCACTGGTGCATGCCATTATCGGATACAGATCCGGCTGCAGCGCACTTGTCACACCACAGACAGGAAAAGTACTTAAGATCACATTTTACGGAGGAAAACAAAATGGATTTTTCAAAAAAATATGATATTTCGGTTTACCTGACAGAGGAGCAGCTCAATAAGCGTATTGCAGAGATTGGAGCGCAAATCACAGAAAAATACAGGGGACAGTCAGTATATCTCATTTGCATACTCAAGGGCTCAATATTCTTTACCACTGAGCTTGCAAAGAGAATTGATTTGCCTATGACTATGGATTTCATGTCGGTATCCAGCTATGGCTCAGGCACAGAGTCATCAGGCGATGTCAAGATTAAAAAGGACCTTGAGCATTCTATCGAGGGAGAGAATGTCATCATCATAGAAGATATCATTGATTCGGGAAATACTCTTAGCAGGCTTTCAAAGCTCCTTGCCAAAAGAAACCCGAAGAGTCTCACAATCTGTACACTTTTGGACAAGCCTGAGCGCCGTGTGGTTGATGATGTAAATGTAGACTACGTGGGCTTTGTGATTCCTGATAAGTTTGTGGTAGGCTATGGCCTTGACTATGATCAGAGGTTCAGAAATCTGCCTTACATCGGCTTCGTCGAGGGCGAAATAAAATAAAAAGGAGAAGTAAATTGAATAAACAAAAAAGCGGTATGCGCGGAATAGGCGTATACATTATCATTGTATTTGCAGTAATCTGCATCTGGTACTGGCTGAGCGCCGGGGCTACATCAAACTCTTACACACAGAGTCAGTTCGAGAAGGATCTTGACAAGAATCAGGTGAAGAGCGTAAAGGTAGTGCAAAACAGGGAGATACCGACAGGAAGTCTGGAGGTGAAGTTCAAGGATGGCACATCAAAGGTGCTTTATGTATCAGATGTAAACAATATCGAAAAGACCATGACAAAAGCAGGGTACACCGACTATACAGTTGCGGATGTTCCGGCTGAGAGCTGGATTATGACACTGCTTCCGTATCTTTTGGTATTCGGAGCCATGTTCATACTCTTTGCAGTGATGAACAACAACGCAGCAGCACAGGGCGGCGGTGGCAAGATGATGAACTTCGGCAAGAACCGTGCGAAGCTCACTACACAGGAGGAGAACCATATCAAGTTTTCCGATGTAGCAGGCCTAAAGGAGGAAAAGGAGGAGATTGCAGAGATAGTTGATTTCCTTCGTGATCCGGGAAAATACACCAGACTTGGAGCAAGAATCCCAAAGGGTGTCCTTCTTGTAGGACCTCCGGGAACAGGTAAGACTCTCCTTGCCAAGGCAGTAGCCGGAGAGGCAGGGGTACCGTTTTTCACCATTTCAGGATCTGATTTCGTGGAGATGTTCGTCGGAGTCGGAGCCTCACGAGTGAGAGATTTGTTTGAGGATGCCAAGAAAAATGCGCCTTGTATCGTATTTATCGATGAGATTGATGCAGTAGCCAGACGCCGTGGCACAGGAATGGGCGGCGGACACGACGAGCGTGAGCAGACATTGAACCAGATGCTTGTCGAGATGGATGGCTTTGGTGTCAATGAGGGCATTATCGTCATGGCAGCCACAAACCGTGTGGATATACTTGACCCTGCTATCATGCGTCCGGGACGTTTCGACAGAAAGGTTGTAGTAGGCAGACCGGATGTGGGTGGCAGAGAAGAAATTTTAGGTGTCCATGCCAAGAAAAAACCTCTTGCAGAGGATGTAGACTTAAAGCAGATTGCACAGACTACAGCAGGCTTCACAGGTGCAGACCTTGAGAATCTGATGAATGAGGCAGCAATCCGTGCAGCGGGCGAAAACAGAGAATATATCACACAGGATGATATCAGAAAATCCTTCGTCAAGGTTGGTATCGGAGCTGAGAAGAAGAGCCGTATCATCTCTGACAAGGAAAAGCGCATCACAGCCTACCACGAGGCAGGACATGCAATCCTTTTCCATCTGCTTCCGGATGTGGGACCTGTATACACGGTTTCAATCATCCCTACAGGAGCAGGCGCAGCAGGCTACACCATGCCTCTGCCTGAGAAGGATGAGATGTTCAACACAAAGGGACGTATGCTTCAGGAAATCGTAGTAGACTTAGGAGGTCGTGTCGCAGAGGAACTTGTGTTTGACGATATCACCACAGGTGCATCACAGGACATCAAGCAGGCTACAAAGCTTGCGCGCGAGATGGTTACCAAATACGGTATGTCAGACAATATCGGTCTTATCTGCTATGCCGATGATGAGGAGGAGGTCTTCATCGGACGAGACCTCGCCCATGCAAAGAACTACAGCGAGGGCATAGCATCGGCAATCGATGTCGAGGTAAAGCGCATCATCGACGAGTCGTACGACAAGGCAAAGAGCATGATAGCAGAGTACCGCGAAGTGCTTGACAGATGTGCAGCACTTCTTCTTGAGAAGGAGAAAATCACAAGAGATGAGTTTGAAGCACTGTTTGACGAGGACAGCAAAACAACAGTTGGACATAATATTTAAAAAATAACTATACTTTTGTGCAGAATCACTATATGAAAAATATTAAATATAACTAAAGTACTATACAAATTGCATAAAAACAAACTACGATTTTTATGCAATTTGTGAACACTTATCGTTATAACCGTGATATTATAATAACCGTAAAAACCCCCCAATACATTATATAGTTTTTGCTATACCCCATAGTAAAAATACCTTCTCCTAAAAGGCAGCCGATCGTAGGCTGTCTTTTTTAATATCTATATTATAGCTATAAAGTAAGGGGATTGTGTGCCCGGGACGGTGCTTTGGTGGGGGATTGATGCCCTTACTGGAGCGCATAGAGAAGTTGCTTAGAGTCTGTCAGAATTATGCTTAGAGGAGCAGAAATGCCCGGCCATGGACGGCTGGGCAAGGCGTTATGCGCCATGGACGGCGCATAAAAGCCGGTTTCGTCTGTCATAGAAAGATTAAAAGCATAATTCCTACAGACTCTTAGCAGCGTAGCGTAGCGAAAGCGAGGGCATCAATCCCCCACCAAAGTATCGTCCCAGGCGCGCAATCCACGTATTAAAGAAAATAATTTGGTTACGATAAAATATGCTTGCATAATCACATCTGTTGTGATAAACTATGCAAGTATCGTAATTAAATACATGGGCAGATTCCCGAGTGGCCAAAGGGGACAGACTGTAAATCTGCTGCAACTTGCTTCGATGGTTCGAATCCATCTCTGCCCATTAAAAAACCTCAAGTCGTATGACTTGAGGTTTTTGTGTTATTCTGAAATTATCATTTAATCGGCCTGTGCCCCGGTGGCGGTAAGCACAGACTCCCATGCCATCGTATCAGGCCAGTCCTTTGTATCAAAGCCATCACGGATACATCTGCTGTAGTAGTCCAGCTTGTTTCGTATCGGCGAATCATCTGTGAATCTTGCATCATCATAGATGCCGTTAATATAATCATCTATCGCGGTTCCGAATATTTCAGAGCGGTCCTCTGTTGCAAAGGTCATGCCGTAGGAATCAATGAAATACCCGGATATGTGGTTCGATGGATCATCCGGATTGTAGTTTGCGTAGCTATCATCATAAGAGAAGCTGTCAGGGTTAAAGCTGTTCCATTTCCCCTCAGAAAACTCGCTCTTTTCATCGTAGGTGTGTATGAATGTAAGTCTCTGGTCAATCAGATGGGAAATCTCATGGCCTACAGTGTAGCTGAAATCCCAGCTGTAGTTGCAGTTTAGAACCATCACATTGTGGTTGTTTATTATATTTACGAAGCCGCTTGGCTCATTTATCATATCTGAGTGGCCTGATGAAATATCACCGCACAGATAGATTCGCATGCCTCTTATATCGCCATAACACAGCTGTGTGAAAAAGTCATCAGGGAAACAGCCAAGTATTTCCTCAAGCGAATCCAGAGCGACCGACAGCTTATCCTTGTTCTTAAATTGATGGATATCGTAGTAATCAATTCTCTTTGGCACCTCAGGCCCGAAATATATGGAAAAGCCGTATTTCTGTTCAAGCGCTGTGATACGTGCATTTATGTCGGATAAATCACCCCAGTCATATGAAGCGGTGTCAGGTATCAGGGTGACCTCGTCGCCGTATGTATTGTACTCGGAATCCTTCCCGGCCTCTTCCGTAGCTTCCTGATTTTCATCGGTACTGTCAGCGGGGTCTATGGCAGAATATGGGGATACATATGAGCCATCATCGCGTAAGGCCTGTAGCAGTGTATCACAGTCATTGTATGACGTGATTTCGGCTTTGCTGTCATTCTTGCCCTTGTCGAGTGACCAGATGAGAATTTCCGGGTTGCACTGCGCTGTGTACAAAAGCATCATCACACAGTTTGCATCAGGCAGATATACCGAGTTGGCAGAACAGTAGGTCTTGGTATCGGCTGCCGCAGAGTCGGATGAGCTGTCGGACATTTTGCCTGTGTTTCGAGTCGCCAGATTGTATGAAAAGGATGAACTGACACCGGTGGCGGGTGAATATTTATAGTAACTGATGATGTTGTCCGAGGATAAATCCTGGCATCGTATGAGCATGTCACCATCCTCTGCCAAAGTCACATCCACCACATCCGGCAGTGAAAAAAAGCTGTTTTCTCCATCGGATGAATGATAGTTCCAGATATTGTTGGCCGTATCTGCCTCGATTACAAAGCCCTTTGAGTCGACACATGACATGGAAAAACTTTGTCCTTCGTAGGTTGAAAGCACTGTGTTATCGTCAATCCTTATATCAGAGACTGCATATTTGTAGGTATCGGGTGTGACACCTGACACGAGAGCGTATTTTCCGTCAGCGGAGGTGGCAATCTGTGAGACATCATAATAATTGCCGGGATTCGGCACATCGCCATCATCAGAATCTGATGTATCGCAATTGCCATCATAGTCCTCAGGATTATATTTGCAGGTTTTTATCTCCTTTAAATCCTTATCATAGATTGTTGCCCTGCCGGCATCGGAATTGATGAGCCAGAGTCGGTCACCTTTTATCATGTAGTCATCACAGTCGGTTTTGTCGTGAGTGAGGCTTGCCGTGATTTCATTGGACCAGGGATTATATACATCAAATGAATACTGAACAGATTGATCATCGGTCTCTATGATGGAATTATTGTAGCTGCCCTGTCCTACCATAAGGATGTTATCACCAAACTGTCTTGTATCATTGTACGGCTGCCCCTCAAAGGCGACATTGTGCAGGATA
The DNA here is from genome assembly GCF_000020605.1 of Agathobacter rectalis ATCC 33656. Lineage (NCBI taxonomy): Bacteria > Bacillati > Bacillota > Clostridia > Lachnospirales > Lachnospiraceae > Agathobacter > Agathobacter rectalis. The sequence goes on from NC_012781.1 coordinate 498,273, forward strand.
GACAGATTGCTGCTTCCTTTAACACTTGTGGTATCCTCCCAAAACGCAGGTGATTTGTGCAGAATAGCCTGCTTTTGTGCGGGACTCTTAAATAGATAAGAGACATCCGAAAAAGAGCAGGCTGTCATGGAGATTGCACTGAAAAATACCAGCGAATATGTAATTAAAGTGGTTACATGTTTGCGTTTGAACAATTTTGACTCCTTTGGAAGGTGGTGTATATGCAGGCTATTCCTCAGCAGCATGTGCGGTGGAAACTCGTGCAGTAGATTCTCTTTCAATCAGCATCGGACGTAGCTGTGTGCGGCTGATTGGAATATGGTGAATGAGCGAATTCAATATAATATATGCACAGCGGCCCAGATCATTACGCTCCTGTCTGATAGTGGTAAGAGGAGGGGTAAGGGCTGCGGCAAACTTGACATCGTCAAAGCCTACCACACTTATATCATTTGGCACATTGAAGCCGTGCAGCTGGCACTCGGAGATAACACCCTTTGCAATAGTGTCGCTTCCGCAGAGGATAGCGGTGGCACCTGCTGCAATAAAATTTGAAACGTAATACTGTGCGGTTTCAGGAATATAGTAGCCGTGTCCCATGAGCTCCGGGTAGATTTCAAGACCGGCATCGCGCATAGAGTTTTCAAAGGCTTCCTGACGCTGATCTGAAACCAGGGAAAAAAGAGAACCATTGATAAAGGCAATCTTTTTATGACCCAGATTGTGCAGATGCTTTACAGCCATGTCAATGCCCTCGTAGCTGTCGGTGCCTACATAGGCTACATTGGGATTGTTTTCTATATAGTTATCAAACAAAACGGTAGGCATTGTAGTATTTTTGAGCTGCTGCATCCATTCATCGTGAAGAGCAAAACCTACCAGAAATGCGCCACAATAGCCATTCTTTAATATATATGTATCATATTTTTCTTCTGCCTGAAGCTGAGGTGTGACAGGGATGATGTCCACGTCCCATTTGTGCTTAAAAGCATTCTGTTTGAAACCAAGCACTACATCATATCCGAACTCATCGATAGACTCGTAGTTCATATTTTCAATAAACAGAGCCAGCTTGCGGTTTTCTACCTTTCTGGAGCGCTTTGTGCTGTAGCCCATTTCGACAGCAGTGTCTAAAACTGTCTGACGAAGCTCCTCACTTATATCGCTGGCACCATTTAATCCCTTTGAAACAGTGCTGATTGACACGCCCAGCCGGGCGGCAATATCCTTAATAGTAGCCATAGTATTTGTCCTTTCTTATGTGATAATTAAATTATACATTTACTATCAGAAATAGGCAATATTTTCTGTAATAAATTTTTCGAAAAAAATCTTCGAAACTGTGGTAATAACTACCAAAAAATGAATGTAAATTACGTGAAAAATGGCAAAAATGAGTTTAAAACCACTAAAAAGATTGACAAATCTGACAATAGGAAATAAAATAATCTCAGATACGAAAAAAATAGAAAATTTTAGGAAAGAGGAATGGTAATTTGGAGGCCAGAGAAAATCTCAGAGGCTCCGGAATACTTCTTTCAATCTCGAGTCTGCCGTCACCATATGGTATAGGTACTCTTGGGAGAGAGGCTTACAATTTTGTTGATCTCCTTGGTGATTTGAAACAGAAGTACTGGCAGGTTCTTCCGGTTGGCCCCACCATATTTGGCGATAGTCCATATCAACCATCATCAGGCTGTGCGGGCAATATCTATTTCATAGATTTAGATAAGCTGGTAGATGAGGGGCTGTTAGAGAAGGAAGAGATCCTGGGGTATAACTGGGGCACAGACGAATCAGAAATTGATTATGCAGCATTACATCAGAACAGATGCAGGATTTTACAAAAAGCGTTTGAAAGATTTGATACAAATGCACAAGAGTTTCAGGATTTTGTAAAAAAACAGTCGGAGTGGCTTGAGCAATATGCATTATTTATGACACTGAAAACCGACAATTTATACAAAAATTGGAGCGAGTGGCCAAGCGAGTATAGAAATCCGCAAACGGTTGCGCTTGAAAAGTACCAAAAAAAGAATTATAATACAATTACTTTTTGGAAGTTCTGCCAATATAAATTCTTCGAGCAATGGGAGGATTAAAAAAATTATGCTAACTCAAAAGGCGTCTACATAATAGGCGATATCTCATTCTATGTAGGATATGACAGCGTAGATGTGTGGGCAGAGAGACAACTCTTTATGATGAGCGCAAACGATACACCAGAGTATGTTGCAGCTGCCGGCCCTGATAAGTATTCAGAGAGCGGACAGGTGTGGGGCAATCCGATGTATGACTGGGATGCCATGAAGGAGGACAATTTCTCATGGTGGAGAAAGCGAATGCGTGTATGCAGAGAGCTTTTTGATATTGTCAGGATTGATCATTTCGCAGGAATTGTGAAAGCATATGCGGTACCGTACGGACAGGATAAGAGCCTATCCGGGAAATGGTTCAAGGGACCGGGACGCAGGCTTGTCAATGCAATTAACGAAGAGCTCGAAGGGGTTAATGTAGTGGCTGATGATTATACATCAGCAAGCCTTTTACCGGGAGTGAAAAAGCTCCTTGCAAAATCGGGCTGGATGGGAACTAAGGTCATGATGTTCGCTTTTGATGGTGATCCGACAAACGAATATCTGCCACACAATTATACCGATTCACATGTAGTTGCATATATTGGCACACATGACAATGAGACGATAGTTGGTTCATTCAGTGACAAGACAGATTATGAGCTTGCTTATATGTATGAGTATCTGAATATTGAAAATAAATCACAGGTTCCAAATGCTCTTATCAGGGAGCTGTATCACAGCACCGCAGAGCTGGCGATAGTCCAGATGCAGGATATATTAGAGCTTGGAAATGAGGCAAGGATGAATTATCCTTCGACAGTCGGACATAACTGGAGATGGCGCATGACAAGTAAGCCACACAGATTGGACAACGAAAAGATAGCCTGGATTAGAAACATTGCGGTGGTTTACCGCAGATAATTAATTTGATATAAGTTGCACGGCAATTTATATATATACTTTTTTACATTTTATATTCAAAAAGGAGAGGAAGATATGAAGAAGAAAGTATTAGCATCTTTACTTTGCGCATCTATGGTAGCAACAATGTTTGCAGGATGCGGAAGCAGCAATGGAAATGGAACAGAGAAAGCCGACAAGAAGGCCGGCGGTAAGGAGACCATTACAGTAATGGGACCTTCAGAGGACTTAGATGATGCAAAGGGTGCTTGGCTCAAGACAGAGTGCGAGGCATTTGCTAAAGCAAATCCTGATTTCAACATCGAGTTCAAGTATGTTACATCATCTGAGAGTGATGCAAAGGACGTTGTTACAAAGGATCCTAAGGCAGCAGCTGATGTTTACATGTTTGCAAACGATCAGCTTGAGCCATTAATTAAGGCTAATGCTATTGCTAAGTTAGGTGGAGAGGCAGCAGATTATGTTAAGACATCTAACTCAGAGGCTATGGCAGCAACTGTTACATATGATGGAGACATCTACGCAGTTCCTTATACATCAAACACATGGTTCATGTACTATGACAAGAGAGTTTTCTCTGAGGATGATGTAAAGAGCCTTGATACAATGCTTACAAAGGGTAAGGTTTCATTCCCATTTGATAACGGCTGGTATCTCAATGCATTCTATGCAGCAAACGGATGTACAATCTTCGGAGACGGAACAGACAAGGCTGCCGGATATGATTTCAGCGGAGATAAGGCAGTAGCAGTTACAAACTACATCGTAGATTTATTTGCAAATCCAAACTTCGTAATGGATAACAATGAGGGATCACTTGGTCTTGCTGGACTTAAGGATGGTTCAGTAAACGCTTACTTCAATGGTAACTGGAACTATGACGCAGTTAAAGAGGCACTTGGTGAGGAGAACGTTGGTGTTGCAGCTCTTCCTACAATCAATATTGGTGGAAAAGACTGCCAGTTAAAGGCATTCTTAGGATCTAAGGCTATCGGTGTTAACCCTAACTGCAAGAACCAGGAAGTAGCAGTTAAGCTTGCAGCATTCCTTGGAAGTGAGGATGCACAGCTTGCTCACTTCAAGTTAAGAGCACAGGCTCCTGTAAACAAAGATCTTGTAACAAACGAGGAAATCGCAGCAGATCCTGTAGCAGCAGCTATGGCTAAGGTTTCATCTGATTGTTCAGTAGCACAGCCTATCATTGATATGGCAGGTTACTGGGATGCAGCTACACCATTCGGTGATGCTTTCCAGAACGGTGCAGAAGGCCAGATTACAAAGGACAATGCAGCTCAGAAGACAGAGGACTTCAATACTCAGCTTAATGATTCTCTTAAATAATTAAGTAGATCAGATTATGATTCCAAGGTTCCGGGTAGCCGGAATCTTGGAATAAATTAGTTTAAAGGATTGGCATATATAATGCATGCCAGGAGGAAAAGTATGATAGGAGCAAACAAAAAAGAAAAAAGTTTCGGAATTTGCTACTCCGTATACTGTTGGCAATGCCCTCACAAAAGGCGGAGCTACAGTTAAGCTATCGGCACTCGTAATGGGTCTTGCCAATATGGCTCATAAGCAGATTATAAAGGGTCTGATTTTTCTTGCTATAGAGATTGCATATATAGCATATATGGTTAGCGCTGGTGCTTATTACATTTCCATGCTGCCTTCACTTGGCTGGAGAAAACAGGAAGAGGTATTTAATGAGCAGAAGCAGATTTATGAATATGTTGCAGGCGACCAGTCAGTATTATTACTGTTATATGGCGTCATAACAATTGCCATCACAGTATTATTTATTTACATGTGGTGCGAGAATTTAAAGAGCGGATATAAGGCAGAATGCCTTTCAAAAGCTGGAAAAGAAATCAATTCTTTTGGCAAAGATGTCAAGGATTTATTTGATAAAAACCTACATAAGACACTTATGTTTCTCCCACTTATGGGAATATTTATTTTTACAGTTTTACCATTGCTGTTCATGATTCCAATGGCCTTTACAAACTATTCAGTAAAGGGTGATCATCTGGTATTGTTCGACTGGACAGGCTTTGCCTCATTCGGACAGGTGCTTGGACTTGGTGGTAAGCTTGGTAAGATATTCTGGAGAGTACTCGGATGGACAATCTGCTGGGCTGTATTTGCAACCTTCCTTTGTAACTTCCTTGGACTCATTCTTGCTATCGTTATCAATCGTAAAGAGACACATTGCAAGGCCTTTTGGCGTACATGCTTTGTTATCTCAATTGCGGTACCGCAGTTCGTATCACTCCTTGTAATGAGACAGATGTTCCAGCAACAGGGTGCTGTTAATAACCTGCTTTTGGAGTGGGGCTGGATTGATAACCCGCTTCCATTCTGGACCAACACTATGTGGGCGAGAGTTTCTGTTATTCTCATCAACTGCTGGGTAGGTATTCCGTATACCATGCTTCAGGTTACAGGTGTATTACAGAATGTGCCTTCAGAGCTTTATGAGGCTGCAAAGATTGATGGTGCAAACGCAGCACAGATCTTCTTTAAGATCACACTCCCATATATCATGTTTATCATGGGACCATATATCATCACACAGTTTACCGGAAATATCAACAACTTCAACGTTATCTACCTGTTATCAGCAGGAAAGCCTACACCTGTCGGAGACAGTGCAGGAAAGACGGACCTTCTGGTTACGTGGTTGTACAAGCTGACTATTGATAATCAGGAGTACAATATCGGTGCCGTTATCGGTATCCTCACATTCATTGTACTTTCTATCGTAGCGCTTGTTACATACAGAAATACAAAATCATACAAGGATGAGGAGGGATTCATGTAATGAGTAGTGTAGCAAAAGCAAAAAAACCTATGTCTGCCGGACGTGCTAAGAAAGTAGCAAAGAATTCCCTTGTTCATATCATTCTTGGAATACTTGCTGTAGTATGGTTGTTCCCAATTTTCTGGATTATTATGACAAGCTTTAGAGCTGAGAGTGGTGCTTATACAAAGTACTTCTTCCCACATGGCCTTACATTTAGCAACTATACAAGGCTGTTTACAGAGACTACACTGTTGAACTTCCCGAGAGCATTTTTTAATACACTGTTTATTTCAGTGATCTCATGTATCATTTCAACAGTATTTGTACTTTCTGTTGCGTATAGTATGTCACGACTGAGATTTAAGATGCGTAAGCCTTTCATGAATCTGGCTATGATTCTTGGATTGTTCCCAGCCTTCATGTCAATGGTTGCCGTATACTTTATCTTAAAGGCTATCGGACTTACAGAGGGAAGTATGCTTCGCCTTTCATTGATTCTCATATACTCAGCAGGAGCAGGAACAGGCTTCTATATCGCAAAGGGATTCTTTGATACTGTGCCTAAGTCTCTTACTGAGGCGGCTATCCTTGACGGATGTACACAGTTCCAGGTATTTTACAAGGTTATCCTGCCACTCAGTAAGCCAATCGTAGTATATACAGTACTTACAGCATTCCTTGCTCCATGGCTTGATTTCGTATTTGTAAGGGTTATCGTTGGTCCAAACGACAAGTATTGGACAGTATCTCTTCTCCTTTACAACATGCTTGAGAAAGAGTTTATAAACGGATGGTTCACAAGATGGGCTGCTGCTGCAGTTATTGTATCAATACCTATCTCAATACTTTTCGTTATCATGCAGAGATTCTACGTGGATGGACTTACAGGAGCTGTCAAAGGCTAATTTGGTTTTATTTAGGCCGCTGCACTTTTGTGCGGCGGCTTTTGGTTTATATTGGGTTGTGGCAAACTTTGGGGGTGTGTGGCAAACTTAGCACTTTCAGGTTGTGTGGTGCCGGTGTGGCACACAGTGCTAAGTTTGTTGCTACTTTGTGAAAGATGTGAGAATATGTGTAGTGATTTTGTAGATACAAATTTGTTCAGAATTTAGTTAAGAAAAGGAGTGCGTATGATTAATAATAAAATAGGCGGCCACAACATGGTCGGCAGGGCTGTGAATAGATTGGCGGGCAGGTTGACTGCTGTGGCATTGACGGCAGCTATGGCGGTGTCAATGCTTGCGGGATGTGCTGCGGGTGGAAAGAATACCGAGACGGCAGCAAAGAAGGAGTACAAGCCTTCCGCTATGGAGCAGATGAATGCGAAAAATGATCCTAATGTGATTCAGGACAATTACAGGACCTGCTATGAGGTGTTCGTATACAGCTTTTTTGACAGTGACGGTGACGGCATTGGGGATTTAAAGGGACTTACAGAGAAGCTTGACTATATCGAGGGACTTGGCTGCAATGAAATCTGGATGATGCCTATTATGCCTTCTCCTTCATACCACAAGTATGATATTACGGATTATATGAATATTGACAAGCAGTATGGTACTCTGGATGATTTTGATGCGCTTATTACGGAGTGTCACAAGAGAAACATCAATGTGATTATTGACTTTGTAATAAATCACACATCTAACGAGCATCCGTGGTTTAAGGCGGCTGCTGATTATATCAAGTCGCTTCCTGATGGGGCAGAGCCGGATTCTTCGGAATGTCCTTATGTTGATTACTATAATTTTAGCAAAACCAATACCGGAGGCTACAACCAGCTGCCGGGCACGAATTGGTATTACGAGTCACAGTTTGTAGACAGCATGCCTGACCTTAACCTGCAGAGTGAAGCTGTAAGAGGGGAGATTGACAAGGTTACATCCTTCTGGCTTGACCGCGGCGTAGATGGCTTCAGACTGGATGCTGTGATTTATTACAATAATAATAACCAGACTGAGACTATAGATGACCTCACATGGCTTGTAAACAATGTGAAGAGCAAAAAGGCCGATGCTTATATGGTTGGTGAGGGCTGGACTACATACAGAGAGTATGCGAAGTATTATAAGAGTGGAATTGACAGTATGTTCAACTTTGATTTTTCACAGCAGGATGGATATATTGGAAAGGTGTTAAACGGTACAGCAAATCATGGTGCCAGCACATACGGCAATGCTCTGGTTGATGTGGAAAATGAGATAAAGAAGTATACAGACTCATACATTGATGCACCGTTCTATACAAATCATGATATGGGACGCAGCGCAGGGTACTACAACGGAGATAATGCCGAGGAGAAAACCAAGATGGCGCAGGCCATGAATCTTCTTATGCCCGGAAATGCTTTTCTGTATTATGGAGAGGAAATCGGCATGAGAGGCACAGCCAATGATGAGACGAAGCGTCTTGCCATGAGATGGAGCGGGGATTCAAAAGCTAAGGGAATGTGTGTGGGACCTCAGAATGCAGAAGAAACCGAGCAGACATATGATACCCTTGATAAGCAGATGGAGGATCCATACTCTATTTACAACTTTGTGAAGCAGACAATATCAATAAGAAATGCTTTCCCGGAGATAGCACGAGGTACAAATACCTTTGAAAAGGATCTGTCAAATGATAATGTGTGTATATTCACAAGAGAGTACAATGGTGAGAAAGCAGTGCTTATATTTAATCCATCAAAGGATGAAGCAAGTGTGGATGTGTCATCGCTTGGAGTAAATGATGCTGTTGCAATGCTTCAGACTACAAAGAAAGCACCTTCATATAAGGATGGAACGGCAAAGCTGCCGGCGTATTCGGTGCTTGTTTTGAAGTAAAAAATATTTGATGAGAATAAAAATTTAAAAGTTTAAAGAAATTTGAAGAAGAAATATGAAAAACCGCCCGACTGGGCGGTTTTTTCAGCTATATCATTTCATGAAGCATATCTACAATCACTTCTCTGCAATGAGCTCCGAGATGCTTTTGTTCCTCTTTACTGAGTGCTGCCGGATCAATAGGAGTGCCATATCGGATAACCACATGATTCTTTTTGACCCATGGAAGGTGATCCTCGAATATTTCATTTGTTCCCATGATTGCCATTGGCACTATCTTACATTTGCTCTTTGTGGCAATCTTGAAAGTACCTTCTTTGAAAGATTGTACCTCTGTCAGGTCATCTTTGTTTTTGCAGCGTGTGCCCTCAGGAAATACACATATGCTGATGCCGGATTTGACCTGATCTATGGCTGCAAGCACAACCTTTAGTCCCTGCTTGATGTCATCGCGGTCCAAAAACAGGCAGTGCAGGCGCTTCATCCAGAGCCCCAGCACCGGTATTTTTGCGATACTCTGCTTTGAGATGTAGCCGGTCAGGCGTGGACATCTGGAGTAGGTGATTATGATGTCAAAGAAACTACGGTGATTTCCTATATATAGTACAGCCTCGTCCTTTGGCACATTTTCCTCCCCTATAAATTCAATGTCCGCTCCGCTTAGGAATATGATGACACGGAAAGCCCACTGTACCAGGCGAAGCTGTGCCATATCGGCCCATGTCGGTGCAAATTTGTGTATTATCCACATGGCTCCGAGCACCGGAAGACCGAGCAGCAGATAGAAAAATACGAATATTACGATTAAAACTGAACGCATATTTGACCTCTCTTTTTCATACTCTATATAAATTGTAGTTCAATATTTGATATTATATCATATCATAAGCGATATGATAAGAAAGAGAGGAAAAAATGTCAGAAAAATTGAGAAAAATTCTGGTGATGGCTGCAGGTGTGCTTGTGATATCGGCAGCGACAGTGATATCGGGCTGCCGCGCAAATATTTCAGGCACGGAGAGTGACAGGATGGTTGAGTACACGGTGATCTGCGGGGATGAAATCCCGGAGGAGTTTAAAAAGCAGATAAATGAAAACAAGGCAAAGGCGATGAAGCTGACGTACAAGGATGATGAATATTTATACATAGCGGAAGGCTTTGGCACAAAGGAGACAGGTGGCTACAGTATTACGGTTAACCAGTTTTATGTTAAGGATAAGGCAATGTATTTTGATACGCGTCTGATAGCCCCGGATAAGGGCGAGAAGGTCAGCAATCAGGCGAGTTATCCGTATATAGTAATAAAGACGGAATTGAGTGAAATGCCTGTTGTGTTTGAGTGAAAATTTCGTAAATTGTGTTAAAAGTTGCGAAAAAACTGACAATCGGTACTAATGCCCTATTGCTATCACTGCGATACTTTGCTATAGTAAAGTTACTAGATATTGTGGTGACATATTTATATATTCAAATATATTGATTGATATAATTGTTGATTAATTTGCCCTGTTTTATATTTATACAGAGATTGATTTCATATATATGACACCGTCGTTACAATACTGGTTACCATGAGGACTATAGTTATGTGCCAGTGGGCATACCCACAATAAGGAGGCTTAAAATGGAACAGACAGAAATTAGAAAAGTCAGAGCATCGATTCACCAGCAGTGTGGCAACAGGGTAAAAATCCAGCAGGATCTTGGCCGCAACAAGGTTGACATCCAGGAGGGTGTTATTCAGCAGGCATACCCAAGTGTGTTTACGGTTCTGATAGATGATGAGTTTGAGCAGAATCCGCCACAGCTCTTATCTTTCACCTACACTGATGTGATTACAAAAGATATAAGGATGCAGCTTTGCTAGTATCATGAAGTAAAGATGTTACATCTTTATTATAATGATCATGAATTTAAATATTTGCATCTGCATAAAGTTACTCCATCTTGAATATGTATTTTATATACATATTTGAAGTGGGGTATTTTTTATGGAATTAATTACACAAAAAATCAGACAATGCATAGAAAAGGTAAAGGATATGTCGCAGGTTGGCTTCGACAGGGATTATGTCATAAAGGACAACAAGCCTGATGTTTCCAAAGTGGTTTGCCAGAACGGGCAGGTAAAGATTGACGAGATAAAAGCGTCAGGCGAGAATATTTGGTTAAGTGGAAGCATTGAATTTGAAGTGCTGTATACGAGAGAAGAAGTTTTTGAAGGCGATGAGCCGGAGGAAAATATCGGCGGAAACAGAGTGGAGCATATAAAGGATGCAATACCGTTTCAGGAGAAGCTTGTGCTTCAAGGAGTATGCGAGAAGGATACGGTTCGTGTGTATACCGGGCTTGATGAGCTTACGGTTGGGGTTATCAATTCGCGAAAGCTCTCGGTCAGAGGCATTATAAGCGTGGAGCTTTATGGAGAGAGGGAAGAAAATCTTGAAGTTGCACAAAGGATTGATGACAAGGACGTGGAGCAGCTTATGGGGCAGATGAAGGTGCTTAAGCTTGACAGTGTTGTAAGGGATATTGTCAGAATTAAAAATGTCGTCACTTTGCCAAAGACCAAGCCGAATATATGCAAGCTCATATCAAGTCTTGTTGATATGAGAAATCTGGAGTATACATACGAGCGTGACCATATCACACTGACAGGCGAGTGCCATGCGTGTATAGTGTATCTGAGCGAAGAACAGGAAATTTGCTGCTTTGAGGTGCAGGAGGGGTTTTCAAATGAAATACGCTGCGAGGGGGATAATGCCGGAAATATTGCCTGGCTTCGTACACAGCCTGCCATGCATCAGGTTGAGGCGGAAAATGATTACGACGGAGAGCTCAGGCAGCTTTCGATTGAGGCAGCGCTTGCGGTGGATGGAAAGGTCTGGAGTGAGGAAACAGTAGAGGTGCTCAATGACATGTACAGCGTATCATGTCCGGTAAAACCTGTGTTTGAAAAGATGAAGGTATGCAGCCTTCTTATGAAAAATGACACAAAATGCCGTATTTTGGAGCAGTTGTACAGAGAAAACAGCAAAAAGAGAATTTTAAGAATATGCGGTACAAAGACGCAGGCCGCTATTGCACAGATAAAAAATGCAGACACAGGAATTATTGTGTCAGGTGTATTGCAGGTGAACTGTGTGAATATTGTGGAGGACGATGGCTGTCCGATAGAGATGCATACAGACTCTGTGCCGTTTGAACAGTTTGTTGAGATACCCGGCATGGATGCCAACACCTGCTGCGAGGTAAATGTGCAGGTAGACCAGGTGCAGGTCAATCTACTAGACAACAGCGAATATGAAATTAAGGGTGTTGTCAGCATAAACGCTATTGCCCTGCAGCAGGATGAAGTGTCAGTCATAACATCGGTGGAGCAGGAAAAAATAGCGTCTGATACTGAAGAGGAAGCAGCTCTGGTTGGCTATATAGTGCAGAAGGATGATAAAATGTGGGACATTGCAAAAAGATACCGCACCACTGTTGAAAACATAATGGAAATAAATGCTCTGACCTCAGATAGCATCAAACCTGATGATAGACTTATAATAGCGCGCATGTGAATCATAAATTAGGGGCAAAATACCTTTTGATCCTCATATCCTTATATAAAATGTGGAAAATCCTGTAAATTTACAAAAAGATGTGGAAAAAAGATTCATTTTGTGCAATAATATATCCGAATGTATATTGAACGTAAATTGTGGAAGGAAAGGTCAATCTGACCGTCGTATTACAGGAGGAATAAAATGAATCAGAAATGGACACGTGCTATATGTACTGTGTTAACATCGGCACTCGTTTTTACAGGACCGGCAGTAGAGGGCACTACATTTAGCGGATACATAAACAGTGGACTTGAGAAGGTATATGCCAAGACACAGAAGCAGAAGGATGCAGAAAAGAAGAAGTCACAGGCTGAGCAGGATCTCAAGGATAAGAAGAATGAGATTAATGGTTTAAAGGATCAGCAGCAGACTACTGCTGATGATATAAAGAATAAATCCGCAAAGCTTGATGAGATTCTTGCAGCACAAAAGAAGCTTCAGAAAGATATCACAAATAAACAGGCAGAGATAGAGCAGAATCAGAAGGATCTTGCAGCAGCCCAGGAAAAGCAGCAGGAGCAGTATGACGCCATGAAGAAGCGTATACAGTTCATGTATGAAAACAGCGCTGAAGACAATATCTGGACAGCAATTATTGAGTCAAATGGTATCACAGATATGCTCAATCGTATAGAGTACGTGTCAGATGTATATGATTCGGATCGTGCTCTTATGGATTCTTATCAGGCAGCAGTTGAGCAGGTGAAGGAGATTGGTACTAAGCTTGACAACGACATGAATGAGCTCACAGCCATGCAGGATGACTATGAGAAGCAGCAGGCAGATGTCGAGGCGGCTATAGTAGCTCTTGAAAACCAGAAGGAGCAGTATGCAAGCCAGATAGCTCAGGCACAGCAGCAGGCAGATAATTATCAGAATATCATTACGGCACAGGGCAAAATCATTCAGGAGCAGGAAGCAGCGGCCGCAGCTGCAGCCGCTGCCGCTGCCAGAGCGAACAGCTCGTCAAGCAATTCAAGCTATGATGGTGGTGGAGCCGGCAAGGGCGGAAGTATTGCCAGTGACTATGCATCAGGCGGTGGAAAGAACCCGAGTGCTTCAACAGGAGTTTCAGGAAGCTCTGTGGTATCATACGCTATGCAGTTTGTGGGCAATCCATATGTATGGGGTGGAAACAGTCTTACAAACGGTGTAGACTGTTCAGGCTTTGTACATGAGGTATATGCACATTTTGGTATCAGCACACCGAGATATTCACAGGCATTTAAGTCTGTGGGACAGGCCGTATCCTTCGATAATATACAGCCGGGAGACGTAGTGGTATATCCGGGACATGTAGCTATATATGCAGGTGGTGGTGTTATAGTGGAGGCACAGTCCACAAAGGCAGGAATCACAGCAAACAGAAGCGTACAGTGTCATACAATACTTGCTATACGACGTCTTGTATAGGATGGTTAGGAGCCGATAAGTATATTTATTATACTTACCGGCTCTTTTTATTTTTACCACAAAGTACTGAATTGTTACCAATAAAGTAAGGGGCGTAAGATGCGGACATGCCACCAACCGCAAGGGGCTCTCAATAAGCGACTAGCGGAGCTGTTTAGAGTCTGTAGAATTATGCACATGGAACCCAGAAATGTCCTGCCATGGACGGCAGGGCAAGGTGTTATGCGCCATGGACGGCGCATAAAAGCCGGTTTCGTCGAGCATAGAAAACCATATAGGCATAATTCGTACAGCCTCTTGACAGCATAGCGTTAGCGTATTGAGAGCCCCTTGCGGTTGGTGGCATGTCCGTGTCTTACGCCACGAACCAATGTTAGTAACCGGCAACAAACTCATTGTAATAAATAATAGCAATTTCAATCCATAAGGTGTATTATAGAGATAGACGGCACCAATTCGCACAAAACGAACTAGCAAGCCTGTAAATAAAGTAAGAAAAGCAGGAGGAACAAGCCATGCAGATGGAACAATTACAAAAAGACATGATTGCAGCAATGAAAGCAAGAGACAAGGTAAGAAAGGATGCTATATCCTCACTTGTATCGGCAGCCAAAAAGGCGGCAATAGATGAGGGCTGCAGAGACAATATACCGGAGGAGCTTGTCAACAAGGTCATCCTTAAGGAAATGAAATCCGTGAAGGAGCAGATTGACACATGCCCTGCCACAAGAACAGATCTGCTTGATGAGTACAATACCAGATATGCAATCTTTGAGGAGTACGCTCCTGCAATGATGTCGGCAGAAGAGGTAGAAAAGGAGCTCACAGAGCAGTTTTCGGATGTAATCGCAACAGGAAACAAAGGACAGATAATGAAGGCAGTCATGCCGCATTTCAAGGGCAAGGCTGACGGAAAGGTCATAAATCAGGTGGTTGCAAAGCTTTGCGCAAAATAAGAAAACACATCACAACAATTATACTTGCAGTGCTGGCTGTCATAGCCGGCGTGTATGCATATAATTATCATGATATGAAGCAGAATATTGTATACAATGAGCATCTGGAAGACGTGGCTGTTAACGTGAATGGGAAAGAGCTGACATTGCGCGATATGGCATTTTATGTGGCATATGAGGAGATGAATGTCGAGAAGCAGGCTCTTGTGTATGATTCCGATAATCCAAACAAGTATTGGAATATCCACACAAACGGTGAATTTGTCCGTGTTGCAGCGCGCAAAGCAGCTATGTCCATGGCCATTCACGATGAGATTTTTTATGAGATGGCCAAAAAAGAGAGCATTACACTTACTGACGACGAGAAAGCAGCTTTGAAAAATTCCGAGAAGGACTTCTGGTATGATTTGTCTGATATAGATGGTGCCAAGAAGCTTGGAGTCGAAAAAAAGGATATTTATTCGTCCATGGAAAAGTCTGCAATAGCCCGGAAATATCAGGAAATATATGCAGGGCTTGACAATGCCGATATAACGGATTATGATTTCTCGGGAGGCAGATATGAGAAGCTGCTGGAGAAAAATAACTATAAAATAAAAGAAAAAGTGTGGAAAAGAGTCGATATGGGAAACGTTACTCTTGATCACTAGAAAGAAGATTTTATGTCAACAAAAATTGGAAGAAATGACCCTTGCTGGTGTGGCAGCGGAAAGAAATATAAGACCTGTCATGCGGCATTTGATATGAAGCTTGAAAAGCTTGCTGAGGCACATCATAAGATACCGAGCCATTCAATCATTAAGACACCTGACCAGATAGCGGGAATCAAGGAGAGCGCCAAGATAAATGTCGCAGTGCTCGACTACATAGGAGAGCATATCCATGAGGGTATGAACACAGCAGAGATTGATAAAATAGTCTATGATATGACCACCAGCATGGGCGGCATCCCTGCACCGCTCAACTATGAGGGTTATCCTTACAGCGTATGTACATCAGTAAATGAGCAGGTTTGTCACGGATTTCCTTCAAAGGACGTCATCTTAAAGGATGGTGACATCATAAATGTAGACTGTTCTACAATTTTAAACGGATATTTTTCGGATTCATCAAGAATGTACTGTATCGGAAATGTAAGCCCGGAGAAGAAAAAGCTCGTTGAAGTCACAAAGGAGTGTGTGGAGCTTGGACTCAAAGAGGTAAAGCCGTGGGGCTTCCTCGGAGATATGGGACAGGCGGTGCACGACCATGCATTTGCAAACGGTTACACAGTAGTGCGTGAAATCGGTGGACACGGAGTGGGACTTGAATTTCACGAGGATCCATGGGTAGGCTACAACACCAAGCGCGGCACCGACATGGTCATGGCACCCGGCATGATATTTACCATCGAGCCAATGGTCAACATGGGCAAGGCCGATATCTACGTAGATGACAAGAACAACTGGGAAGTATACACCGATGACGGACTTCCATCAGCCCAGTGGGAAATCATGGTACTCGTCACAGAGGATGGCCATGAGGTACTGAGCTGGTAAACTGTTAAATACCCTAAATTTACCGGAGAGTATGCAGTGTGTTCCGAAGAAAAATATAAACTGCCACGGCGTTCCATAAAATGTGGATGCGACAATTCATAGCAAACTATCAATAAACTATCCGCAAATGATGCCGTGGCTGATTTTATATTTTTCTGAGGAATATACTGCATGCTAGGCCGGTCTTCACAGCCTAAATATGCGAAGCCACATAAGCGATGGCGTCCCTACAGATTTGTATTCACCCCATTTATGGTCGCATTCTCATTCTCCCTCATAGGAATGACGAGACACTTCTCCCCATTGATGACCTGCGCATGAATCTGTGAAGCCTTCTCCGGCTTTACATGAAGCACCACATCATAGGTCTTAATTTGGGCAGTGTAATTATCAATCTCCTCCTGCTTCTCAAGAAGCTGTGAGGTGCGCTCCTCAATCTGATTATTTTTCTCCTGGATAACAGAATCCTTCTCCTCAAGCTGCGCATTTTTCTCATTGAGCTCGAGAGTTAAATCGCCGACCTGGCTCTCAAGAGCAAGCTTTTCCACGCGGATTTCATTAGCTGCAAGAGCCTTTGAATCAATGACATTGGCTGCGATAGGCGGCTTGTCACCGAAGGCCTCATTGACGGATTTTTCAATGCGTGAAATCTTTTCCTCAGAGACATGGCAGTCACTAAGCACCTTGTTCATAGCCTCGTTGTCGAGAATGAACGGATCATCGTCATCATCGTGAGTCTCAGCGTAGTCATCGGCCATCTCGGACAGATTCTGCTGGATATCAAGCAGCTTGTCATCAGTGCTCTCGTCCTCAGCACCTAGCACGTTTCTGACGATTGAATGAAAAGCCATCTTCTGCTCAGTAGCTGTGCGCTCCACACCGCAGCCGAGGCCGTTTGTCATAAACTCAGAGTGAGGCTCCTTGGTATTTTTCGTATAGAAAAGAGTGGAGTGTATGTCAGTGCTTCTATCGTTGAAGGCAGGGAATAAAAAGCCTGTCTCAGGAGCGCCGACCACCCAGTCCCTTATGCGGGCTCCGATACGCTGCTCCTTTTCCAGATAGCCAAGGCCCGGCTTTGAAAGTGTGACAGGGCAGATGGCGCAGAGCATGTATTTGTACACCTCCTCGGACTCATCCACGTTGATGTTGTCCTTTGTGCGTGTCATGACATCGTAGCTGTCGAGATACAAAAGAATCAGATAGTTCCCGGCCTCATCGTAGGTGTCGATGACCAGATCATAGTATGTATCGAGCAGAGTCTCATCATTAAGCTCGCTGTCGCGAAGCGCCATGAGAATCTGCTGGCGGCCTCCGACCTCTTCCTCCTCAAGAGGAAACTGCAGATTGAGCAGGTTGTTTCCGAGAGTGCCGGAAAGCACCTTGTTTGAAATCTCCAGATATTTGTAGTATTCATCCTCCTCCAGAGTGAGAAATTTGCCACCGAATTTGCAGACCTTTTCATGGTTGCAGTCCACGTAGCAGCCGACCAGACGACTGAAGGTTGCCTGGTCTTTTTTTAATCTTCGTTTTAGTTCCAATACTTCTTTTTTGTTCATATTATCCTCGCATTATTTTCATACCATTCAAAAATTTCCGTAATCACATTATATGTATGGAATAAATATTTGTCAATTGAGCGGCGCCTTTTATGTCCCGCTGTCAATCAAGAAAAAAGATGACAGAGCAACCACAAAATGCTATAATTTAGGAAATCAACGGATTATGATATAAAGGCTGACACAGAGACATCCACAGGTGTCTCTGTTCTTGGATTGAGGCATAAATGGAGCAGAAAATGACAAACAATCACATTACAATAGGCATTCTCGCACATGTAGATGCGGGAAAGACAACCCTGTCTGAGGCCATGCTTTACAGCACCGGGCAGATTCGCTCACTCGGGCGCGTGGACCATCAGGACGCATATTTGGATAACGATGCGCAGGAGCGAGAGCGTGGAATAACCATTTTTTCAAAGCAGGCAAGGCTTGATATTTCGCGTGGCACAAATGCGGCAGATACAGCACATACAGCAGATGTAGCACGTACGGCAGATACAGCTCGTACATGGCATGTAGTCATGCTTGATACACCGGGGCATGTGGATTTTTCGGCAGAGATGGAACGCACCCTTCAGGTGCTCGACTATGCAATACTTGTAATCAGCGCAACTGATGGAGTGCAGGGGCACACGCGCACACTGTGGAGACTTTTAAAGCACTATAACGTGCCGACATTTATTTTTGTAAACAAGATGGATATGCAGGGCACGGATGAGGAGAAAGTGCAGGCAGAGCTAAAGAGCGAGCTGAGTGATGGCTGCGTGGATTTTTCTTCACAGGATTTATTTGAGGAGCTTGCCATGTGCAGCGAGCCTCTTTTAGATGAATTTATGGAATCGGGAGAGCTTACAGATGCGCATATTGCGCAGGCGGTGGCTCAAAGGGAGGTGTTCCCATGCTTTTACGGTTCGGCACTTAAGCTTGACAGAGTGGATACGCTGATTCAGGGACTTTCGAGGTTTATGTGTGAAAGAAATTACCCTGACGAATTTTCTGCCCGCGTATACAAGATAGGCAGGGATGACAGAGGCAGCAGGCTGACATTTTTAAAGGTTACCGGAGGCTGTCTTAGAGTCAGGGACAAAATAGAGTACAAAGCGCATGGCGGTGACGAGGCGAAAGGCCTTCTGATTGAGAAAATCGATCAGATAAGAAAGTATTCCGGTGAAAAATATGAGATAGCTGATGTGGCAGAGGCGGGTGAGATAGTTGCTGTCACAGGTCTTAGCTCGACATTTCCGGGGCAGGGGCTCGGGTTTGAGCAGCAGTCCAATATGCCAATCCTTGAACCGGTACTAAACTATAGGATGATTCTGCCGGATGATGTAAATCCGGCGGCATTTATGGAAAAGCTAAAGCAGCTTGAGGAGGAAGACCCACAGCTTTACATAGTGTGGGTGGAGGAGTTTAAGGAAATCCATGTGCAGCTCATGGGACAGGTGCAGATGGAGGTGCTTGTGCGTCTCATAAAGGACAGGTTTGGTGTTGTTGTCACGTTTGGACCGGGCAGCATTGTATATAAGGAAACGATAGCAAGGGCTGTCGAGGGAGTTGGACACTTTGAGCCGTTGCGCCACTATGCAGAGGTGCATCTGCTTTTGTCGCCGGCGGAGCGTGGCAGCGGAATCACGGTTACATCCACCTGCAGTGAGGATGTGCTCGACAAAAACTGGCAGCGCCTCATAGCCACACACGTTGAGGAAAAGGAGCACAGGGGTGTGCTCACAGGCTCAGCGCTTACCGATGTGAAGGTCACTATTCTTACAGGAAGAGCACATGTAAAGCACACGGAGGGAGGCGATTTCCGCCAGGCTACATACAGAGCAATCCGCCAGGGGCTTAAATCCACAGAGAGCGTGCTGCTTGAGCCATACTACAGCTTTATCCTACAGGTGCCGATGGAGTATGTCGGCCGTGCAATGACAGATCTGGAGCAGAGATTTGCAAGAGCCGGGAGCCCGCAGTTTGCCACAACCGCTGCGAGGGAGATGGCAACAATTACAGGAAAGGCACCGGTTGCGACAATGCAGGATTATGTGAGTCTGGTGCATGCGTATACAAAGGGGCTCGGGCACCTGACACTGGAGCTGTGGGGTTATGATGAGTGTCACAATCCTGCGGAGGTGATTGCGCAGATGCACTATGACAGCGAGGAGGATTTCCGCAATCCGACAGGCTCGGTATTTTGTGCGCACGGCTCAGGCTACGTGGTGCCGTGGGATGAGGTCCCGGAGCATATGCACCTGCCGTATGTCTACCACGGAGATGAGTCTGAGGAGGCACTTGCAGCGAGTGCCCGCACGCAGAATGCATTTTCAGCGGAAGATGCGCAGGCGCTTGCCGGAAACCGCCGCAGGACGAGCTTTGAGAAAGCTGTTTCAGGTATGTCATCGGTGGAGCTTGATGCGCAGCTTGCAGATGTTTATGCCAGGGAGTTTGGCATGGGCAAAAACGATATCGCAGAGGATCAGAGGCGCAAATGGTCAGGCAAAAAGAAAAATGAGTATGGAGGTCTAAGTGGTAAACCGCGCACCGTAAAGCATGATAAGCACGGCAATCCGATTTATCCGAAGAAATCCCCGGGGGAAGAGTACCTGATAGTTGATGGATATAATATAATATTTGCATGGGAGGATTTAAAGGAGCTTTCACGCATAAACATTGATTCGGCGAGAGATGCGCTGAAGGATGTTTTATCGGATTACCAGGGCTATAAGGGCTGTCATCTGCTGCTGGTGTTTGATGCGTACAAGGTGAAGGGCAATGCCGGAAAGAGAGAGACCTTCCACAACATAGAGGTTGTGTATACAAAGCAGGACGAGACAGCAGATGCATTTATCGAAAAGACTGTGTTTGGCATACGTGACAGGTACAAGGTAACAGTGGCAACCTCGGACGGACTGGAGCAGCAGACGGTCATGAGCCTGGGGGCACTGCGAATGTCAGCCCGCGAGCTTAAGGAGCATATTGATATGACGAAGCGTGCCGGGATGGAGGCATTCATATCAGGATAAACGGTCATGAATGGTAACAATATGTGTATAAAGAGATGTTTATAAAGATATTTGTATGTCATAAGCAGAGATATTATAATAGTAAACATGCAAGAACATCAGAGATAAGGAGACAAGAAAATGGTAGTAAACGAAAGCATGTACCAGCTCGGAAGCGTGCGCTCAGCAATCAGGGAGCTTTTTGAGTATGGTAAAAAAAGAGCAGCAATTGTAGGTAAGGAAAATGTATATGATTTCTCAATAGGAAACCCGAGCATACCGGCTCCGCAGATAGTAAACGACACAATAAAGGAGCTTGTGACAGATTATGATTCTGTTGCGCTGCACGGCTACACCTCAGCACAGGGAGACGTGGAAACGAGAGCGGCAATAGCTGAATTTTTGAACAACACACATGGCACACATTTTAATGCAGACAACCTTTACATGACAATGGGAGCAGCGGCATCGCTGTCAATCTGCTTTCGTGCGTTGACAAGTGACGCATATGATGAGTTTATTACCATAGCGCCATATTTCCCGGAGTACAAGGTATTTGTGAATGCAGCAGGAGCAAGGCTTGTAGAGGTGCCTGCAGACACAGAGCATTTTCAGATAGATTTCGATGCGCTTGAGGAGAGAATCAATGCGCACACCAGAGGTGTCATAATTAATTCACCAAACAACCCATCCGGCACAGTCTATTCTGAGGAGACCATCAAAAAGCTCTCAGACCTCCTTGAGAAAAAGTCTAAGGAGATAGGAAGACCGATATTCATTATCGCAGATGAGCCGTACAGGGAGATAGTTTACGACGGAATCAAGGTACCGTTTGTGACCAAATATTACGACAACACACTGGTATGCTACTCATACAGCAAGTCACTTTCACTGCCGGGAGAGAGAATAGGATACGTCCTCGTGCCTGATGAGGTGTACGATAAGGCAGAGCTGTATGCAGCAGTCTGTGGTGCGGGAAGAGCACTCGGTTACGTGTGTGCACCAAGCCTGTTCCAGAAGATGATAGTAAAATGCCAGGGGGCAACCGGTGATATCAATGCCTACAAAGAAAACAGAGACCTTCTGTATGAGGGACTCACAAGGATAGGCTATCACTGCTTCAAGCCGGACGGAGCCTTTTATATGTTTGTAAAGGCACTCGAGGATGACAGCAATGCATTCTGTGAGAAGGCAAAGGAGGAGGATGTGCTCATAGTAGCAGCAGACGGCTTCGGCTGTCCGGGCTGGGTGAGAATATCATACTGTGTGGACAGGGAAATGATAAAGCACTCTATGCCTGCGTTTGAAAAGATATACAAGAAATATAATAAATAATAGTTATAAAAAAATAATCCGAAAAAGCGTCGAAAATTGTCTAAAAAATATGTAATTTTCGGCGCTTTTATTATGCAGTTTTCACAAAGTTGTCTCCGTGTGACCGTTGTGTGACCATTGTTTTGTATAATGGAATGAAGAGTGGGAATATAAATAAAATCGTAACGGAATAGTTACAAAAAATACTATAGAAAAGGAGATATGAGAGTGTTTAATAAAAAACTTAACAGGTTACTAGCAATCATGCTAGCTTCTGTAATGGGTGCGACATCGCTTCCGGCAACACAGGTAAGTGCTGATACACCCTCTTCAGAGTATGATATATCTAACGACGCAGCTTCGGATGATATATCTGACAGTAAAATTCCAGATGAACAGGATTCGGATAATAATGCCACCGAGGAAAAACAGCCACAGCAGCTGACGGTAGAGTATACACCGGCGGATGATATTTATGTGGGGAACAAAGTTGTTCCGGTGGTAAAATCCGACAGGGCGGATGCAGCCGTTGACAATTTAAAATACACTGTTGTAGAAGGCAAAAATCTGATTGAAAAGGATACAGACTTTGCATCAAACGGTATATGGACAGCAAAGGATACCGGAACTGTAAGGATAAAGGTGACAAAAGCAGAAGATGACAAATATAAGTCAGCAGAGGCAGAATATACTGTTACCATCAAAGAATATGATTACAGCAGTATGAATAACAGCCTGACAGGGACAATGCTGCAGGGTACAAAATTTTATGTAGAAGCACCTACATTATCGCTGGCAAGTGACAATCAGGCGGTATATGTGGTTAGAAAAGGTGATGAATGGATTGAAGCTGATAAATATCAGCTTATGCCACAGCAGGGTGATAACAGACAGACTCTTGTAATAGCACGTAAGGACAAGGAAAGCGGAGCTATCACAGATATTGGAAGTCTGCAGCTCGACTACAAATATGATACACAGCCTCCAAAGATAACATTGAATCCAAAGGAGGATGATAAACCTGCTTTCACAAAGGATGCTGTGGATTATTATGGAAATGTCAGAAAAGTAGACATGAATATCCACGATGTCTCTTTGGATGATGGTTCCACACAGCTTTGGGTAAAGGTTGATGACCGGGAAGAATTCGATGTATTTGATGTCGATAATGCCCAGAAGCTGATTGATGCAGGAATAGAGTATAGTGAGTGGATCGTGACAGGGGTTGATTATAGCAGCTGCATCACATTTGGTACAAAAGCGGATGAGGAACACAAATATCAGATAATCGGAATGTATGCGAAGGATCAGGCGGAGCATGAGTGTAATGATACAAGCTCAATAGAGCAGCCGTTTTATGTGGATAGAAAAGCGCCTTCAGGTACTATTGGATATGATGCTGATTTAATAGACGAGCAGAATATGGTCAGTCAGCAGGCATCAAATGTATATGGACAGCTGGAGGATATCAGCGGAATAAAGCAGGCATTCTACTATGTGAATAAATCAGATGAAAGTGGCAGTATTTTAAATGATGAGCAGGTAAAAGCGCTTGATGATTCAGCATGGAAGCCGTTAGAGCTTATTGAGGATACATATGATGCCCGATATAAGTACAAGATTAATACATCTGATCTGAAGGATACTTCATATAACGTATATGTAAAGGCTCAGGACAATTGTAATGGCGAGACAGCATTTTTCTCCACATCGAAGCTGGTTGTTGATACCCTGCCACCGGAGCTTACAGTGTCCCAGGATACCATGACAGCAGCCGATGAAAAAGGCTGGCATAAGGATGATATAAGCTATATCGTTAAGGCTGATGACAGCTTATCAGGAATTAAGAGTGTTGAATACACTGTATTTGATGGGAAAAGGAAAATTGTATCAGGACAGACTGTTGAGCTTGACGCAAGCGGGGAAGGAAGGATAACCATTCCGGCAGCAGAGCAGTTTAACGGAATTGATCTGATGCTTTCAGTAAAGGCAACTGATTATGCCGGTCTTAAGACAGAGGTTAAAGGTGACAGCTTCAAGTTCAGCATGGACAGTCAGTCACCTGATGTCAGTATAGAGCCTGAAGCGGGCAAAAACAGAAAATATTTCAATGACGATGTCCGTATAAAAACAAGTGTAGCTGACAGCATTTCAGGTGTTGTATCAGCAAAATACCAGATAGTGACAGATGATCAGTCAGTATCGGATGATGAAGGTGCATGGAATGAGCTTGATGAATCAGGAATCATAAATGTATCGGCTGAGGCTTATCTGGATAAAAAGACAGATGTATATGTTAAAGCTGTTGATGAGGCAGGAAACGTGACTGTAGCGGATTTGACAGCAAGCGGCAGCCAGCCATTTTATATTCACAAGGCAGCGCCTGCAATAACAGTGACATATGGTACACCTGAGCAGCCGGATCCACAGTGCATCAGCAGTGTAAAAGGCACTGAGTATTACAGGGAAAACAGGATTGCAACCATTTCGGTAAAAGAGAATGAGCTTTTCTTTGACCCAGATGAAACAAAAATCAATGTAAAGGTTGATGGAAATGAACAGACACAGTCAGATGCATGGTCTGAAAAGTCGTACTGGGTAAAGACAGGCGAGGGAGCAGAAGCTGTTTACAGTAAGCAGCTCGTATTCAATGCAGGACACAAGTATGAGCTGAGTGTCAGTGCAAAAGATTTGTGTGGTAATTCAGATAATGGATTTGAGATAGAAGGAGACAAATCAGCAGAGTTTGTAATTGACGTACAGTCGCCGACAGGAAATATCAGGTTTGACGGACTTTCAACAGGCATGGATACCGTGTGGGATTTATTGCTGCCAAAAGACAAATATGAGATTTCAAGATTTGCTGCCAAGAAGGTCAATATTGCCGGACAGCTTGGAGATGAGCATGGCGGCATCAAGTCAGCAGAGTATTTCGTTTCAGCAGAGGATGCAATAATTGACGTAGACAGTATTCAGGAGGCTGACTGGAAGACACTTGACAGCCTTAATGAGGATGGCACCTTCAGTGAACCGATAGAATGCGAGAACAAAAACTGCGTGGTATATGTCAGGGTTACAGATTTAAGCGGTAATGTTTCATATATCAGCACAAATGGATTGGTAGTTGATACATGCGCA
Source organism: Agathobacter rectalis ATCC 33656 (assembly GCF_000020605.1). NCBI lineage: Bacteria > Bacillati > Bacillota > Clostridia > Lachnospirales > Lachnospiraceae > Agathobacter > Agathobacter rectalis. The sequence continues at coordinate 523,429 of NC_012781.1, forward strand.
CCGGCAATATCAGTCATCACACCTGAGACAGCATCAGGAGTGTACAGTGCAGATGTGCCGGTAAGTATAGAGGTATCAGATGAGAATGCCACAGGAGTTGCATCAGGAATAAAGAGCGTAAACTATACGGTAACAAATATGGGACAGACGACACAGGATGGAACATTATATAGCTATGATAAGACAGCAGCGGGCTTAAAAGATCTGGAAAATCATGTAACAGAGCAATTTGACATAAGCGCGGCTTCAAACAACAGTAATGAAGTGCGTATAGATGTTACCGCAACAGACAATGCAGGAACGGCATACACAGTAACAAAATACATAAAAATAGATACAACAGCACCAACAGTGCAGGTAAGCTATGACAATAACAGTGCAGATACATCATTTGGAGACACAGCATACTTCAAAGCACCGCGAACAGCAACCGTAAAAGTAACAGAGCGTAACTTTGATGCATCAAAGGTAGCAGCGGAAATAAAAGCCGCAGCAGGTAAGGCACCTGCTCTTTCAAACTGGAGCACAGAAGGTGGAAGCGGTAACGGTGATGATACAGTACATGTTGCCACAATATATTACGGACATGATGACGATTACACATTTGGAATCGGAGTAAAAGACATTGCGGGAAATGCCGCAGCAGGAGTGGATTATGCAAATTCGCTTGCACCGACAAAATTTACAATTGATACGACAGCACCTGTTATTTCGGTAGTATATGATAACAACAGTGCATCAAACGGAAACTATTATAATAACAAGAGAACAGCAACTGTGACAATCACAGAGCACAATTTTGATACAAGCAGAATAGCACTGAGCATGACTGCGCAGGATGCAGGAAAATCAGTAGCAGCACCGGCATTTGGAAGCTGGTCAGATAATGGTGATATACATACGGCAACATTAAGCTTTGATGCGGATGCCACATATACATGGTCACTTGCATATACAGACAAAGCCGGCAATAAGGCAAAAGACCTTGCAAAGCAGGAGTTCTGCATAGATACGACAAAGCCTGTTGTAACAATCAAAGGTGTAACCCCGGGCTCAGTAAACAATAATTCAGGAAATATGTCATTTGTAATAGAGTGCACAGATACTAATCTTGAATACTTTTCACCGGTGCTTACAGTTGAGGTATATGAAAATAGCAGATTCGTAAGAAAAACGATTACCGGAAATGTGATATCAATTTCAAACGGACAACGTGTAGAGTTTAGAAATCTCAATGAGGATGGAGTGTATTCACTGACATGCCATGCACAGGATAAGGCCGGAAATTCTTATGAAACAGTCAATATTATAGATGCAGGCGGAAAGCAGGTGACAGAGACTGCAGGGCAGGGAGAAAAATTGATGGATTTCTCCATAAACAAAGGCGGTTCAATCTTCTCGCTGGATGACAATACGATGAAGCTTGTAAAGGATTACTATGTGCAGAAGGTATACCATGATGTGGTAGTCAGAGAGATAAATCCGGATGAAGTTACCAGCTGTACTGTCAAAGTAAATGGAAAAGCACTTAAGCAGGGAACAGACTTCAGTGTGAATAATGTAAGTGAAAGCGATGGCTGGCATAAGTACGAATATGTGATATCAAATGCGGTATTTGAAAAAGAGGGTCAGTACAATATCGTTGTGGAGACAAAGGACAAAGCAGATTCAGTTGCCTATAGTGATGTGAAGAGTGTAAATATTGAATTTATTGTGGACAAGACAGCACCTACATATACATTGACAGGTGTAGATAAAAACAATGAAAACTATATTGGCTCAAAGAATGCAGTATTGATGCCGAAGGATGATGGCGGAAAGCTTGGACGTGTAAAGATTACTGTAGTGGGCAAGGATGACAAAGAAAAAAAGGTTATCAAGGAAATGTCGGGAGACGATATGCTTGACTATCTGGACAAGCATGACGGAAAGATAGAGTTTGAAGTACCTAAGGAGGTGCTCTCTGCAAAAGACGGTGATTCAAGGCTTATGGTAGAGTGTGCAGACTGTTCTGTTGACGAAGGTGGAAAGACCAATAAAGTGAAAAAAATATATGGTAAGGATACAGAAGCAGATACAGAGATTGCCGAAGATGATGTACCTATGGAATCAAATTCGTCAGATGTCAAATCAGTAGAAACAAACAATGATAAGGCAGTATATATAATTGGAGCAATATTATTATTTGTACTTATAATTGCGATATTGATAATCGTTTATTATATGAGAAAAAAGATGAAAGAAAAGAAAGACAATGATGAGCAATAAGATAATTACCTATGTATTTACATTACCATGTGGTGGTGTGGGAAAAACAACAATGTCTGTGGCATGCGCGAAAGCGCATGCCCTTCAAGGCAGACTTGGCAACGAAGATTTTGAATTCTGGGAGGAGTGAGTATGAGATTTGAAATAGCAGCTGACACGGACAGAGGAATCGTAAAAGAAACTAATCAGGATAGTCTGCTGGTAAAGTGCTTCTCAACATGCAAAGGAGACATGGCATTTGCAGTATTATGTGACGGCATGGGCGGCTTATCGAAGGGTGAGCTGGCCAGTGCCACTGTAGTCAGAGCATTTGACAGATGGAGTGACGAGCAGCTGCCTGAGCTTTGCAAATCGTCGAACCCGGATATTGACAGTCTGATTCTGGAAAGACAGTGGGATGAAGTAATACAGCAGCAGAACGAAAAAATAAAAGCATATGGCAAAGCACATGCAGTAAACATGGGAACAACAGTGGTAGCGCTGCTTGTCACGCAAAAAGCCTACTACATTATAAACGTGGGCGATTCCAGAATATATAGCCTTTCAGACCATATAGAAAGGCTTACGACAGACCAGACATATGTACAGCGGGAAATTATGAATGGAAATATGACACAGGAGCAGGCTATGAGAGATCCGCGAAGGAATGTACTGCTGCAGTGTGTCGGGGCATCAGCAGAAGTAAAGCCGGAGTACAGGACCGGGGCAATGAAAAATGGAATGTCACTTCTGCTTTGTTCAGATGGCTTCAGGCATGAGGTATCAGAACAGGAAATCTATGAGATGCTGAAAACGGCAGCAACTGTAGATGGGCAGAATATGCACGACAGACTGGAGCAGCTCATCAGACTAAGCATGCAAAGAGGAGAGCGCGATAATATAACAGCAGCGCTCATAAAGGCACAGTAGGAGGAACAGATGCTTGAAATAGGCTCTTTAATTGACGGAAAATACAAGATACTAAACGAAGTTGGACACGGCGGAATGAGCGTTGTGTACCTGGCTATGAATGAAAGGGCAAACAAACAGTGGGCAATAAAAGAGGTCAGAAAGGATGGAGTAAAGGATTTTGAGGTGGTAAAGCAAAGTCTTGTTGCGGAGACCAATATGCTCAAAAAACTGAGCCATCCCAGTCTTCCTGATATTGTCGATGTCATAGATGAGGATGACAGATTCCTTATCGTAATGGATTATATAGAGGGAAATTCTCTCAAGACAGCATTGCAGGAGTACGGAGCCCAGTCGCAGAAAAATGTGATAAAGTGGGCCAAACAGCTATGCGACGTTCTTGGGTATCTGCACTCACAGAACCCGCCAATCATATATCGTGATATGAAGCCGGCAAACATAATGCTAAAGCCTGATGGAAATGTGGTGCTTATAGATTTTGGAACAGCAAGGGAATATAAGGAAAATAACATAGAGGATACGACATGTCTTGGCACGATGGGATATGCTGCACCGGAACAGTTTGGTGGAATGGGGCAGACAGACGCGAGAACAGATATATATTGTCTGGGAGCCACAATGTATCATCTTGTTACGGGAATGAATCCCTGTGAGCCACCTTACGAAATAAGGCCGATCAGAGAAATTGACCCAACATTGTCAGGTGGTCTTGAACGTATTATTACAAAGTGTACACAGCCGGATCCAAACAACAGATATCAGAGCGCAGCTGAGCTGATGTATGACCTTGAGCACTATACAGAGATTGATGACATGTATAGGAAGAATCTAAAGAGAAAGCTTGCGGTATTTATCACCACATCAGTTTTGACGATGCTGCTTGGAACAAGCACAGTATTAAGCTATTGTGCGGCAGAACACAAAAAAAATGAAAACTATAACAGCATATTAAAAGAAGCGGATACCTATGACAATTATGACAATGGATATTACACGGCTATAGTCACCGACCCGACAAGGACGGAGGCATATCTTAAGCTGAATGACAAACTGACAGACGATTTTGTGCTGGACAGGGATGAGGCGCAGATATTGAACAGGCTGATGGTAGGTATAGATTGCAAGGACAACAATGGCCGGGTGCATACATATGATGTCATGGCAAAGCTGAAAGAAAAAAATCCAAAGGGATATGAGGATGTATGCTATAAGATTGGTGAAAGCTTTTTATTCTACTACGAAATCAATGTGGAAAAAGACAGATACTCCAGTGCGGCGCAGTGGTTCAAGGAAGCGAAGGAGAATCATCCGGAGGCAGGAATATACTGTGAGATATCAGATTGTCTGACATTGATTAGCCAGTATGATGGAGCAAAGATACAACAGACAGAAAAAACATATGAAGAATACAAAAAGCTATGGAAGCAAATAAATGAGCTATATGCAAAATCAGAGAATTTTGACAGCTTAGACGCAAAGATTCAGGTATGGAATGAGATAGATGATATAGTTGACACAAATATCACATCATTTATAGCAGTGACAGATAAGGATAAAGTTATGGATTTATTACAGACAATAAAGGACAAAACAGAAAAGCTGGATAAATCCATAATGCGCGAGCAGATAACAGGATTGCAGGATAATATAGACAAAACAATTGAGAAGGCACAGAGCGTGAAGGAGGAAAACAAAGATGACTTATAATCAGTACAGGATGATATTTTACGTATCCTTCACGGCATTTGCCATAATGCTTATAGCTTCAATAGTCATACTTATAGTGCTTGAAATACCTAAGGTCATAGGTGCACTTACCGGAAAATCTGCCCGGAAAGGAATTGCAGCAATTGTACAAAAGCAGACAGCGGGACATATTGACATAACATCGTCCGGTCCGATAGCACCGTCATATAACCTGGCAGGGGAGAATAAGAAAAAGCCGGGATATACACAAAATATAGATGAAACTACTGTGCTGGATGCACCGACAGAAGTATTGCAGGATGAAACCACAGTATTGGAAGATATAACCGAAAAGCTGCAGAAAACCAATATCAGGTTTGAAGTGACAAAGAAAATAGAATTTTTACATACGACAGAATGTATCTCATAAGGAATGGAAAATAGCGAATGTCTAAATTAAAAGTAAGCATAAAAAAATCGACCGTTACTGCCATGATGAAGGCAGGACGAAAGGAAAGAATAAATGAAACCGAACTAAGCCAGCTAGCCAGAATAAAACCATGTGGAATCATGCATGTGACAAAAACAAAAAAAGACAGTGTCATATATACGTGCCCTGCAAATATAAATCTTACCGATAGATTGAAAAAAGCCATAAGCAAATATGATTTCTTTTTCATGATTGAGCAGATAGTAATAATGGTTGAGGATGTATACAATAACGGACTGAACGTAAACAGTGTTCGTTTTAATATGGATGACGTATACATAAACGAGATGACAAAAGAGATGTACTTTATATATTTTCCGATAGTAGGAGGACAGGAAAGTGCAGATATTGTCGGGTTTATAGAAAACATAATTTATACAATGACACCTGTTATCAATGAGGATACGAATTATATATCCAGATTTATGTATTATGTCAGAAGCTTCCATGGCTTCAACGGCAATGCAATAGAAAAATATATCTCACGCGAAGAGCGTGCAGTTGTGAACGTGCTGAAAAACAAAGCAGTGACAATGCAGCAACAGATAATGCAGCAACAGACAATGCAGCAACAGATAATGCAGCAGGTAATGCAGGGCAGCATGGATGGAACTACAGTGTTGTCAGATGATGGCATATCCGTACAGCAGATACAGCAGATGCAACCGGTGAACTATCATTTTGCAAGTCTTACAAGGCAGGTAACAGGTGAAAAGATAGAGCTTGGCAAACCATCGTTTGTGCTGGGAAAGAATCCGGAAAAGTCAGATTATGCGGTAGCAGACAATACGAATATCAGCAGGGTGCATGCAGTGATAACCATGCGAAACGGACGTTATTATGTAATGGACCAAAATTCTACCAATGGCACATTTATCAATGGAAGGATAATAAAGGCGGGGCAGGAAACAGAGATATTACCGGGAGACTGTCTGATGTTAGCTAATGAGGAATTTATATTTAATGAATAGCTTTAAATATAAAAGGTGAGGAGAATAATACTATTATGGAACTAAAAGAATTAAGTCGCAGAATATCAAGGTACCGGGCAAATGTAGAAAATCTGCAGCTTGAGAAAAACAGGCTGCTTAATGAAATAGATGCTTTGGATCAGGAAGCATTGAAAATAAAGGAATATAAATGGCAGGCGCAAAACCGGTTTAAATGCAGAGTTGATAATATAGCCGGCATGGACAGATATAGCAGTCGTAATATAACAAATCTGAAGGGCAGACTTAAGAGTATTAATTCATTAAACGACGGAAAATCGTATGTAGCCAATGCGATGAATGCTATAGATTCAATGCTGAGAGATGTAGAGAATGCAATCAGGAGCAGAAATGACAGGATATATGAAATAAATCAGCAGCTGTGTACATATGAGGACAATATAGAGCAGCTGAGAATAAAAAAAAGAAGAATGGAGAGTAAGTAATGGGACAGTACAATTTAAGGTTTGAGCAGGAGGAATTTACAGAACTTGTGCGTTTATACTCAGAACTTGCAAAGATTGCAGATAGACAGATGAACGAATATCAGATGATACTTGATATTATAAACACAAATGCAGTTATAAGCGGTGAATTGCACGATAAGCTGGAAGTGTACGAGGATGCTGTTCATACATATCAGAGTATACTGGGAGAATCCTTCAGGGAAATGTCGAAAAAACTTAATGAATTTGTGAGAGATGTAGATGAGGCAGATGGAGATATATATGGTATAGGAACATATGAAGCGTATTAGAAGGAGGGGTGACGCATAATGAAATTTAAGGATTTTACGCAGGAAGCATACGATGACATACAAAGCTATATGGGAGGAGAAGAACAGTGGGAGGAAATAAACAAAACCTACGGTGTAGTGGAAACCAAAGGTATATTTCAATATGATTATGAATCACAGCTAAGAAACGCGGCAACAGAATATCAGAGACAAAATGAAGAGGCAAGCAATAGTGTAAGAAGGATGTTTGATAATGTAAATGGAGTGGATGATCTATATGCAGCCAGGTTTCGGGACGAATATATGGACTTGGAAAGATTCAGCACTGCAATTAAAGAACTGGCAGCTCTGATTAATGTAAGATCCGTTGAGAATATATATACGATGGATTGCCAGACATTGAAAACAAAAGCTGGTAATATACAGGCAAAAGTGGACTCGAAGATAACAGAGTATTATAAAGAGCGATTCTATTCAGTGGATTCTAATGGAAAGACAGTTATGAACTGGGACGAAATAAACTATGAGATGCGGAAGGAATTTGTACCAGATGCAGAGCTGCAGGCACTTGTATCAGTATTTCCAAAGCTGTCCACAGATGATGAGGAAGAAACCATAGCAAATATAGAGAACATGCTGCGCGCAGGTTATGGAAACGCCAAGGATGATGAGTGGATAGATAATGCAGATCTGGAAGACCCTAAGTATTACAGTGTGAGTGTCACGAATACATTTAAGAGGGCGGTGGATATATATAAGACAAGTATGGATATAATTGACTATTACAGCGAAAAATGTGCATACAGAAACGACGAGATTAGTGATGAAGCGCTTGAAGAGATGAAAGAGCAGTACAGAGTGTCATCCCTGTTTAAAGCAATGGTTGATAGCTACCCGACAATAGGAGTTGCATATAATGGAAAAAACGATGGATTTACAATACATTCCGATAAAGAGAAAAATGTGACCGTATCCGTATGCCTGAAAGAGCTGCCGTTTGATGTAAGCATATGCAATATTACAGACAGCAATGACAGGGAGATATTGGACAAATATTATAACGTCAAGGTAACAAATGGAACTATTAATGAAAAAGTAGGAAAAGAAAATGAGAAGGTCAATCAGATAGATGCGTATGGAATGGTAGATAATCAGATTGTAAGCCATGTACTTCCACACGGCATGATTGAGAATACAAAGCAGAATCTTGAAAATCAAAAGGAAGAGGAAAAGACTGAATGCAGAGTATTTTTTGATGTAACAAGTAATACTTTAAAAGGTAAGATTATTGATGAAGCTATAGGCCTTTCAGCGGTAATAATAAATGAAACCGTAGGAGATAAGATTAACAAGGCTAACGCAGCAATAAATTATTTGAATGACTTAAATGCAGCATATGATGAAAATAATGAAAATGTACAAAATAATGCAGAAATTGATGAAGCAAAAGACAGACTGACAGAAACAGACTTTACATGTCAGGACATGATAGAAGATGCCAATTATTTCGGCATGGATATGGAGATAACCAGGGTAGGTGACACCTATATCTGTGATAATATCACGATGGATGTGGAGAAAGTGACGAAGATGGTGGATGCATATAATGCACAGGCAGAGCCGAAACAGCAGGTAAGTATTGATGACTTGGAGGACTATGCCAGGGGAGCAGGTGATAAAAATCAGAGAGAGGATGACGAAGACTATAAGGCTTTGTGCAACAGAGTGTCAAACTATATTGATTACGTTATAGAAAATTGAGATAACAATAAATAGGCATGAATGCAACGCATACAGAAAGGAAAATTTATTATGAAGAAAGCAATATCAGTTCTTATGATAGCAGCATGTATGTTATGTATGGTGACAGCATGTGAAAAAAAGGATAAGAAGGAAAATGACACATCAGCAGCACAGGCAACAGAAACAGATTGCACGGCAGCAGAGCGTGTGACCACAGAGCCGGAAGGTGAAATCACGATATCAGAGATGATAGATCAGAGGATTAAAGAGGAAGGGAAGATAATGATATATAGGATGCATTTTGGTCCGTCAAAGACTCCTTTGGAAATAACAGAGGATTTAAACGTAAATATTATATCGTATGATGGGAAAGAACTTATCGATTATGGAAATAGCTCTAATCGCAGAGGGGAGACCAGACTTGGTGACATAATACATAATAAAGTGGATTATTCAACATATAATATAGGCGCATATGGTGGAAACTGGAAGCGACATCGTTATGTGTCTGGTGGAGACGAAAAGTATGTGGAAGAAGAAGGCTATGTACAGCGCGAAATCACTACAGATGATTCGGGAAATAATACCCAGATGGAGACACTGTATTCGTATTCAAAGGGAACTCTTTATACAAGAGAGGAGGGAAGTGAGGTATGGAATCAGACAGAGAAAGAGGACAGTCTAGATATAGTATCATTTGGAACATTTGAGAGGATAAAGCTGGATGGAAAAACATACATGACATTCTGCGTAAGAGATAATTTGAATCTGATAAAGTATTATATAATTCCGGACAATAAATTCACAGAGAACAAGACAGTTGTATATGACACTCCGGGATCAGAGGGAACCACAGTCAATACAGTGGATTACCTCAAAAAATACCAGGCGGTTCCCAAAGAAGAGCTGGAGCAGATGATAATTTTCCCAGGCAGTAAAAAAGCGGAAAGCTCACAGGCTGCAGATTAAATACGGTATGATTGCTTATGCAATTATATATAAAAATTATTTTAAGGAGGACATGAAAATGGCAGCAGGACAGATCAGAATGACACCTGACACAATGAGAGAAAGGGCAGGAGAGTACAGGACAGAAGCAGATAATGTACAGAGCGTAATCGACAAGATGGACAGATTACTTGAAACCCTGCTCACAGAGTGGGAGGGCTCAGCATCAGAGGCATATGCCAACAAGTTTGCAGAGCTCAGACCTTCATTTGTAAAAGGAAAAGAGCTGATCGATGATATCGCAGCGGCACTTGACAAGACTGCAGAGGCAGTAGAGTCAACCGATACACAGATAGCAAATCAGTTCAGCATGTAAAATTCATTCAATGCCGGATTCCACACCACAGGCTGTGGTGTGGAATTGTATTGTATTTGTATTGTGGCTTTATTTCAAGAGCAGCAGAGCTGCTTTTAAAATAAGACCATAATTTTATACATTAACAGGAGGACAGAAAAGTCATGATAAAAAGCGGAGACAGTAAAGAAATAAGACTTAAGGAATTTAGCTATGCGCTGGAGAGAATGGAGAGTTTAAAATCAGGAAATGAGCTGACTAATAAGATAGTTGAAATACAGGGAACCCAGATACACAGCAAAGGAGACAGCGTGCCGGAAATAGAGAGCATAAATACTTTTCTGACAACGATTTCATTTGCCGTGGAGGATTTATTTAATAATACATATGAGGTATTGAATAATTCGCTAGAGCAGTATATAGCCTCTGATGAAGCGATTGGAAAATTATGGGAACAAATACAGAACGATAATGACGAAAAGGACAGTTCGGACCCATTCAAGGATGTAGTTATTAATTTTCAGTCAGGACATGATTATAGATTAAATGAGATATTAGGTGACGTTAAATTGAAAAAATAATCCGGAGAAATTACATCAAGATGAGATTGTTTAGGGCTTTGTGCAACAGAGTAAAGGAATATATGAAGTACATTTTGGAAAACTGAGATAACAATAAATAGGCATGAATGCAACGCATACAGGAAGGAAAATTTATTATGAAGAAAGCAATATCAGTTCTTATGGTAGCGGCATGTATGTTATGTATGGTGACAGCATGTGAAAAAAAGGATAAAAAGGAAAATGACACATCAGCAGCTCAGGCAACAGAAACAGATTGCACGGCAGCAGAGCTTGTGACCACAGAGCCGGAAGCTGAAATCACGATATCAGAGATGATAGATCAGAGGATTAAAGAGGAAGGAAAGATAATGATGTATAGGATGCATTTTGGTCCGTCAAAGACTCCTTTGGAAATAACAGAGGATTTAAACGTAAATATTATATCGTATGACGGGAAAGAACTTATTGATTATGGAAATAGCTCTAATCGCAGAGGGGAGACCAGACTTGGTGACATAATACATAATAAAGTGGATTATTCAACATATGATATAGGTGCATATGGCGGAAGCTGGAAGCGACATCGTCGTGTGTCTGGTGGAGACGAAAAGTATGTGGAAGAAGAAGGCTATGTACAGCGCGAAATCACTACAGATGATTCGGGCAATAATACCCAGATGGAGACACTGTATTTGTATTCAAAGGGAACTCTTTATACAAGAGAGGAGGGAAGTGAGGTATGGAACCAGACAGAGAAAAACGATAACCTTCCGGTAGTAGCATTTGGAACATTTGAGAGAATAAAGCTGGATGGAAAAACATATATGACATTCTGTGTAAGAGATGATTTGAATCTGATAAAGTATATAATAATTCCGGACAATAAATTCACAGAGAACAAGACAGTTGTATATGATACTCCGGGAACGGAGGGGACCACAGTCAATACAGTGGATTACCTCAAAGAATACCAGGCGGTTCCCAAAGAGGAACTGGAGCAGATGATAGTTTTCCCGGGCAGCAAAAAAGCGGAAAGCTCACAGGCTGCAGATTAAATACGGTATGATTGCTTATGCTAACAAGTTTGCAGAGCTCAGACCTTCATTTGTAAAAGGAAAAGAGCTGATCGATGATATCGCAGCGGCACTTGACAAGACTGCAGAGGCAGTAGAGTCAACCGATACACAGATAGCAAATCAGTTCAGCATGTAAAATTCATTCAATGCCGGATTCCACACCACAGGCTGTGGTGTGGAATTGTATTGTATTTGTATTGTGGTCATATTGTAGTTATATTGTGGCTTTATTTCAAGAGCAGCAGAGCTGCTTTTAAAATAAGACCATAATTTTATACATTAACAGGAGGACAGAAAAGTCATGATAAAAAGCGGAGACAGCGTACCGGAAATAGAGAGCATAAATACTTTTCTGACAACGATTTCATTTGCCGTGGAGGATTTATTTAATAATACATATGAGGTATTGAATAATTCGTTAGAGCAGTATATAGCCTCTGATGAAGTGATTGGAAAATTGAGATAACAATAAATAGGAATGAATGCAACGCATACAGAAAGGAAAATTTATTATGAAGAAAGCAATATCAGTTCTTATGGTAGCGGCATGTATGTTATGTATGGTGACAGCATGTGAAAAAAAGGATAAGAAGGAAAATGACACATCAGCAGTTCAGGCAACAGAAACAGATTGCACGGCAGCAGAGCTTGTGACCACAGAGCCGGAAGGTGAAATCACGATATCAGAGATGATAGATCAGAGGATTAAAGAGGAAGGAAAGATAATGATATATAGGATGTGTATTGCCGAATCAAATACACCTGTAGAAATAACAGAGGATTTAAAAGTTAAGATTATCTCATATGATGGAGATAAACTAAAAGGCTATAAGAATCCTGATGATTTCCTTATGGAGACCAGACTTGGTGACATAATACATAATAAAGTGGATTATTCAACATATAATATAGGCACATATGGTGGGAACTGGAAGCGACATCGTTATGTGTCTGGTGGAGACGAAAAGTATGTGGAAGAAGAAGGCTATGTACAGCGCGAAATCACTACAGATGATTCGGGAAATAATGCCCAGCTGGAGACACTGTATTCGTATTCAAAGGGAACTCTTTATAGCAGGGATGCTGGAAGTAAAGAATGGAACCAGACAGAGAAAGAGGACAGTCTAGATATAGTATCATTTGGAACATTTGAGAGGATAAAGCTGGATGGAAAAACATACATGACATTCTGCGTAAGAGATAATTTGAATCTGATAGAGTATGATATTATTCCGGACAATAAATTCACAGAGAACAAGACAGTTGTATATGACACTCCGGGAACAGAGAAAACCACAGTCAATACAGTGGATTACCTCAAAGAATACCAGGCGGTTCCCAAAGAAGAACTGGAGCAGATGATAGTTTTCCCGGGCAGCAAAAAAGCGGAAAGCTCACAGGCTGCAGATTAAATACGGTATGATTGCATATGCCAACAAGTTTGCAGAGCTCAGACTTTCATTTGTAAAAGGAAAAGAGCTGATCGATGATATCGCAATGGCACTTTCACGACGGATGTGGAGAAAGTGACGAAGATGGTGGATGCATATAATGCACAGGCAGAGCCGAAAAAGCAGGTAAGTATTAAGGACCTAGAAAAATATGCCAGGGGAGCAGGCAATAAAAATCAGAGAGAGGATGACGAAAGTTATAAGGATTTATGTCGAAGAGTGTCAAAATATATTGATTACGTTATAGAAAATTGAGATAACAATAAATAGGCATGAATGCAACGCAGACGGAAAGGAAAATTTATTATGAAGAAAGCAATATCAGTTCTTATGGTAGCGGCATGTATGTTATGTATGGTGACAGCATGTGAAAAAAAGGATAAAAAGGAAAATGACACATCAGCAGTTCAGGCAACAGAAACAGATTGCACGGCAGCAGAGCTTGTAACCACAGAGCCGGAAGGTGAAATCACGATATCAGAGATGATAGATCAAAGGATTAAAGAGGAAGGAAAGATAATGATATATAGGATGCGTTTTGGCCCGTCAAAGACTCCTTTGGAAATAACAGAGGATTTAAACGTAAATATTATATCGTATGATGGGAAAGAACTTATCGGTTATAGAAATAGCTCTAATCGCAGAGGGGAGACCAGACTTGGTGACATAATACATAATAAAGTGGATTATTCAACATATAATATAGGCGCATATGGTGGAAACTGGAAAAGATATGATAATGAGTTTGGAGATGAAAAATATGTGGAAGAAGAAGGCTATGTACAGCGCGAAATCACTACAGATGATTCGGGAAATAATGCCCAGCTGGAGACACTGTATTCGTATTCAAAGGGAACTCTTTATAGCAGGGATGCTGGAAGTAAAGAATGGAACCAGACAGAGAAAGAGGACAGTCTAGATATAGTATCATTTGGAACATTTGAGAGGATAAAGCTGGATGGAAAAACATACATGACATTCTGCGTAAGAGATAATTTGAATCTGATAGAGTATGATATTATTCCGGACAATAAATTCACAGAGAACAAGACAGTTGTATATGACACTCCGGGAACAGAGAAAACCACAGTCAATACAGTGGATTACCTCAAAGAATACCAGGCGGTTCCCAAAGAAGAACTGGAGCAGATGATAGTTTTCCCGGGCAGTAAAAAAGCGGAAAGCTCACAGGCTGCAGATTAAATACGGTATGATTGCATATGCCAACAAGTTTGCAGAGCTCAGACCTTTATTTGTAAAAGTTTATCAGAACAAGAGGAGAAGCAATATGGCAAGTCTGTTAGAACGATTAAAATATATAATAGAAGATATTTTTGGAAAGAAAACCTATGCAGAATCTCAGAGAGATAAATATAAAAAAGTAGTAAGGAATTTGGAAAAAGAGTTAAAGAAAACAGACAATTTAAGTGATGTTATGGATCAATTAGCAACAGATTACAATACAATGGAGATGAATCCGGATTCTGCTCAGGGAAAACTCAGCGACACTTTTGTAACAAAGGAAAGTGAAAATCGCGAGGCAGTAGAAAAACTGGGGGCTGATTTTAAAGAAATAATTGCAGAAGTAAAATCAAAATTGGAATTTGCAAGAGATGAATATAATTACTGGTGTGACGAAGCAAAACGTGAAGATGATGAAATGAAGATATATCAGCAGCAATATTATGAGGAGGAAGAGAGATTAAGAAGAGAAGCTGCGGAGGAAGAGGCAAGGCGAAAAAGAGAAGCGTCATAGGTTGATTAGTTAGTTATGGGAAAGGAGAATGTATGCAGGATTTTAAAATGTCAGGAAGCAATATGAATGAACTGCTGACTAACATGAAAGCAATAAAGGAAAGAATAGATGATTCCTACGATGAATTGACCCGGCTTATGTCGCGTATTGAGAGTGATAAATTGTGGAAGGGGAAAGAAGAAACTACTTTTATGGCATATATGGGGCTGATGCAACAATATCATAAAAGTTTTTCAAAGGCTAACGGTGACAATCCGGTGCAGCAGGCAATCGATGCATTAAAATCTCATGGTGACAGAGTAGATGATTTTTATGATGAATTTCAGGAGTATAAGGATATGGAGGACATGTAATGAGATTTACGGAGCATGAAATGGTGTTTTTTAATAGTATTACAAAAGGAAATGATGTATTTGGAATTCCGTTAAAGTTCCGACCACAGAAAGGTCATGAAGAGGAAGTTAAAAAAACTATAAATGGACTGATAGAAAAGGGTGTGCTTGCATCTGAAACGGAATTGACGAAAATGGGATTTTTTCCGGCAAGAGCGTTGGAATGTTATAAGGAAAGTCGGAATCATATTATTATAAATTATTTACATATTGCACTTTTGGAACAAAGAGAGGCGATAGTGATCATTCCCTTGAAAAATAGAGAATATGAGATGTTACGGCTGCCGAGAGTCGCTGTCTTATATTTATTATTGAAAATATATCCGGTATTACAGACTGGAACAGTATCAGAAAAGGAGCTTTTACAGCTGCAAGACATTGATTCTTTTTTAAGAGAAGTAAAAGACTGCAAAGAGAATATCATGATAGGAGAATTTCAGGATAATGCATTAACAAAAGAATGGCTTTATTATTGGAAGAATAATCGGATATTTGAGTATGACCTGAATCGGCAGATAAAAAGAGAAGTGGATGCAGTACAGGTAAGAAGAGAATTACTGAGACTTCTGGCAATTGATGAGGAGGTAAAAAATTATGCGTAGTAGCGTAGATACGGCCTGCAGCGGATCCTCAGAAGAAATAAAAATAGGTGCCGGTGTTTTGGATTATATAAGTGAATTGGGAAATATCCAGGCAAAGATTTTGGAGGCATATACCTATAGTGAACAGTGTGTACAAAATATAGAATCAGAGGATACATATCAGGGGGAGGCCAGAGAGGAGATGCTTGCATTTTTTAAATCCCTAGCCAGTAATATGCAGAAAATGACATTTTTGTATCAGGCGGCAGGAACGTACATTCAAAATGCTTATAATACTATGTATTATAATGAACAGCAGGTTGTGGAATGGGTCATTGGACAAATTGGAGGAAATGAATAAAAGTTATGGAAGAAGAAATAAAAAAAGCATACATGGATTGGAGTGAAAAAGGTGTAAGCTATTTAAATTGTATGTATGTGTATGATACAATGATGGATGTGGACGAGGCACTGCAGACCTGTGATACAATTTTAGATGAAATTGACCTGGGAATTGACTATACATCTAGGGAAAAGGATATTGACAGGCTTTTAGAGGGGCATGGAACCCTTCACCGTTATATTGATGTCTTAAATTGTTACGTGGATGATAAGCTGGATCAGCCTTTAAAGAAAGATTTCAAGAAAAATGCTACAGAAACAATCAGCCGAATCCATCTGGAAGACTTTGAGGTAGATAATACACTGGGACTGACAGAAAACAATTACATAACCGGCGGAATGGGATATGCCGGAACCATGGTAGAACAGGAAAAAGCAAAGCTGACTTTTGCAGATTTTATTGGAACTTCTGACGGAAAGGCGGATGGAAATGGGCTTCATATATCGTATACCAATGGAAGTGTAGAAGATTTTGCAAGTATTTTTGCAGCACAGTATGAGGCAATGAAAGCATCCGGAGCTTTGGGAGAAGACAATAATCTTACCCAACAGGAATTTTTGGAGCAGTTTTATAGGCAGGGAGAATTTACCCATGACAGCAGTAACCCATTTTTAAACTTTGTTTCGTCCGTATTGGATATCACAATTATCAAACCTGTCATAGAGGCATGTACCGGAGAAGATTTGATAACCGGAGAAGACCTGACAGACATGGAACGTGGACTTAAGGTGGTCTTTGCAATGGTGGATTTGGTTACGCTTGGAGGCGCCATTGCAGCAACAAAGTTCTCGGAAATGGGATTAAAAGAAGGACTTAAGGCATTTGGAAAAACAGCCCTGATAGACTTTGCGGGAAATACAGCAGCCTGTGGTGTGGGAGCACTGGGAGAAACCTTTGACTGGCCGGTGCCTATAACAATGATGCTGAGTCTTGCAGCAGGAATCACGGTAAGTATTTCGGGAAATAAGTTGTTATTTAAAAATGCAGATGGGATAGAGATTGGGTCGAAGACGCTGAGTGATGCTGAGGTTAAAAAAATCGGGGATGTGTTGGATGAAGGACTAGATATAAATTTTGTTAGCGAAGACCTTAATAATATATTAAAAAACAAGGGAGTAACGTTGGAAGAATTTAATGCATTACGATTACGGGATGTTTCAACATTGTCTGAAGAAGAAAGAGTAATGCTTAGGAAAATAGGGGAACAGCTAACAGAGGATGAGAGACTAAAACTTATTGGAAAAAGTACATGGGATAAAATTGTTAATTCGATTAGTAGTGAGGATAGGAAAAAGATTCAAGGATGGAAATTTACACCGAGTGATGAATTGTATATAAAATATAAAGAAATTTATGATAATCCTAAGTATTATAATCAGAAAACAGGTGAAATTCATTGGCCACCAAATGATGGTTTTAAGGAAGGAAGTAAGTGTAAAAAGGTTATACCCGCTGATACACTATTTAAGAGATATGGAGCTAATAACGGAGAATTTTTAGGAAACTCAGTAGATTCGTTTGAATCAAGGGCATTAGCACCTCATAGTGAAGGGGCAGAAATTCATTATTATCAATTAGTAGAAGATTATGAATTTACAACTGGAAAAGCTGCACCTTGGTTTGGAAGTGAGGGAGGAGCACAACAGTATGTTGTTTATAAGCCAGATGGATCAAAGTATACTATAAAAGAGTTGGAAGAAACAGGTATAATAGAAGATGTCACAGAGTTGGTAAATAAAGGAGAGATTGTAATTGAGTAATGCACAACACGTATTGAATAAAGAAAATTTAAAAATAGAAAACAAGATAATTACAGAGATGAAAGGAAAAGTAGACCTAGAAAACTATATTTCTATAGTCAATGAAAACGATGTATATGTTGTTAATGAAAATCATCGCGGTAGCAAAAAAGTAAAGTATACAACGGATAATTATGAAAAGGCAGTTATATTTGGAATAGTAAGTTACAAGAAGTTAAATGATAAAATTATAGATCGAGAAAAAGTAAGAGAATTGCGTAAAGCAGTTAATGAAAATGATATAAAATTTGTAAACCAATGTTTTGATGAATTTACAAACATATTTAGTGAAGGCTTCTTTCAAATAAACAAGATATGTATTATAAAAGAGGATGAAAAAGCCAATGTTATTTTTAATGACAACAAAATAGTTGAAAAAGCGTCATTAAGTAGAGCCTTTGTAGCAGCTTTTAACTATTGTAAAAATTATCAAAAAATTATAGACTTTTGTAATAAGTATAAGGAAGTGTTAAAACTATTAAGTATTGATGAAAATGATATTGTAAATGCATATATGTTTTAGTAATGTTATGAATACAAGAAAACGATGTTGTTAATATGTTTGCCTCTAACTGGGCAGTAATGATAACGATAATGTTGGAGTTGCAATAGAAATTACGGTGAGAGTTATATAGGTGTAGAACGTATGGAATTATAAAAAACATTAAAGCTAATGTAGAAAAAATGAAGAATATTATTTTGTGAAAAACTCCTTAAGCAAGACGTGGAGATTATAGAGGAAAAAGAGAAGATAGAACTATAGACAGGATATAGTTTTATGGATATTAGGAAATGCAACCTGTGATGTGGGAGCACTGGGAGAAACCTTTGACTGGCCGGTGCCTATAACAATGATGCTGAGTCTTGCAGCAGGAATCACGGTAAGTATTTCGGGAAATAAATTGCTGTTTAAAAATGCAGATGGGATAGAGATTGGGTCGAAGACGCTGAGCGATGATGAAATTAAGATTGTTGAAAAGGAGATAGAAAAAAATACCAGAACGGAAATTCTTTCAAGTGAAGAGGCAGAAGAAATAGCCTTTAATGCAATTCAGGGGGCAGATAAAGCTGATACAGTTGTATTGGGTAAATTCGACGCTTTAAAAGATGCAAATGAAAATTTTGTTTATGATGCAAATGGAAATCTTATACCAACAGATAAATCTTATAATAAAGTTGCAGAACAAATGGGAGCACAGTATTTTCAGTTGGATAATTGGGATGAACTTGCTGCTAAATATGATGATAATGAAATTTGGAAAATAAATGAAAAATTTTTAGATATTCAAATTGCATCTGGTAGAGAAATATACTTGTCTGCAAATCCAGAAGAATTTATTGATGGTACCTCATTTTATTCTAAAGAGCTTCAGTATTTAGAAAAGCATGGATATCATTTTGTGAAGGAAGGAGATATATGGCGTGCTGTTCAATAGCGAATTTTACGAGTTATATGTTAATACATTTGAAAAAAGTATAAAAGATATGTTTGGAACAGATATGAAACAGCGAGTAAAAACTTGTGCATTTCAACATATGGGAAGTTTTATTTTATCTTATGAGTATGTTCCATTAAATTATATTATTACTATAGAAAATGAGATGCGAACATTTAATGTTACCATAGAGGATAAAGAAAAGGCTTCGACTCCTTTAAGTAGAATAAAAAAATACGAAAGTGGTTTAAGTCAAGATAATATACATGAGGTTATTTGTTTATTAAAAGAAGTATTAAGAGAAAATGACTTTGATTTGTATATATACAAGGATGATAAAGTTTATATTAAGAATAAGCAAGGAGTAAAAAGAATAAAAAGAGTAAAAAGAAGTCAATAAAAGACTGACTATGGAGGTATATAAATGGAAAACAAGGTCTCAGAAAGATACTTAACATTAAGAGAACGGGTTTTAAGATATTCATATCGGGATATGAATTTAAGTTTGGACAACGATGAGCAGGTGTATATAGCAGTGTTTGATATACCATTAAAAAGTAATATTATTGGTTTTCAAACACAAACGTTAGCACTGGTTTTTGGACTTAATACGCATATTTACCATGGGAGCGGAAATGTTATGGTAGATTTAGAGAAAAATGCAGAAGTAATGAAAGCCATGCAATCTGTACTTATAAGTAGCCATCAGGTACTGGGCAGTATGGAAAAAACCGAGAACATAGAGTATTACGAAAGCAAAAATGTAAGGGTGTATCTAAAAACCAAAAAGGGTATTTATTTTAAGGAATTAGAAGGGGATAGTAAAGAAGATAGATTTCTATTAATGCTAATGAATCATGTATTAGGAGCGATTTCACAAATAAAAAAAGGAAAATTATGAACTATGATGTTTTAATTAATACTGCAATTGAAAAAAATGAGGTTTTACAGTTATTACGTGGAGAAAAAGAATATGAAGTTATAGTGTCAGAATTTTCACCAGATATTTTTCCAACAGATATCACATCTGTGTTAGTAGAGTGTTTTTATAAGCAGATTAAAAAGATTGAAAATATTGAAAAGATTTTTACAACAGGACTTGAAAAATTATTATTAGGAGATGCCGGTGATGTTTATATAGCAGTGTTATACTTTGATGCTTGTATTTTTCAGGAAGAAAGAAATAAAGCGACTTTTACATTAGACAGAAAAATAATTGCAGAGAAGATAAGAACAGCACTAAATGAAAAAAAGGAACAATTGCAGGAAAGTGTTACATATAAGAATGGAATGACAAAAAAGAATCCATGGAAAAATATTGAAAATTTTAATAATTACTATTGCAAGAAGTACGACTTTAATATTATTGAATAGGAGATGGCAAAGAAGATAGATTTCTATTAATGCTAATGAATCATGTACGGTAAGTATTTCCGGGAATAAGCTGTTACTTAAAAATGCAGAGGGGATAGAGATAGGGACTAGGACACTGAATAATGATGAGCTTAAGAGGATTGGTCAGACGATAGAGGAAGGGAATTATTCAAATTTAACAGATTTGGTATCGGCAAAAGAAGCAGAGGTGTATCTGCATTTTCTGGAAAGTGGAAGTACTGCGGGAATGATAGAGGCAGAACTTAGAGCAGTGCGGAAGATAGAAGAACTTATTCAGTCGAATAAGATAGATTATAATGGGATATTAAGGATACGAAATAAGACGGTAAAGTCTGATGTTGAAGTAGTAAGAAAAACAACAGAAGACAGTGTAGAAGATGTGGGGAGACCAGCTATGGATGAAAATGTAATTGAAATAAAAAAACAGGTTAGAAAAGTAATTGAATTGTTGGAACAACGTATAATACTTGAGCCTAACAGACCTATTCTAAAAACATTATATGATAGATATATGAAAGCTGAAGAAATTATATCAAGTAATGAAGATATTAGTAAAATTATGATTAGTGGTGGGTGTAGAGCTTATTTAGATGCGTTTAGTGATTATATGAATCCTTTATTAGGCGAAATGGATAAAGCAGAGAAAATGCTTTCTAATTTAAAAAAGTAGTGTTGAAAGAGGATGCTTGGTTATTTATATGTTTATTCTTTCGGACTCCCAACAACCTATAACTCCTGCACGTCTAATAATTAACCATCATGGCTGCCCAGAAGCAATTAAGAATCCATGATGTTAATTAATAGACGCTAGCGAAATTTTGCCGAGTTGGGTATACGAACGAACATTGAAAAATGACATGCTGATGGAACGCACTCTTAGTAACAAAATGTTGCGAAAGGGTGCGTTTTTCTGTGAAGGTATTTTTATAAATGGTAAGGATATTTTATAAAAGTCAGTATTACAAGCGGTATTTCAGACATAAAAAATGGTCTCTAAAAAGCGGTAATCCATTTACAGATTTTCTTCGTTATACTGATAATTTTAAGAGATGCATTTCTGTATAATGATGAAATCGTTGTACTCAGACCAAAGTGTCGGACAAAGTTTTTAGCCTTTTCTGGAAAACTATACAGTATCTGCATTTCTGCTAATGGAGAAATATAGTTGCTCCACGGAACTGATGTTTTTATAGGTGCTAGAAAACCTTATTTTATCTGAATTTATGTAAGAAGCATAGAACCCTGCATTATTATTTCGATACGAGATTTTATATTAGTTTTCTTCATATTGTGGTGGTATGAGAAGAATATCTGTTTGCTCATTTTTATAGCACAGAACTGTTAGAATGTACACTAAAACCTAAGGAAGATAAGTGTTTTTCAAGATTTGATGGCAATTCAGTTTCACTTCAAGATGAATTATGACATTCAGAGACAGGTTACTAACAATTCGCTGGGTCTCATAAATACAGACAACTTAGACAATGATGGATAATCTCCTGCAATCTCAAACCATGGAATGCTAAAAAACGGTACAGAGTACAGAATGCCAGTAATGGAAAATATGTAGAGCAAATTTCAAATATGTGGTAGAATTTTAAGCAGATGAAACAGTCGGCTTTGGGAAGTGTATTTATTTTTCAAAAGAGAGGCATCGGCTTGGATAATTATAAGGGTAAAGAGTTTATGTCAAGACCAGCTATGGGAAGTCAATAGAAAATACAGAGTTTTTTAAAGAAAATGGGGGATTGGATGCTTCGGATTACATTTCAATTCATTCACGAAAACACATGTATGATCCTGATACTGTATCTACACCTAAAAAAACTCAATATGGAAAGGCTGTTAATGTTGGAAAATTGTGTGAAGATACTATTATGAAGCTGGATGAAGTAATTTATAATAAAGATCAAAATGTAATGATATACAAGAAAGAGTACCTTTTTAATATTAGTACGAGTGATACACCAACTGGTACACACAGAGTGTTTATTCCATTAAATACGCAAGGTAAGAAGACCATTAGAATGAGCCAATTTCCGTTGGTTGGAGGTAATTGAAATGAAATATGCAATTGAAATAGCTCTGAATAGAATTATTCCTAAAGAAATAAAATCAATCATTGCAACCCAAAGGATACTGGATATATTAATTGATGGTGTAACGGAAAACTTTGTAGTTATTCCAATGGACGAAATGTTAGAAGTATATAAAGAACAGGAAAATTTATTTGATTATGATGTCATTCCGTTTGCTATTTTAGATGATGATTATTTATGTCTATATTATCAGAATAATGGAATTTCAATTATTTATTGGAGTTCAGAAAGAGCACTAGAATCAAAGAATATGGCAATCTTTCAATTATATTCATCTTATGAAGATTTTGTAAAAGATTGCATCACAACTAAGCCTCCCCACGGGCAGGCTTAAATCCTAGTCTCACTACCAGACATTTAACAGAACTTCTTAGGTTCATAAGGTTTACTATCCCGTAATCCTCACTTCAATGCGGGTTACAATCTGGTTAGATATACGAAGTACAGCACATATGCTGCCAACATCCAGCTAATACGCAAAATCCTGCAAAGCAGAGGGAGCAGTCTCAATGAACGAAGTCACAAGTGCTTCAAGAGTGGTGACGCACACCTCTATCTATTACAGGATAATTGTGAAATAGGAATAAAAGAAAAGCAATAGATAGAAAAAGACTGCTTTGATTCCTATGTGTTTAGCATACCAGATTGGTAGTAAGACACCTTCTGAAATTGCAAGGAGTTGGCAAGGAACAGGAAAATATCCAGGTATAGATGACTATGTTGATATTACCGTTGAAAAGGGTACTGTTTTATATCGAGGAGAACCGAATGGAACGGAGTATTTTACAACTTTAGATGCAATTGAACAGTCTGGCAGAGATGCAACGAAATTATTTGAAGGGTTGCAGGTGGAGAAAAATCCTATACATGGCTATAGAGGAGAAATGCAAGGCTATATATTTAATGAGGATGTTGCGAGTGCATATGGAATAACAAACGCAAATCCGCAATTTGGAAAAGGAGGATTGCCACAATATTATGTTCCTGATGTTCAAGATTTGATTGATAAAGGGATATTACCTCCTGTTGGTAATATTAAATTAAATAAGTAAGGGAGGAAGCTAATAATGCTAGATATCAGCAATGGATTTTTTAAAATATCAGATAAGCTAATAATTTTTCCTGGCTTTTCATTTGAACAGTTTAAAAACACAAGATTCTATAAGAATCAAGATGGGTTGAGAATTTTTTATTTAGATGAACAACAAATCATTGATAATAGGAAATATATTGTAAGTTTATTCTTTAGGAATGGGAAGATATATATGATGTCTTTGATATGTTGTGATAAAGAGTTTTCGGAAAAAGATGAGGATAAAAGAAAAATATTACACGATGATATATTAAATGAATTAGGTATTAATCAGCAGATGGAATATAGCTGGGGAAAAATATCATCAGATTATGATGCTAGAAGCAATGTAAGCAGTATTGATATTATGTATTTTTAATTAAGATTATTCTTTTGGAATCACGATAAGCTAAAACTTTTGCATGTGCTGGTTATAAAGTTCCGTTGTTTCTAGGAGGAGAAGATAGCGTAAATAATCTTGAGGATAGTGATATGGAAGTGTATTGGAGCGTACTAACGCAAGTAAAAAGTAGATTATAATGGCTCTTCAAGGGTAATGGTGGGGTAAAACCCTCTACAACCCCAGTGTTTATCTAAAGTATCAGATTTATGAGTATGGAAGAAGAAATAAAAAAGCATACATGGATTGGAGTGAAAAAGGTGTAAGCTATTTAAATTGTATGTATGTGTATGATATAATGATGGATGTGGACGAGGCACTGCAGACCTGTGATACTATTTTAGATGAAATTGACCTGGGAATTGACTATACATCTAGGGAAAAGCAAAGCTGACTTTTGCAGATCTTATTGGAACTTCTGACGGAAAGGCGGACGGAAATGGGCTTCATATGGCATATACCAATGGAAGTGTAGAGAATTTTGCAATGGTGGATTTGGTTACGCTTGGAGGCGCCATTGCAGCAACAAAGTTCTCGGAAATGGGGTTAAAAGAAGGACTTAAGGCATTTGGAAAAACAGCTCTGATAGACTTTGCGGGAAATACAGCAGCCTGTGGTGTGGGAGCACTGGGAGAAACCTTTGACTGGCCGGTGCCTATAACAATGATGCTGAGTCTTGCAGCAGGAATCACGGTAAGTATTTCGGGAAATAAGTTGTTATTTAAAAATGCAGATGGGATAGAGATTGGGGCAAAGACGCTGAGTGATGCTGAGGTTAAAAAAATCGGGGATGTGTTGGATGAAACAACAAATTCTAGCTTTGCAAATAAAAATTTGGGAGAAGTGTTAAAACAACAGGGATTAACATTCTGTTGTTGCAATATTCGATGGTAAACATTTTAAAGAAGTGAAAGGAAAATAGAAAATGATAAAAAATGGTGAATTTTGTATATATAATGATAATGAGTACGAATTAAATGAGGATAGCGATGGAAACTTAATTATAATTACAACAAATCGAGCAATAATTGATGAAACATTTGTTGATAAATATAATAGTGGAGTGTATAGTAAGGTGATTTTGCCAAATGAAATTGGAAAGGCATATGATTGTCAAACTTATGGAGTTATAAAGGGGAGTAGAGTTAATGTAGAAAAAGAAAATGAAGAATATTATTTTGTTGGAACAGCAGATTGTAAAGTAGCAGAAGCTCTAGGGTTACAAAGATGTGACAAATATTATTATGAGGGAAAATTTCCAAAACAAGATGTGGAGATTATAGAGAAAAAAGAGAAGATAGAATTATAACGTGAACAATTAAATTGTAATAAAACATTACCAACCTAAAAATTGACATAAAAATGCAAATACGATAAAATTTTGCATATAAAAGGGCACACTTATGGAAACGTAAGGTCGCAAAGCTAGAGTCTAACACGGAGTAACATTTATGTAATGACAGATCGGCTGCAACATCCGGTAATATCGGACGCTGCAGCCTTTTTGTATATAAAATTTTACCTAAAGGGAGGAAAAATGAGAAATATTACTTTTGCAATTTACAAAGGAATCGAATACTCTGCTGGAATTAAAAAAGATGGTAGAATTGTTTTGCGGTCAGAGGATGATGCTAGTAAAAAAGAGGGGTTTGTAGAAAAAGAGATTGGAAATAATAGAATATATATAAAGTATGTTCAAAAAGATGAAATTGAGGAAATATATGATAAAAAAACATATGCTGTTTATGAAGGATATAAGTTTATAGTAGTTGATGAAACGGAAAAACAAATTTTAATATTAACAATGAAGGGTGATTACCAAGAGTGGATTCGTTTAGGGATGGAGTGCATAGATAAGGGGATGTATCAAAAATGGATTAATAAAAATGAGGCGGAAATTGAAGTATTAAAAGAAAAAATATAATAAGTGTATTGTAATTATGGGAAGAACGATAAAAAACGGTAGATTTTGTATATATAATGGAAATGAATTTAAGGTAAATAAGGATAGTGATGGAAATACAATTATCCTTACTAAAAATGATAAAATAATCGACTCAACATTTATAGATAAATACGGAAGTGGTGTTTATAGTAAAAAAGTTTCATTAGAAGAAATAGAAGAGTTGTACAGATATGCAACATATGCAGTAATAAACAATTATAAAGTTAATGTAGAAAAAGAAAATCAAGAATATTATTTTGTGGGAACAGCAGATTGTAAAGTAGCAGGAGCCTTGGGGTTACAAAGATGACACCACCATTCACGGGAAATTAATAAGTTAAGATTGACGGATGTAAAGGATTTAACAAAGGAGCAAATCGCACAGATGAAGGCAATACGCGAGGCAGTTCCAAAGATAGATGCTAACACTTATATTCAAAAGACAATACCGGCTTCGGATATAGACAAGTATATAGGAGAAGATGGCTGGTCTACAATTGGCGGTTATGTGGCAAGATATGATGATGTATCACACATAAAAGGATATGATAATGTTGTGGAGTCGTCGCGACTTGATTATGTAACAGGTGATGGAGTAAGACCGTATCCGGAAGGTGGAGATACTTATGCATATATTAAATTCAAGACAACAGATGCAGAAAAAATAAAGACACCATATGGGGAAATATTCGGTGGAACAAATACAGATGGTCCTCCTTGTACATTAAATGGATTTACAGGTGCAAGGAATGGGCAAATTATACCCGAGTGGTCTTTAAGTGGTGAATATGTAAAACCTAAGAAAGGTGCGGAATTACATAAAGTTGTTAATGGAAAAGATACTGTTGTTGCAATATTTGATGGTAAACATTTTGTAGAAGTGAAAGGAAAATAGAAAATGATAAAAAATGGTGAATTTTGTGTATATAATGGAAATGAGTACGAATTAAATGAGGATAATGATGGAAACTTAATAATAATTACAACAAATCGCGAAATAATAGATGCAACGTTTGTTGATGAATATAATAGCGGAGTATATAGTAAAATAATTTCGCCAAATGAAATTCAAGAAGCATATGAGTGTAGAACTTATGGTTTGATTAATGGTTATAAGGTTAGTATTAGGAAAGAGTTGAAAGATACTTTTTTTGTAGGTACAGGTGATAGAAAAATTGCTGATATACTTGGATTGAATAGAACAGATAAGTACTTGTATGAGAAAGAAATTGCCAAGGATAAAATAGAAGTAGTTCAAGAAAAAAAGAAAATAGAAGTATGATTGAATCAAAATAATGCATACTGCACGGGAAAACTTGAAAAATGATGAATAGAAGGTAATAAAATGAAAACATTAGGAAAAATAGCAATATAAGTATGTAGAATTAAAAGATGTAGATTGTATTGTTCAGAAGTGGACACCATATAAGGAAAATATATGATAAAACATTACTAACCTAAAAATTGACATAAAAATGCAAATACGATAAAATATTGTGTATAAAAGGGCACACTTATGGAAACGTAAGGTCGCAAAGCTAGAGTCTAACACGGAGTAACATTTATGTAATGACAGATCGGCTGCAACATCCGGTAATATCGGACGCTGCAGCCTTTTTGTATATAAAATTTTACCTAAAGGAGGAACATGAAAATGGCATCAGGACAGATCAGAATGACACCTGACACAATGAGAGGAAGGGCTGGAGAGTACAGGACAGAAGCAGAGAATGTACAGAATGTAATCGACAAGATGGACAGATTACTGGACACACTGCTCACAGAGTGGGAAGGTGCAGCATCAGAGGCATATGCCAACAAGTTTGCAGAGCTCAGACCTTCATTTGTAAAAGGAAAAGAGCTGATCGATGATATCGCAATGGCACTTGACAAGACTGCAGAGGCAGTAGAGTCAACCGATACACAGATAGCAAATCAGTTCAGCATGTAAAATTCATTCAATGCCGGATTCCACACCACAGGCTGTGGTGTGGAATTGTATTGTATTTGTATTGTGGCTTTATTTCAAGAGCAGCAGAGCTGCTTTTAAAATAAGACCATAATTTTATACATTAACAGGAGGGTGTGAATGAATATGAAAAAGTATAGGAGAAAAGAATAAATGTTTAATCGTGATTATTTAGAAAAATTAAAGCAGTATGTAGGTAAAGATATTCAGTTGGTAGAGAGTGACAATGAAGTCCATATCTATTTGGATTCTGAAATTCAATATTTTTTAAGAAAAAAGGAACAAAAGTATATATTGTATGTTAGTGAAAGAGGAAAGGAAACGGAAGAAAAAAGATATACATCAGAAGTGGATATGAAAAGAAATTTTGCATTATGGGTAAAGAGTAATTTTAGTGAAAATATTAAATATCCATTTTCAGGAAAATTTAGAGAAGTTACCAGTGTAGAAGAACTAAGAATATTGATGCAGCAATATGCAGACGAAAAGATGTATTCCATAAATGACCCAAAAGAAGAGAAAATTAATATATTGAAAAGTGAAGATGGTCAGTATAGTATTTTCTTTTTGGATAAAAACGGTAAGAAATACATATTAGAACAAGAGACAGAAAATCCATTTGTGTTCAAAAGATTTTATAACGAAGTAACTTATTATGGTGAAACGATGAGACAAATTAGAGAGTATGAGGAAGTTTTTGAAGATAAGTTAGAAGATGATGTGAAAATACAGTTGTTAGGCTACTAAATGAAAGAGGGAAAATGAGTATCAATTTAGAAAAAGCATATTTTAAAAAGTTGGAAGAATATGTTGGAAAAAAATTAAATATTGTTTCAAATGAAAATGAAATAACAATTATATATGATGTTGAGACATCTTATGTCTTGCAAGAAGAAAAAGAAATATTTTATTTTTATTGCATACAAAGGAATGAGCGCATAAAAATAGCTGAATATTATTCAGAAAAAGAAATGGAAACAAATTTTGCAATTGCAATAAAAGGTTTTTTTAGTGAAGGAATAGATTACAGTGGTTTAGAGAAAATAGAAGGTGTGGTAAAACTTTCAGATGTTAATGAAATAATGAAGGTACATATTGGTGAAAGTTATTACTCAATTATGAATCCACAAAAATTAAAAATTAATTTAGAGGAAAAAGGGGCAAATAAATATAATATTTATTTGCTTGGACCAAATGGTGAATGTGAGTATATCGAAGAAAATGAAGAAGCTCCGTTTGGGTTTGAGAGGTTTTATAATGAAGCGTTGTATTTAAAAGTGATATTAGAACGAGTTAGAGGGTATGAAGCAATATTTGAAGAAACATTAAGTGAAAAAGAGATATATGATATTATTAAGTAAAGTGTGTCGTAATTGATGAGAACAAGTGACATAGGAGGCTCAGAAAAAACTTAAAAAATACAGAAATAGGAAATAGTGGAGGAAAGTATAATGACAGTAGAAGAAGTGAAAAAGATTATTGATGAAGAGAGTTTAAAAGGAGGAAATCTGTTTGAAAAAAGGAAAAATAAAGAGAATGAAATGGTAATTATGAATGTTGCAGAGCAATGGTTGGTATATGCAACTGATGAGAGAGCAAGTAAAATAACAGGTTCAGAAAAAAAGTTTAAAACAGAGGAAGAGGCATTAGATAATTTTATTACAAGATTAAGGGCATTAAATGTATTAAAAAACTGAGGTAATTTACGGAAGTAATACGTTTAATGGTTCAGTTATCTACGGAAGTAAAATTACGCTTTATACACGCAATGAGCTTTTAACATTACCAACCTATAAATTGACATAAAAATGCAAATACGATAAAATTTTGCGTATAAAAGGGCACACTTATGGAAACGTAAGGTCGCAAAGCTAGAGTCTAACACGGAGTAACATTTATGTAATGACAGATCGGCTGCAACATCCGGTAATATCGGACGCTGCAGCCTTTTTGTATATAAAATTTTACTAAAAGGAGATTATAGTAGATTGGCTTCATATAAAGGAAAAGCAGCAGTTGAAGGATGGGGGAAAGGAGGAGCAATACAGTATGAACTTTCGTCAACGGTAGAATTAGAAAGATTAGGATTATTAAGAGAAATAAACTAGTATGGAGGTCAGAAGATGAAAATAGAGGATGCAAGAAAAATAATACAAGAGGAAAGTCTTCAAGGTTACAATTTATGCGAAGAACGAGAAAATAGAGAAAATGAAGTAGTGCTTAAGAAAGAAAATGAAAAATGGATAGTATATGTGACGGATGAACGTGCTAGTAAAATTACTAACTCAGTTGATAAGTATAATACGGAAACGGAAGCAATAGAGGATTTTATAGAAAGGTTGCGGGCAGATAAAGTACTATGCGAGTTGTAAAAGAAATAGTATTTACATAATTGAAAAATGTTGTTACACGCAATGTGCTTTTAACATTACCAACCTAAAAATTGACGTAATAATGTAAAGAGGAGCATCGTAATGGAAGATAGTGAAAAGGTTATTGTAAATTTTGTGAATGAAAATAATGGAAAAAGACATGAATTGGAAATCCCCTTGAATATAACAGCAAAAGCTCTGGTGACTGCATTAAACAAAGCATATAATCTGCAAATTGATGAAGCCAATGAGAATGAATGTTATATGGCCTGTGAGCAGCCAATTGCATTTTTGAAAGGAAACAGGATGCTTGAGGATTTTGGTGTTAGGAATGGTTCGACAATTATATTTGGGAGAAAATGAAAATGGAAAATTATGGATGGTCAATAGAATTAAATCCGGGATATGTCCTGATAATAGGGAATGCACCTGATGCACATATACAGCTTGACAGTGCATATGGTAGAGCTGTGAGAGTAGGATTGCAGGTGAAAGATGATATATCATGTGCTATGTTATCGGAATATAGTTCGTCATACAACACATTAGTAAATGGAAAAAGTATTCAAAGGATTGCAACAGTAAAAAATCATGATTTCATATCAATAGGAGATTTTACTGCATATTACAATAATGGAAAAATTTTCTTTGATTATGGAGCTATCAGAACAAATGGAGTTGAGGTCAGACCGGAGAGCTTGGATATACATACAACATATCCTGTCTTTATTCGTAATACGCGAATACAGGCAAAAAGAGATAAAACTCCAATAGAAATATTGGATCCGGGTACTATTCCCACAAAACCGGAACTCAATCTGGTTACTTCATTGATGCCTTCGATTATTATGTTTGCTCTGGTAGTGCTGCTTAGAGGAGTGATGAGCAAGTCAAATGGAGCTTTTGTTGCATTTAGTATATGTTCCATGGGTGTTGGAGTCTTTACATCCATATTTGGTATTATAAATAAACAAAAGAAGTATAAGAAAGACCTTGTAAAACGAAGAGACACATATCTTGAATACATAGCAAAAAAACGTAATGAGATAGAAGCTGCAAGAAGAGAGGAGTTAGATTGTCTAAACGCTCAGTATTATAGCATAGAGCAGGATATTGAACATATAGAGAATTTTGACCCGGTATTATTTGATCGTATATCTACAGATGAAGATTTCCTTGAGGTGTATCTGGGGAGGGGAAACGTTGAGTCATTGCGGCAGGTAGACTATAAAAAACAAGAGAAACTTGAGGTTGGAGATGATCTTAGCAGTCTGCCTGAGCATGTGGCAGGAGAATATATGGATATTGAAAAGGCGCCGGTTGTGATGAGTCTGAAGGATGCTAATGCGGTGGGGGTTGTCGGAGATGCGGATTCGTTGTATTCGATGATGAAGAATATGATTATGGATATTATCAGCAGACAGTATTATGGTGATATCTGTATATATGCATTACTTGATGATAATATCGGAAAGTATAATTGGCTTAGGGGAATAAAAGCTTTGAATAGCTCGAATGGCAATAGAAATATAGTTTGCGATCAGGAAAGCAAAAACAGAGTATTTGAAAATTTGTATAAAGAGCTTTCTATACGAAAAGATGAAAAAGTACATGGCAGATTTAATATAATAATTGTAATGCAGGACTATGGCATAAAGAGTCATCCTATTTCAAAATTTATAGAGCATGCATCAGAGCTCGATACTGTTTTTATATTTTTTGAATCAAAGCTGTCTTTGCTGCCATTATATTGCAGCCGAATAATTGATATATTCGACAATGAGAGTGCCATGATATATGATTCGGTCAATAAGACGCAAAAGAAATATTTTGAGTATGAGAATATACCTGATTGGCGTGTACAGAAGGCGGTCAGCATTTTGGAACCTGTGGAGTGTGAAGAAATAAGCCTGGCAGGCTCTTTGCGTAAGAACATATCTTTGTTTGAGCTGCTTGGAATCAACTCGGTGCAGGCATTGAATTTGAAGGAGAGATGGAATTCATCAAAAATATATGAAACAATGGCAGTTCCGTTGGGAGTAAATGTGAAGGATGAGATTGTTTATCTAAATCTGCATGAGAAATTTCACGGCCCGCATGGACTTGTGGCAGGAACAACAGGCTCAGGAAAAAGTGAGATTTTGCAGACGTTTATACTTGGGGCAGCAACGTTATTTCATCCGTATGAAATAGGTTTTGTGATAATTGATTTTAAGGGTGGAGGAATGGTTAATCAGTTTAGAAAGCTGCCTCATTTGATTGGTGCCATAACAAACATTGATGGAAAGGCAATAGACAGATCACTCAGGTCAATAAAGGCTGAACTGCTGAAAAGACAGAATCTGTTTGCACAGCTCAATGTTAATCATATAGATAAATATATAAAGGCATATAAAGAGGGACAAGCAAAAGTGGCATTACCACACCTTGTCATTATTGTAGATGAGTTTGCTGAGTTAAAGGCAGAGCAGCCGGAATTTATGAAGGAGCTGATTAGTGCAGCCAGAATAGGACGAAGTCTGGGAGTTCACCTGATACTGGCAACACAAAAACCGGCAGGACAGGTTAATGACCAGATTTGGAGTAATTCAAAGTTCAAATTGTGTCTTAAAGTACAGACGCAGGAGGATAGTAATGAAGTCTTGAAATCTCCTTTAGCCGCAGAAATAAAAGAACCGGGCCGGGCTTATTTGCAGGTCGGAAATAATGAGATATTTGAATTGTTCCAGTCGGGATATTCCGGCAGCCCCGAGAGCATAAATGGTGAAGATGATACACCGTTTGATATATATGAACTTGATTTTTCGGGAAAAAAGAATTTGGTATATAAGCATAAGCTCGAGAATTCAGAGCAGTCAAGGTCACAATTGGAGGCGGTCGTCGAATATGTAGATAAATACTGTAAAGCCGATGGAGTAAAAAAACTGCCGGATATATGTCTGCCTGCGCTGGAAGAAGTGATAGTATATGATGCCGAACTGGCACATAATGATACCCCTCTTTCCATGACTGCTGTAATAGGAATATACGACGATCCGGACAGGCAGAGACAGGGGCGGACAGTAATAGAGATAGGTAACAAAAATACTATTATCATAGGAGCATCGCAGTTTGGCAAGACCAATCTTCTCGAATTGATAGTGAGGAATCTGGCAGAAAACTATTCACCGGAAGAGCTTAGCATATATATTATTGATTTTGCATCAATGGTACTTAAAAATTTTGAGAAGCTGGCTCATGTAGGAGGTGTAGTATGCCCATCTGACGATGAAAGGTTGAAGAATCTGTTTAAATATCTGAGTGAACAGATAGAAGAAAGGCGTGAAAGACTGCTTGAAGCGGGAGTAAGCTCATACACATCATATCGCGAGGCGGGATTTACAGATATACCTCAGATAGTGGTACTCATAGACAATTATACTGCATTAAAAGAACTGTATCTGCAGGATAGTGACATACTGCTCAATCTGTGCAGAGAAGGTGGCTCTGTAGGAATAAGTTTCATTATTTCAAATTTACAGACAACAGGACTGGGATATAAGTATCTGGCAAACTTTTCCGGCAGAATAGCTATGTTTTGTAATGAATCAAGTGAGTATATGACTCTTTATGGAAGCTGTAAACTCAGACCGGATGAGACTGCTGGCAGGTGCCTGACAGAAATTGATGGGGAAATATACGAGTGCCAGACATTTTTAGCGTTTGAGGGAACTAAGGAAATTGAACGTGTTAATAATATGCATGCATTTGTAGATCAGATAAATGCTGTATATGGGGATATCACTGCTGACAAGATACCGGAAATTCCTGAATTGCTCACACCGGACTATGTGGATCACACATTCAGAAGAAAAAATGATGAGAATATTATAGGAATTGCATACGACACAGTCGCCCCGGTTTACACAGATCATAATAAATGCAATATCATAACTATCTCCGGAGCTGATAATATGGGCAGAACAAATTTTATAAAATATTTTGCGTTGCAGATGTTAAACAGCGAAATAGATACTCATATATATATAGCTGATGATTTCAGGCGCAAGCTGTCTGATATCGGTCAGGAAAATGTAAGCTATGATCTGGATCCGGATGAATTTATACAGAAAATAATAATGATAGAGGTTCTCTTAGAGGAAAAATATAAGAGACTCATCCATCAGGAAAATCCGGAAAAAGAAAACACCCTGATCATAATAAACAGTCAGGAGGTATATACAGCGATATCAGATAGCAAGGATGCTCTTAATGCTCTTAAAAATATTATGGGCAAATATAAGGTATTAAATGTGTATCTCCTGTTTGGGGCAGTACCAAATGCACAGATAGCATATGGTTCGCCTGATATATATAAAATGATGAAGGAGACTAAAAGCATACTGTTTTTTGATAACCTGGATAATTGCAAGATAGTGGATATACCGCTGGCTATAAAGAGAAAGAATCAAAAGAAAATCGAACCGGGTGATGCATATTATATATTCGAGGATGAGGTCAGTAAGGTAAGGATACCACTGGTCTCAGATTAAATACGGTATATTAGCACCTCATAGTGAAGGGGCAGTAATGATAACGATAATGTTAGAGTTGCAATAGAAATTACGGTGAGAGTTATATAGGTGTAGAACGTATGGAATTATAAAAAACATTAAAGCTAATGTAGAAAAAATGAAGAATATTATTATGATGGAAAATTTCCAAAACAGCCCTGATAGATTTTGTGGGAAATGATAAAACGCTCTATGCCTGCTTTTGAAAAGATATACAAAAAATATAATAAATAATAGTTGATTATAACGAACAAAAAATACGCAAATGCCGAAAATTGTCTAAAATTATACAGTTTTCGGCATTTTCAATGTATACTTTTTACAAAATCCGTGGAAAAGGGCTCCGTGTGACCGTTGTGTGACCAAAGAGGTGTATAATCTTATTCAAGAGGAAAACGTATAAATAAAATATGAGGATAAGAACGCGTGCTTTGAGATAAGGAGTCGGAATATAATAGATTATCACAGAGCATACATAGGGACGAAAATGGAATTAAAGCCAGAAGCATTTAAAGGGATAATGTTCAAGGTAAAGAGAACGGAAAAAATTTAAAAAAAAATTTAAAAAAGTACTTGCATTATTCGTTTGACCATGATATTATAATACACGGTTCGTTGGTCAAGCGGTTAAGACGCCGCCCTCTCACGGCGGAAACACGGGTTCGATTCCCGTACGGACTGCTAAGTATTTAAAGCCGGTACATTCATGGAAGCATGAATGTACCGGCTTTTTCGTTGTATATATTCATATATGAGGCAGAGCTATTTATGAGCAGCTGCAGCTGAGGGACAGGACACAGCTTGCATGCTTTTACTATAAAAGTATGGTATAACATGAAAATATCTCAATAAGGAAATCTGCCCTTGCAATATACCCCACTGGGGTATATAATACTCTTGAAGACAGATACCCATAAGGGGTATAGTTAGACATGTAAAACAAATGCATAATGCGGAACAAAGAACAAATGGAGGTAGCCATGACAGAAAAAGAAACCCAATGCTGTTGCTGCAACCGCAAAAAAGAGCGGTCAGAGAAGGAATATAAGGATCTCATCAACAGACTCAGCCGTATAGAGGGACAGATCCGTGGAATCAAGCGTATGCTGGATGAGGATTGCTACTGCCCTGACATCATCACACAGGTGGCGGCCGCAAATGCTGCGCTCAACAGCTTCAATAAAGTCCTTTTGACCAATCATATAAAGACGTGTGTGGCAGATGACATAAGAGCCGGCAAGGATGAGACAATAGATGAGCTTTTGAACACACTGCAGAAGCTTATGAAGTAGTATTATAAGAAGGCAGGTATAAAAATGAGTACAATAATCACAATATTAATAATAGCAATAATTGCCGCTCTGGTAATTGTGGGCTTAAAGGAGACTATAAAGCATTCAAAGGGCGAGGGCGCCTGCTGTGGCGGTGGAGCCATGAAGGAGGACGAGGAAGCCACAGTACAGCTTACAGGCGAGATAGTCACGAGAGCAGATGTGCACATAGACGGAATGCACTGCATGAACTGCAAGAACTCAGTCACACGCTCACTTCAGAAGATGAGCGGAGTATCGGCAGCTGTGGATTTAAAGCATGGCGTGGCACATGTTGAGGCAACCAGAGAGCTAAGCGATGAGGAAATCACATTTGCCATCGAAAGATTGGATTTCAAGGTGACAGGAATTGAGAGATTTTAGAAAAGGCTTCTGAATAGCTAGATTCGAATAGTAGAAAGAAGGAAATACAGACAGTATGAAGCAATATACAGTTACAGGAATGAGCTGTGCGGCATGCTCTGCCAGAGTGGAAAAGGCTGTCTCTAAGGTTGATGGTGTGACGAGCTGCTCTGTCAGCCTTTTGACCAACTCGATGGGAGTCGAGGGAAGCGCGACAGATGCGCAGATAGTGGAGGCGGTAGAGCAGGCGGGCTATGGAGCGAGTCCCAAAGGCACAGCAACAGAATCAGAAAATGACAAAGCGAATAACAGCTTAGAGCAGCTAAAGGCAGCGCAGGATGCGCTTGTAGACAGGGAGACACCGAAGCTGCGCAACAGGCTTATAGCATCGCTCATATTCTTAGTTGTTCTCATGTATTTTTCCATGGGACATATGATGTGGGGCTGGCCGTTGCCTGAGTTTTTCAATGGAAACCATGTGGCTATGGGGCTTTTGCAACTTCTGCTTACAGTGGCGGTAATGGTCATAAACCAGAAGTTTTTTATCAGTGGCTTTAAGGGCTTGATTCACGGCGCTCCCAACATGGATACGCTTGTTGCGCTTGGATCTGCGGCATCGTTTGGATACAGCGTGTATGCACTTTTTGCCATGACAGCTGCGCAGGTGAATGGCGATATGGATGCGGTCATGTCATATATGCATGAGTTTTATTTTGAATCCGCAGCCATGATTTTGGCACTGATTACTGTCGGGAAAATGCTTGAAGCGCACTCAAAGGGCAAAACAACAGACGCTTTAAAGAGCCTGATGCAGCTAGCCCCAAAGACAGCAACCGTTGTAAGGGATGGCGTGGAGCAGGAAATTTCTGTGGATGCAGTGAAAAAGGGCGATATTTTCGTGGTCAGACCGGGGGAAAATATCCCTGTGGACGGTGAAATAATAGATGGAACAACCGCTGTCAACGAATCGGCACTCACAGGAGAGAGCATCCCTGTGGATAAGCAGCCGAAAGATGCAGTAAGCGCTGCCACAGTGAACCAGTCAGGCTTTATAAAATGCCGTGCAACGAGAGTTGGCGAAGACACCACGCTCTCACAGATTATACAGATGGTTTCTGATGCCGCAGCGACAAAGGCACCTATTGCAAAAATCGCTGACAGGGTATCGGGAGTATTTGTGCCGGCGGTTATTACAATTGCAATCATTACAATAATAGCATGGCTTATAGCCGGTGAGACCGTGGGCTTTGCGCTTGCCAGAGGCATTTCGGTGCTCGTGATAAGCTGTCCGTGTGCACTTGGACTGGCAACTCCTGTTGCGATAATGGTAGGAAATGGCAAGGGCGCAAAGAGCGGTATACTCTTCAAGACAGCGGCAAGCCTTGAGGCAACAGGCCGCACACAGATTGTGGCTCTTGATAAGACAGGCACCATAACAAGCGGTGAGCCGAAGGTGACGGATATCGTGCCGGATGAGACATTTTTTGAGGAAACCGGCAATAATGCCGGAAAGCTTCTTGCAATAGCCGCATCAGTCGAGGCCAAGAGCGAGCATCCGCTTGCAAAAGCCATTATGGAGCGCGCTAAAACGGATGAAATCGCTGTCGCAGAGGTGACGGATTTTAGCGCTGTTGTAGGAAATGGTCTGACTGCAATACTTGCAGGCAAAATGATAAAAGCAGGA
The DNA here is from genome assembly GCF_000020605.1 of Agathobacter rectalis ATCC 33656. Taxonomy (NCBI): domain Bacteria; kingdom Bacillati; phylum Bacillota; class Clostridia; order Lachnospirales; family Lachnospiraceae; genus Agathobacter; species Agathobacter rectalis. The sequence continues at coordinate 562,172 of NC_012781.1, forward strand.
AATCTTGCTTTTGTCAGCAAATTTGTAAAAGTGTCAGATGATATGCGCGCGAAAGCTGTCGAATTTTCAAAGGAAGGAAAAACTCCTCTGTTCTTTGCCGCAGATGACAGGCTTTGCGGTATCATAGCCGTTGCAGATACAATAAAGGAGGACAGTCCGGAAGCTGTCAGACAGCTTAAAAATATGGGTATCAGAGTTGTTATGCTCACCGGTGACAACGAGCAGACTGCCAATGCCATTGGAAAGCAGGCGGGAGTGGACGAAGTCATCGCAGGTGTGCTTCCGGATGGTAAGGAGGCTGTCATAAGGAAGCTAAAAAAACAGGGCAGGGTAGCCATGGTTGGTGACGGAATCAATGATGCACCGGCGCTCACACGTGCGGATATGGGAATTGCAATCGGCGCGGGAAGTGATGTGGCAATAGATGCAGCGGATGTTGTCCTGATGAAGAGCCGCCTGATAGATGTACCGGCAGCAGTGCGGTTAAGCCGTGCTACATTGACAAATATACACGAAAATCTGTTCTGGGCATTTTTCTATAATGTAATAGGTATTCCACTTGCGGCCGGTTTGTGGTATCCTTTATTAGGATGGAAGCTCAATCCGATGTTTGGAGCGGCGGCGATGAGTCTGTCGAGCTTCTGCGTTGTTACCAATGCCCTGCGGCTGAATCTGTGCAGGGTGTATGATCCTAAGCATGACAGAAAAGCAACATCAGATAGAAAAAACAAAACAAATAAACCAAATGAAAGTGAGGAAAAATCAATGACAAAGACAATGAATATCGAAGGAATGATGTGCGGCCACTGCGAGGCAAGAGTAAAGAAGGCACTCGAGGCGCTTGATGCAGTTAGTGAGGCAGCAGTAAGCCATGAGAGCGGAACTGCAGTAGTGACATTAAGCTCTGACATTTCCGATGAGAAATTAAAGGAGACTGTAGAGGCTGAGGACTACAAGGTTACATCAATTCAGTAATCAGTCAGACAGTATAACAATATGAAGAAATATATAGCATTGGTATTGGCTGCAGTGCTGGTGCTTGGGATTTTTACAGGATGTGGTAACAAGGGCAACAAGGAGACAGAATCACAGACGGATGAGAAAGTCACTGAGTCGGTGAATTCTGCAGAAAATAATACTGAGGACAGTACGCAAAACAGTACAGAAAATCAGAATGTGGCTGACACAGAGCAGCTCACCACAGAAAACGGACAGGAGAGCTCAGTTCTTGCCTGTCCGTCAGTAAACGGTAAGCTGCATGTGGAGGGCAGCAAGCTCGTTGATCAAAATAACAACGAGGTGCAGCTTCGCGGAGTCAGCACACATGGTCTTGCGTGGTATCCACAGTATGTGACCAATGATTGCTTTGCCACGCTGAAAAGCTTTGGAGCAAACGTGGTGAGGCTCGCCATGTATACCTACGAAAGCGGTGGCTACTGCACAGATGGTGACAGGCAGCAGCTTGAGACACTTGTGCAAAACGGCGTGCAGTACGCACTAAACAATGACATGTATGTCATCATCGACTGGCATGTGCTAAACGAGGGAAATCCAAACCGCTACAGTGATGTGGCAAAGACATTTTTTGCCAAAATGGCACAGCAGTATGCCTCATACAACAACGTGATTTACGAGATTTGCAATGAGCCGTGCAAAGGTGCGACCTGGGGAGATGTGAAGTTTTATGCCAGCGAGGTCATTCCGTCAATCAGAAGCTACGACAAGGATGCAGTCATACTGATAGGCACACCTAACTGGAGCCAGGATGTGGATGAGGCAGTCAAGGACCCTGTCACAGGCTATGATAATATCATGTATACACTGCATTTCTATGCCGCAACCCACAAGGAGGACTTGCAAAACAAGCTAAAATCGGCGGCAGACGCAGGACTGCCGATATTTGTATCAGAGTTTGGCATCTGCAGCGCCGACGGAAACGGTCAGGTGGACATAGATTCCGCAAACAGCTGGATCAGCCTGCTTGACAGCTATGGCATCAGCTATGTGTGCTGGAATCTGTCCAATAAGGACGAAAAATCAGCGCTTCTAACACCTGCCTGCGATAAGACAAGCGGCTTTATCTATGAGGATTTAAGCGATGAGGGCAAGTGGCTGTACGGTGTGCTCACAAGTCATGTGACACAGGAAACATCCGGAACATGAAAATATCCGGAGGGAATCGGCTGTATGACGAGCTGCCGAATTATGTGATATAGGTCTTGAATTGGTGAAAAGCCTCAGCTGCGCGAAAAGCTGCGCACCTGCTAATGCCGGGATAGAAGCCTCCATGCACTCAGCCGGCATGCACATGAGGCAGATGCAGATACTTCTCTCTGGTGGCAAGTCCGCCGCGGATATGACGCTCGGACTTGTTGATATCGAGAATGTGACGCGCTTTTGCGGCAAGCTCCGGGTCTATGCGAAGCAGCCTGTCAGCATCCGTGATATCCTTGTGCACAGTGGATTTGCTGATGCCAAACTGCTTTGCAGCCTGACGCACCGTGGCATTGTTTTCAACTATGTAGTTGGCGATTTCCACCGCCCTTGTCTCAATATATGATTTCAAAAAATACTCCTGCATATTCTGTTGTTACAGTTTATGCGGGAGTATTTTTAATATTACACACAGGTTGTAATTCTATTTACGTTTTTCGTAATAAAATAAGAAAACGGTTTCTTAATAGTAATAATAATATCAATTTTCCGTATTGCATTGGTGCAAAAGTTGCGTTGCCTGATCATATTAAGCTCATTAAATATATTAAGTGTATTAAGTATGTTAAGCGTATGCAGCAGTTATGAGCTCAATGCATTTGTCATACCCAAGCACAGAGCTGTTGAGCACCAGGTCATAATTTTTCCTGTTGCCCCACTCCTTATCGGTGAAGTATCGGTAATTTACCGAGCGCTTCTTATCGACATCCTTTAGCAGCTTTTTGACCTCGTCATCGCTTTTTTGGTAGAGCTTTTTTATTCTTGCAGCCTTCTCAGGCTTATTTCCCTCTATAAAAACATTCAGCACATCATCCCTGTCAGAAAGAATGTAGTCTGCGCAACGTCCCACAATAACGCAGGGCTCTTTTTGCGCAATATCCTTGATGAGCTTCTGCTGGATATTGAAAATCTGGTCGGAAAGAGAAACTCCTGTGATGTCGCGCCCCACAAATGCATATGAAAAAATATTTCCGGCAGGTGCATATTCGCCCTGGTTTGCGACAATCTGCTCAGAGATACCGAGCTCCTTTGCCACATGCTCAATTATTTTTTTATCGTAAAACTCAATGCCGCATTTTTGAGCAATCTGCTCGCCGATAAAGCGACCGCCACTGCCAAACTCTCGGCTTATAGTGATTATTTTAAAACTCATGATGAAACCTCCCAGCCTATAAAAGTGTTTATTACTCATTATAACGTAATTGCACATAAAATCAAAACAGAAATTTAACAAAATCGCTTGCAGATAAGCACTCCGTAATCTATAATGACATAAGAATACATGTTGCTTTTATGTAATCAATGAGATGGCAGCAGATAACATATGTTATGTTTTTGTTATTGTTTACACCACAGTGTGGCAAACAGCAATTACGTGATGTTTCAAAGATTATAAAACAGCAGCATAGCGAATAAACAATTAGGAGGAAAACATGGATCAGGAAAAGGTCATAGTCATAGACTTTGGTGGTCAGTACAATCAGCTTGTTGCGCGCCGTGTCCGCGAGTGCAACGTGTACTGTGAGATTTACTCATACAAAATAGACATTGAGAAAATCAAAGAAATGAATCCAAAGGGCATCATCCTTACAGGAGGTCCAAACAGCTGTTATGAAGAGAATTCTCCATCATACCGGAAAGAGCTGTTTGAGCTGGGAATACCGGTGCTTGGCATCTGCTACGGTGCACAGCTTATGATGCATAAATTAGGCGGAAAGGTAATCACACCGGAGGTTGGAGAGTATGGAAAGACAGAAATCACATATTCTGCAAACGGCGTGATGTTCAAGGATTTGCCATCAGAATCAGTATGCTGGATGAGTCATTTCGACAGAATTGCAGAAGCAGCACCGGGCTTTGAGGTAGTTGCGCACACTGCAGACTGTCCAATAGCCGCAACACAGAATGTTGAGAAGAAATTATATGCAGTACAGTTCCATCCGGAGGTACTTCACACCAAGAACGGAACACAGATGATTTACAATTTCGTCCGTGGTGTATGTGGATGTGCAGGCACATGGAAGATGGATTCATTCGTCAAAAACACAATCGACGAAATCAGAGAGCAGGTCGGTGACGGCAAAGTGCTCCTTGCACTTTCGGGTGGAGTAGACTCATCAGTACTCGCAGCACTCCTTGCCAAGGCAATCGGCAAGCAGCTCACCTGCGTATTCGTAGACCACGGACTTCTCCGTAAGAACGAGGGCGATGAGGTAGAGGGCGTATTCGGCAAAGACGGTTCGTTCGACATCAACTTTGTCCGCGTCAACGCACAGGAGCGCTACTACAGCAAGCTTGCAGGCGTCACAGAGCCTGAGCGCAAGCGTAAAATCATCGGTGAGGAATTCATCCGTGTATTCGAGGAAGAAGCTAAGAAAATCGGAAAGGTTGACTTTCTTGCGCAGGGAACCATCTATCCGGACGTAGTGGAGAGTGGACTCGGCGGAGAATCTGCAGTCATCAAATCACACCACAACGTAGGAGGTCTCCCGGAGCATGTCGATTTCAAGGACATCGTGGAGCCACTTAGAAACCTCTTCAAGGACGAGGTACGCAAGGTCGGACTGGAGCTTGGATTACCTGATTATCTCGTATTCCGTCAGCCATTCCCAGGCCCGGGCCTTGGAATCCGTATCATCGGCGAAGTCACAGCCGAAAAGGTACGCATTGTCCAGGATGCAGACTGGATTTACAGAAGCGAAGTGGAAAAGGCAGCAAAAGAGTACAAAGAGGCCCACGGCGAGGAACCATCATGGATGCCAAACCAGTACTTTGCAGCCCTTACCAACATGCGTTCAGTAGGTGTCATGGGTGATGAGAGAACATATGATTATGCCGTTGCAGTCCGTGCAGTCCGCACTGTGGACTTCATGACAGCCGAAGCCGCCGAGATACCGTTTGAGGTACTTCAGACAGTGATGAGCAGAATTATAAATGAGGTAAAGGGAGTCAATAGAGTATTCTATGATTTGACCAGTAAGCCACCGGGAACTATTGAGTTTGAATAAAATATAAGAGCCAAGAAATGCCTATTTTACGGGCTTTCTTGGCTCTTTCTATGTCTGGTGACAATCAAATGACAATACTTTTTTATTTTTGGATAGTATTTTCTTAAATAAAGTTTTAAAATAATTATTCCATTTAATGTAAGCCACAATATTATACTAGTATTTTCTAATGTGAGATAAGGAATGTTATAAGGGTAAAACGAAAATAACTTTCTAAATATAGTTAATGTTTCATACAATGATGGTAAGCCAAATATCAATGTTAGAATCAAACCACCAGTTGAAATGTAATTTTGAAAGCGTTCATTTTTTTCTTGTTCATTTTGCTGTAGTATGTTATCTATAGCTATTTTTTTTGCAGATGTGATTTCGTGTTTGAAATAATGCGGCATCATTTTTTCTAAAAGGGCTGTTTGTTCGCTAACTGAACCATAGCAATTTTCTTGGAGTTCGGAGATAAACAATATATTTTTATTATACTCGATTCGTGTATCAGATAATTTTTTCATAGATGCAATTTTATTGAAGTAGTCATTTGATTCATTGGTCTTTTTTAAGAGAATTATTATTAAAGCAAATTCAACATTTACACACAAATCTCGTGCTAGCTTATTGCATAAATTATAGTAGTCATTAAATGGGGTAAGTACAGAGGTTTTTGTTTCTGTCTTATAATCATCAGAGACGTAATCTGATATTGTTTTATCTATAAAAGAAAGACAACCACCAGTAGATTTAGCAATATATTTTACACCATGTCCTCCCCAACTGTGATTCTTTAGATATTCATCAGCATCTTTGCTATAGGTGGTATTGTTTCTGGAAGGAACTGGTGCACAAATTATTCTAAACAAATCTTCCTTCACATCGTTTGGAATAGAATTTATGTGTTGTGGTCTTCCGTCAAAATCTATTAATATTATATTTTTTAGCTCATTGGAATATGAAACCATGTCTATTTTAATATCATCAAGAAGATTACTTAAATAAAAGTTCTGGATGGAAGATAGAGTCGTTTCGGAGTTGTAATTTTTTATGTTCCATTTATTTATAATTTTTGTGAGGAACCTATCATAATCATTTTCTAATAAAGGTTCAATGCAGGAATCAAATATAGGTAGTTCCAGTTTTAATATTCCCATATTATTTTCAAAAAGATATATTAATGGGTATAGCCAAGTGAATTTTCCGTTTTCTAGTTCTATTTTGAGAGGAAGAAGAAGAAAGCGATCTTGCCGGTTGGTGAAATTGTGGCCATAAAATTTTAAAGAAATATCATATTCTTCTTGTAAACGTATGATTCTTTGATTTAGTAGTTCTAGATCAGCATCTTTGATATAGAACTTTATTGAAGATTCACCACTTTCGATTTCTAACAATATATCATCGGGATTTATGGACATGGGGGCACATTTCATGGATTTATATTTTTGATAATCGCTCATTTTTAATATGCAAGGATTGTTCAGTGAGCTTGAAGCTTCAAATTCTTTTTTTATATCGTTAAAGGTTTCAACTAGAGAATAGCCTAAAGAGTCTATGACCTTTTGCTGATATTCATCTGTAAACAATAGTGGACTTTTTTCTATTTTTTTGTGAATCTGAGTATAGGAATATTTATTATCAAATTTAAAAGGATAATAAAAGTGTAATTCACCATATGCTATTTTTTTGGTATTTGAATCTTGAGTGCTCATATTACATACCGCCTTATATATCATTTTGATTTTGAGGATATTTTGCTTTCCAGTCTAAATATTCTTTTTCTGTAATCTCTTCATTTCTGAATTTCTGGTACATATCAGCCCATGTTCCAATGTTGTCCAGCATATTTGAAGAATCATGTCCTTTGTCTTTAAACATGAGCTGTGGTACGCCGGATTCATCCCGGTAGGCGTGCAGACCATATTGATCCTCTAAAGCAAATAATGCGTGCATGACACTAACATAAGTATCAAAGTTTGGATCAGACATGGCGTATGGACTGATCTTTAATGAGTTTGCTATTTTTTCTAATTGTTCTGATGATGGAAAACGATTCCCAAGTTCATAATTTCTAATTGCCGATTCGCTTAATCCGGACATGATTGCCAATTCTTTCTGTGTATATCCTTGATCAATCCGGAATTTTCTTATTTTCTCACCTACTGTCATAGGAAAACACTCCTTTGCTGATTGTTACTTAAAAGTATAACATAAACAGTTCAAAAATGAAATACAAAAATAAACCGTTCATTTTTGAAATTATTCTATTGACAGTACGAAAATGAAATGTTATGATGCATATATACAGTTCGATAATGAACTGAAAAAGGAAAGGAGGGATATAGATGGCTAGTAAATTATTTATATCAGCAAAAGAAGTAGCGAAAGAATTAGAAGTATCTGATTCCTATGCGTATCGTTTGATCCGTCAGTTAAATGCTGAATTGGAGCAAAAAGGTTTCGTTGTTGTCAAAGGAAAAATCAGCCGTAAATATTTTGAAGAACGAGTTTACGGTATGAACGAAATGAAATAGTAGGAGGTGATGTTTTGACAGTAATCAAAAACCAAAAGTCAAATACTTACGAGGTAAGAACCTATTATAAGGATTGGACCGGCGTAAGAAAGCAGAAGACGAAAAGGGGATTTAAACGTAAATGTGATGCCCAGGAATGGGAAAGAGCGTTTAAGTTAAAGGAGAATTTGAGTCTGGATATGTATTTTGAAGATTTCGTAGATCTTTATCTGAATGATATCAAATCCAGAATCAAATATAATACCTGGCTGACGAAAAAGCATATTGTAGAAAAAAAGATTCTCCCATATTTTTCGAAAAAGAAGTTGCAGGAAATAAAACCTTCCGATATTCGACAGTGGCAGAACACCATGATGAACTATCGGAATAAACAAGGAGAAGGCTATTCGCAGGTCTATCTAAAGACCATCCATAATCAGCTGAGTGCAATTTTGAATCATGCAGTTAATTTCTATGATTTGAAAAGCAATGCTGCACGCAAGGCTGGATCTATGGGAAAAGAAAGAACAAAAGAGATGCTTTTCTGGACAAAAGAAGAGTATATGAAGTTTATTGAAGCGGTGGCGGATAAGCCAATTTCCTTTTATGCATTTGAAATCTTATATTGGTGTGGAGTGCGTATGGGAGAGTTGTTAGCGCTGACACCGGCAGATTTCGATTTTCAGGCTTGTACTATCCGAATCAATAAATCTTATCAAAGATTAGAGGGGAAGGATATTATTACGGATCCTAAGACTACGAAGCGTAATCGCATGATCACCATGCCGGAATTTTTAAGCGAAGAATTAGAATCGTATATAGGAATGCTGTATGGTCTGAATGAAAATGACAGGATATTTCAAATTTCAAAAAGTTATCTTCACCATGAAATGGATCGTGGTGTGAAGCTGTCAGGAGTGAAGAGGATACGAATCCATGATTTACGACATTCTCATGTGTCGTTATTGATCAATATGGGATATTCTGCGGTGGCAATTGGAGAAAGGGTAGGACATGAAAGTGTGGAGATCACATATCGATATGCACATTTGTTCCCGACAATCCAAACAGAAATGGCGGAAAATCTAAATCAGGAAAGAGAGGAATATCTGGATGAGTGAAAAAAATAGGGATAGCAAGAATCGGTGGCGTAATGTAACCATAGCATTTCGAATGTCTCCGGAAGAAGATGCAGAATTAGATTTAAGAGTGAAACTTTGTGGATATCAGACGAGACAAGAATATATCATTGAAAGCGTTTTACATCAAAAGGTCACAGCAGTAGGAAATCCATTGATGTTAGGATTATTGATATGATAGCTGCGGATGAGGATAGACTTGAGAGAGTCAGAGATAACATTGATGCAGCAGAGAATGAGTATGTTAAATATGCGGATATGATTACGGATAAAAAGAATAAGCTGGAAATGCTTACTTCTAAAGAAAATGAACTGGTAGAGCGTACAAAAATTGCTGAGAATGTATATGATATGTTCCGACATGGTGGTGATGACGATGTAAGGGAGAAACTTATTGATGTTATGTATGAGAACCAGAGACTTCAGAAGGAGAATAAGTCGTTAAAGGAGTTGTTGGAGAAGGCTTATGATTTTATGAAGCAGTTTGTGATTGATGGGGTTAATCTGCTGGAGAAGTTTATGGAGAGTGTGAGGAAAGTGATGGAAAGACTTTCCCCAAAAACAAAATAAAAACATCTGTTCGTGCAACAAAGTATTGACATTGTTATACTACGGATTTATGATTGATAATAGAAACGGAGGAACGGACATAATGAGAAAATCAATTTCAATCAGCATAAGAGTAAGTGAAGATGAGTTGGAAAAATTCAAAGAGGCTGCAAGACTGGAGGCATATGCTTCATATAGTGAGTTTGTTAGAAGAACGGCATTAATAGAAGCTACAAGAATAATCAAGGAAAACAATGAAGGAGAAAATACCTATGAACATAATTAGTTTGTTTAGTGGATGTGGGGGATTAGATTTAGGATTTGAAAGCGCTGGGTTTAATATTCCTGTTGCTAATGAATTTGATAAGACAATATGGGCTACATTCAAAGCTAATCACCCTAATACACATCTGATTGAAGGAGATATAAGACAAGTAACAAAAGAAGATATTGAACAGTATATAGATGGTGAAATTGATGGAATTATAGGTGGACCACCTTGTCAGTCATGGTCTGAAGCTGGATCATTGAAAGGTATTAAGGATGCAAGGGGACAGTTATTTTTTGATTATATAAGAATTCTTAAGGAATTTCAGCCTAAATTCTTTCTGGCGGAAAATGTTAGCGGAATGTTAGCTAATAGACATTCAGAGGCAGTACAGAACATACTCAATCTTTTCGATGGAGCAGGATATGATGTATCTTTTACACTTGTTAATGCAAAGGATTATGGTGTGGCTGAAGAAAGAAAAAGGGTATTTTATATAGGGTTTAGAAAAGACTTGAATATTGATTTTGGATTTCCTAAGGGGTCAACCAAAGAAGATGATAAGAAGATTACTCTTAGAGATATAATATGGGATTTACAGGATACAGCAGTGCCTTCAGGAGAAAAAAATCATCATAATCCAGAAGCAATCAATAATAATGAGTATTACACAGGAGCATATTCTCCAATTTTTATGAGCCGAAACAGAGTGAAATCCTGGGATGAGCAAGCTTTTACAGTACAGGCATCAGGAAGACAATGTCAGTTACATCCACAGGCACCTAAGATGGTTAAGGTGGGGCAGAATGATTGCAGATTTGTAGAGGGCAAAGAACATCTTTATCGCCGAATGACAATAAGAGAAGTAGCCAGAGTTCAAGGGTTTCCAGATAATTTTAAATTTATATATGAAGATACAAACACAGCTTATAAAATGATTGGAAATGCAGTTCCAGTTAATCTTGCATATGAAATAGCAGTAGCAATAAAGAAATACTTAGAGGGTAATAGTGCAGATGTGGTAGTAGATGATGATGTTATAGATGCAAAGGAGGTCAATGAGAAAAAAGTGAGTACAAAGAGTAATGATCAGGGAAGAGCATATGAATATGCGTGGATTAAAACACTTTATAAGGCATTGTGTGAAATGCGTAAAACAAAAATAGTTGATAATTCCAGCTTACATGCGAATGAAAAAGCATGGATGCTTATGGATGAGGAAATGCAGCAGACATTTATGATTTCTGCTGAAGCTGCAATTAATGAAGTACTTGAAATGGAGCCAAGATTATCAGAAAACGATAATGACGAACTGACATTAGAGTTTCAAAAAGATGGAGCTGGCGTTAAAGGCGATGTAAGAGATATTGTTATTCGCAGAGACGATATTGAATGGGAAATAGGATTAAGTATCAAGCACAATCACGATGCAGTTAAACACAGCAGATTAAGTCATAAACTGGATTTTGGCAAAGAATGGTTTGATATACCTTGTAGTAACGAATATTGGGGTGCGGTTAATCCAATATTTGATATGCTGAAAAGTGAAAAAGAAAATGGCTCACGATGGTCAGAAATAGTGCAGAAAGATGAAAATGTATATGTACCATTATTGCAGGCTTTTATGGATGAAGTTAATAGGGCATATAAAGAAGATAAGAATATGCCTGAAAAGATGATAGAATACCTTATAGGAAAAGAAGATTATTACAAGATAGTTAGTCATGACAGTAAACGACTTACATTGATTCATACTTTTAATATGCATGATACTTTAAATAAGTCGAGTAAGGATAAGGTTTCGGAAATTGAAGTTCCTGTGGTTGAATTACCGACAAGACTGATTGACATTGGATTTAAGCCGAAAAGTAATAATACTGTAGAAATGATTTTGGACAATGGATGGCAGTTGAGTTTTAGAATTCATAGTGCAAGTACAAAGGTAGAACCAAGTTTAAAATTCGATGTGCAGTTTATAAGTATGCCTGTGTCAGTATGCACTATCAAATGTGTATGGAAATAAGGTGGTGCAAGTATTGAGAAAAATGTTGTTAAGCTTCAGACCAGATGTGTATGAAAAAATAAAATCTGGTCTGAAGATATTCGAACACAGAAGAAATTTTCCAGATGAACCGATAATGGCATATATGTATGTTAGTTCACCAGTAAAAGCGATTACGGGTATTGTTTATTTGGATAAAAGGCATTGCCTATCTGATTGGTTGGAAGAATATAAGGAAGATAGCAATGCCATTGCCAGAATAAAAGAATATATGAAAACCTACCATTACAGATATGCGATGGAAATAGCTAAGTTTCAGGAAACATCTAAGATATCATTAGATGACTTGAGAAAGAATGTTCCGGGATTTGTAGCACCACAGATGTATATATATTTGGATGGTACAGAATTGTTGGAGTATATAGAGAGTAACTTAAAAATGATAGATTTGCAGGTAGAACATTCATTTGAAAGAATAGAGGCTTGTCAGGTTTGTGTGCATTAGTTAGGCATTGTTAGAGAGGTGTGAATTAACGTTTTATGGAATTTTTTTCAACAAGAAATAAAATTTTAAGTATAAATCCTAATGGATTGAGAAGTACAAGTATTCAGTTGCGAGAACGCATATGGAATGTATTTTATAAAGAAGAGTATGATTATTATGATACATTGGAGTATACGTCTTATACAACGGGAATAGAAGATATGATGTTGGAAATGGGAATTAAATATGAATTTCCAGCAAATAAAATATACAAAAATCAGAATGCAGAAAAGTTGCATAAGCATGTGGTTCAATGTGAAGGTATGTGGTATAGAATATATGATTTTATTGAAAAATATCTTAGAGTGACTGATAGTGAAAAAACACAAAGGTTGACGATAGAATTCAATCGAATACTAGAAGAGGAAGTTGCTCCATACAGAATTTTAAATGGATTAGTTGTACCGATTATTGGTAAAAGTGAATTGAACTCAATAGGTGAAACAATTGACTTGGAATATGAATCTGTTAGTAAACATATGACAAAGGCATTAGAGTTATATTCTGATAGAAAAAAACCAGATTATGAAAATTCAGTAAAGGAATCAATAAGCAGTGTAGAGTCTATGTGTAGTATTATAACAGGACTATCAGGAGGTGCAGCGACATTAGGGAACACATTGAAAAAGTTAAAAGAGAATGGAGTGAATATACATCCGGCATTGGAAAATGCATTTAAGCAGTTGTATGGATATACTTCAGATTCAGGTGGAATAAGGCACGGAAGTATTGAATTTGTTAATGTGGCAAGTGAAGATGCGAAGTATATGTTAGTGTCATGTTCAGCTTTTGTAAATTATTTGACGGAAAAATGGATAAAATACAATTTAAAATGACGGGATATTTTATATGTCTAGATAAATTGGTGAGTATGTATGAGAATTTTGTTTTGGAATACACATAGAAATGTTGATATAAATTCATATATTTTGGATATAGTTAATCAAAATGAAATTGATGTATTAGTATTAGCAGAGTATATGGCAGAGATTAATGAATTAAATGATAATTTAAAACAATGTAAAAAAAGATTATTTAATTGGAACACTAAAGGATGTGAGAGAATACATATATGGGGAAATTATATTGATGTTACGCCTGGAGAACAGAATAAATATTTTTCTGTTCAAATTGTAAATAAACAGTACATCATGTGTGGAGTGCATATGTATTCAAATCTTAATGGAGAACATTATGATGAGAGAGTAGCATTAGCTGAAGAAATTATGTATTCAATTAAACACATAAAGCAGAGATTACAAACAGAGCATGTTATTGTTATAGGAGATATAAATGAATCACCTTATGAAAAGGCATGTTTAAGTGCAAAGGGATTTCATGCTTTACCAGCATTACAAATTTTAGATAAAGGTTCGAGAACAGTTTATGGGAAAGAGTATGAAAAAATGTATAATCCTATGTGGAATTTATTTGGAGATTTTAAATACCCACCTGGAACATACTATAGAGTAGAATCTAAATTATATAATCCATGCTGGTTTATGCTTGATCAAGTGATTATTAGTCAGTCTATGATTCCATTAATGGTTAAGGAACAATTAAAAATAATAACAAAATGTGGAAAAGGTGTACTATATACTGATAATAGGTACCCTAATAGTAATATAAGTGATCATTTTCCTATTATGTGTGAATTTAATATTTGATAGAAGGAGATTAACTATGAACAAAAAAACATTTAATTTTGAATTAAAGGATACAATGTCACCTGAAGAAGTGATTATTGAAAGTGGAAAAAAAATAGCAGAATGCACAAATGATATGGTGATTTGTAATGTTGATGTGTATGAAGGGCAAACAAAATCATATGTTAAAAAAAATAACCTTTGGGCTGCGACAGAAGCTTTTAATAAAGTCGAAGAAACTGTAGATATTCAAGATGTATTGGGAGAACAAAGTGGAATTGACAATAAATTTGAAGTATTTTTATCAGTTAAGGGGTTAGAGTATTATAAGTATAGAATTATGTTTTTAAGATATGGTGCTATTGCTTATCCAGTTGAAGTTGTACTAAACGAGGATATAGCTGAAGCATACAATGGAAAGAAACAGTATATTTATGATGTTGATTCTATGGAAGAATTAAAAACAATGTTTGAGACGATTATTAATACAGACTTCTGCACTAACTTAATACAGAGTTTGATATATGAATCAATGAGACAATCTAGAAAAGATAAATCAGAAAATTAGAATGTGATACCCATATGATACCTAAATTTTTGAAAATATAAAATAATTGTGATAAAAGGCGGAATAATCGCCATTAAAAGCTCTAGAAATCAAGCTTTCACAGGGATAATAAGTTTCTCTGCGGGGAGTTTGAATAACGGATTAAAATGCCGAAAGCCTGTATTTATGCGGGTTTCCGGCATTTGTTTTATCAAATGGCTCTAGTTTGGCTCTATTTGTGGGAACAATAAATGATAAATAGAAGAAATTTAATAAGGAGCATTATATGACGAAAGTGAATTTCTATGATAGCATTGATGATTCAAAGCTAAAGTTTGCAGTTATTATTGCAAAACATAATGGAAAATGGGTATTCTGCAAGCATAGAGAAAGAAGTACATGGGAAGTGCCGGGAGGACATAGAGAACAAGGTGAGGATATTCTTGAAACAGCAAAGAGAGAATTGTATGAGGAAACAGGAGCCATTAATTTTGAGATAAATCCGATATGTATTTATTCTGTGACGGCGCCAGACAACTTTGATGGGAAAGAAACCTTTGGAAAGTTATTTTTCGCGGAGATACATACGTTTGAAAAAGATTTACATAGTGAGATAGAGAAAATAGCAATTATGAATGAACTACCGCTTAATTGGACATATCCGGAAATTCAACCAAGACTGCTAGAAGAAGCGAGACAAAGAGGATTTTTGCCTAAGAAGGATGAAATAAAATGGTTGTTTTTTGATGTTGGTTCGACGCTGGTTGATGAAAGTAGAGTTTATGAAGATAGGATGAAAAAAATAGCTGAATTATCTGGTATAACTCCGCAACAAATTTATGAAAATGCGATATCATTATACAGGAGAAATAAAAAAGGTGATTTAGAGATAGCAAAACAATTGGGGATAGAACTACCTAAATGGGAATCACAATATGAAAAGCTGTATACAGATTCTGAAGATTGCTTGAAAGGGTTAAGCAGAAATTATGAAATTGGTATAATCGCAAACCAACCATTAGGAACTTCTGAGAGATTAGAAAATCTTGGAGTACGAAAATATATTGATTTGATTATCGCATCAGCAGAAGAAGGTGTTTCAAAACCAGATAGGCGAATATTTGAAATTGCATTGGAAAGAAGCCGTTGCAGACCAGAGAATGCAGTTATGATTGGTGACCGTATTGATAATGATATTGTACCTGCAAAACAGTTAGGAATGAAAACGATATGGATAAAACAGGGATTTGGAAGTTTGTGGACTGTAATGGACGAGAGTGAAAAAGCCGATATTGAAGTTAATAACTTATCTGACATTTTGAATTATCTATAGGAGGGAAAGTGAATGTTCAAGGTTGCTATACTACAAAAACGTTCTATTAATGAACAAATAGATAAGAATATTGAAACTATCATTATGGCAATGGAAGAGGCTTCGGAAAAACATGCAGATATTCTATTGTTGCCAGAATGTTTTATTACAGGATATGATTTGCCTATGTCATATGAAAAAAGCATTGCAGATAATGATATAAGAATTGCCCAAATATGTGAGAATGCTAAAAAATATAAAATAGGCGTAGTACTTACTGCATTTACAAAAGGTAGTAAGCAACCACAGAACTCAGCCTTTGTTATCAATAAGTCGGGAAATATATTGATGAAATACTCTAAGGTGCATACCTGTGATTTCGCAGATGAAAGAGATGTTGAATCAGGGAAAGAATTTAAGGTGTGTGATTTTGAAGGAATACAATTAGGTATTATGATTTGTTATGACAGAGAATACCCGGAAAGTGCAAGAATACTTATGTTAAAAGGTGCAGAAGTTATTCTTGTACCAAATGATTGTGGTTCCATGCAAGCAAGAATCAGGGCACTTTCGACAAGAGCTTATGAAAATATGGTTGCAGTCGCTATGGCAAATCCGAATGGAGATAATGCTGGATGTTCCTGCGCATATAGTCCAATTTGCTGGGATAGAAATGGAAAATGTGTTGATAACACAGTTTTGCTGGCTGATGATAAAACTGAGGGGATTTTTTATGCGGAGTTTGATATGGAAGCTATTAGAGAATACAGGAATCGGGAAATGTTAGGAAACACATTTCGTAAGGTAGAATCATATAGTCGGTTGTTAAGTAAAGAAATCAAGGAACCATTTATAAGGGATGGCCAGAATAGATAAATCAGAAGTAACAAGAGGAATATTTTATCGAGGTTCAGATGTAGAATGTCAATTGCTCTATGTAATGGGTGATATGGAGGCGGATATCAGAACACATCATATTCATATTGTAAAATGGAACGGAACTGAGTGAAAGAATTATATTCATTTCAGGGATTATCTTAATGCCAATGAGAATGTGGCATTGCAGTATGAAAAATTAAAGGAAGAACTTGAAAGTAAGTATGCAGATGACAGGGTTGCATACACGAATGGCAAACAGAATATGATAAACAAAATTTTAGGCAAATGAAAAAGGAGGCAAGTATGTTAAGATTAAGGCCATACAATAAAAATGATGCAGAAATAATTATGTCGTGGATAAAGGGAGAGAATGCTTTTTATAAATGGACAGCAGGAGTTTTAGGTGAATATCCAATTTCTGCCGAGCAGTTCAATACGGTAAGTAATCTTATGGCATTTACTGCTATTGATGATAATGAGATAGTGGGATTTTTTACCATGAGAAGACCGAATGAATTTTATGAGGAATTACGGTTTGGCTTTGTAATTGTTGATTCGAAAAAACGTGGGCAGGGATATGGAAAAAATATGCTGAAATTAGGCTTAAAATATGCTAAAGAAATATTTGGTGCTAATAAAGTTTCATTAGGTGTTTTTGAGAATAATGAATCAGCTTATTATTGCTATAAGGCAATAGGTTTTGAGGATGTATCTCAAGATGAAATAGAAAAGTATACTGTAATGGGAGAAGAATGGAATTGCCTTGAACTGGAAATAAACCTATAAAGTAAGTAAGATTTAATTTGTAATTGTTCTTGCAGTGCACATGATATAGATATATATGTTAGGATACTATCTAAGGAAAGTACCCATGACAGGGCGTTAAGCGTCCGGGGGACGCTTGCTTAGCGAGAGGTAGTCTTCCGAGTTTTATGATACCGGGCAACCGGAATACGTAGGAAGGGGTGTTAGGTGCCAGTGGCACCTGTTTGGCACCGACCGAAACGGAGTGTAGACGTGGCGCCGATGACGGCCATTCTATAACTACAAAACCCCTGTATTGGGGCTTTTAGTTTATTCTCTTCCATTTGCATCCTCAAAATACGATACAATTCCATCATTATGAAGAATATCTTCCAGCAAATTAAATTCATAATTTCTTATATTATTATTTTGTGCCAGCTGATTTAAAACATCTCTTAATGATGTTCCATGTCGATGTACTATTTGATTTATCCTATCAACTCTGTATGAATAGGGCACACAACGCCTATACCTTCTTGCTTCTTCTAAATAATTATATATAGGTCCTGGTCTTAAATTCCATGCTGTAATAAGTATCATTATTGCATTGTATAATTGCTTTGCAGCAGCATCCCATTCTTCGTCTTGATGTTGATTTCCTCCGCCTGCCCCACCTGCTCCACCTTCACCACCGACTTCATGAAGCATATTAAAAATTGGAGGTGCTGTTATATTGGCCAACTGCAATAAGTCTCTTGCTGCTCCAGTTCCGCAAACAATTCTATCAACATCATTATCATCATTTTTGTTTACGCACTCAAAGATGTAATAGGTGTCGGTAATATCTCTTTCAGCATCACTTCTTATTATTTGTTCGTTTAGTAACCGAATGTGTGCTGTACATTTGATATTGTAGTTTTCTACAATTCTAACCCTTGTATCGTGTCCGTGACAATTCATAAAAATCCCTTCTCTCTTTTTTATTATATTATAAGTCGATTTTTCTAATATGTATATCGGAATTTTTCAAATAATCTTTACAAGTGCACGGCTTATCACTAATTAGCTGCAGAATTTCTTTTCTTTTTTCTATAATGATTTTTTCTTTTTCTTCCAAAGAAAAATTATCATATTTATGGCCATTTTTTATAAAATAATCTGCTATCATGATATCGATAATAATGGCCAACTCATCAGCCAGATGTTCATTACAACACACATCATGTGTTAATGATAACTCATTTTTTGTACTATCTATTTTTAATTCTATCATATATATCAAGTCCTTTCTAAACAAAAAACACCTCCGAAGAGGTGCCTAAAATGAAATTTTAAATTCCACTGCCCTACAGGGCGGTAGAATTTAGTCCTGCACAGTAGATATTTACTCTTTCATACATCAGTGTTATTGTAAAAGTTCCTTCTGACAGCAGTAGAAGGAGAATTATCATGAGTAAATATATCCCTGGAAACCAGAAACATCTAACACTTAATGACCGTATCTACATCGAAAACGAATTATCCAAAGGTGCGACTTTTAAAGACATTGCGGCATTCCTTTGTAAAGATCCTACAACTATCTCAAAAGAGGTTAAATCACGATGCCTTTCTGACTGGTACCACAAAGGAACTTTCTACAATGCCAAAAACTTTTGTATACACCGCTATCACTGTAAAAAAACAAATGCCTGTGGAAAAATCATGCTCTGCGGTATTAAATGTACATCCTGTCCAACCTGCAACCAAACCTGTAAGGATTTCGAAAAGGAACGGTGCTGCAGACTTGATAAGGCGCCTTATGTATGTAATGGCTGTCCAATGAAAATCAATCATTGTACCATAGCCGGTAGGTCTATTAGTCTAGTGCATAAAACCAGAATGTAAGTGATGTGTTAATATATATTACATCGTAAATTGGAATTATCGCACTGGACAATGAATGTTTGGTGCGATTTTTTTGTTATAGCGACGAGGAAAATGGTCATCGTGCTTGCACGAGTGAACATTTGACGACCGCTAATCAGAGCGAGATTCGCAGAGCCTATCTCGTCTCTGCGTGAAAGAGGTGCATGGAATGAATGATTTAATTAAATTGAAATTGGTAACAGAAGATGAAGCAGAGTGTTTGCATAGACTACAGGTAGAAGCGTTTATGCCATTATATGAAAAATATCAAGATGATGATACAAGTCCGGCAAAAGAAAGCCTGAAAAGAGTAACAGAGAAGATTATTGAGGAAAATTCAGATTTTTACTTCATTGTGTTTCATGGAGAAAAAGTTGGAGGTGTGAGAGTCAGATGGCATCAAGGCAAAAAGGTGCATGAAAATGTTAATTGGATATCTCCTATTTTCATAATTCCCAAATTTCAAAATAAAGGGATTGCGAGCACGGTAATAGAACAATTATTTGGCTTTTATCCGAATACAATAGAATGGCGTTTAGATACGATTAAGCAGGAAACAGGCAATTGTCATTTATACGAAAAATGCGGCTTTGTTAGAGTTGGCGAGGATATAGTGGTAAATGAAAAGATGACATTGGTTGGTTATGTAAAAAATTGTATTAATGTGCGAAGATTTGATAGCTGCCTTTTTGCTATATGATATATTGTTAAATCTATAGAATTAAATATTTTTTATGAAAAAAAGTTGCATAAAAAATATTTAATGATATAATAATGATAAGTAAATAGGAAAAGTGACTTGGAGGAATGAGCCATGATTATAGAGGTAAGAGCAAAAAACTGTTATGCATTTGAGGATGATATTACATTTTCAATGAAAGCAGATATGCGAAATAAAAAATTTGGAGCAAATGTTCACAAAGAGAATAATTTTAATGTCCTTAAAACGGTAGGAATATATGGACCAAACAATGCCGGTAAAACATGTCTAATCAAGTGCATTAGGGCAATAAGAAATGTACTTTTAAATAAGAAGAATGGACTGATGCCAAATATATTTACTGATAGTGATGTATGCAAGTTAGGTGTTACATTTATGGCATCTGGAAGAAAGTTTTCTTATGATTTTAAGTATGATGCAGAAAAAGAAGAATATATATATGAGTCATTTTCGGAGATATTTAAAGATCAGTACAACAACGAAAAGGAAGTTTGTTGGTTAAAAAAAGATACTGTTAGTGAAATATATGAGTGTATTGATGAATCTGTTCAGAATATGATTTCAGTTGTATCGAAGAATAATTTGCTATGCTATGTGGTAGATACAAGTAAATTCGAACATATCAATGAGATGAAGCAGATTCTTGTCGGATTTGCAGAAAAAATTGATATCATCAATATGAATAACATACCTATGCAGCACACGATTGAACTTATGAAGAATAAGAATCAGTTACAGCAAAAGGTTGTTGAGTTCATAAAAAATGCTGACTTATATATGGATAATTTTGAATATGTGGATATGGATAAGATACAGTTGAAAACTGGTGAAGGTGACGAAAAGCCAGATGAGAAAGTGCTTGATATTCCAGAGAACATTATGGATCAAATCAGATTGGTTTCTACTTATAAGGGAGTCCATGTGCCAAGTATGATGTTTGACTCCACAGGAACAAAGAAGATTGCAGCTATTGCCAGCTATGTAATTGAAGCACTTGAACAAGGCAGGATTTTAGTCGTGGATGAGTTGGATAGCAGTATTCATTTTAAGCTCACCAGGGCGATTGTTGCGATGTTTAATAATGAATTAAATACAAGTGCACAGATGATATTTACAGTACATGATATAAATCTTATGGATTGCAAGAGAATGTTTCGAAAGGAGCAGATTTGGTTTGTTCATAAGGATGAAGAAGGGGTGTATGTATATTCACTTGCAGATTTTACAGCTCAGCAGGGAGTACGAGATACGACAGATGTTATGGAAAAATATAGGAAAGGTGCGCTTGGCGCTTTACCTGATCCTGAATTGATTAACTCATTGCTTAGTATTAAAAGTGGTGTAAAGGGGGATGATGCCGATGCCAAATAAGCTCCCTAAGTTTTTGGATAACCATAAAATCTGTATTATCTGTGAAGGTAATGAGGAATATGAGTATCTAAATCGATTAAAAAATTTAAAAATATGGAATGAGCAATATGATATTTCATTGGTCAATGCCGGTGGAAATGGTAATATCCCAGCGAGGTATCAGGACCGATATCAAAATGGAGCAGATGAACTTGTACTTGTATTTTGTGATACAGAGAAGAAGCCTCACGAGCAGTATGAGGACATTAAACGCAAAATTAATGAGTTTCATGGTGTGGATAGTGCAGCGAATGAAGTGATTATATTTGGTAATCCATGTACGATGCAGATTATATCTAAACATTGGACCGATGAAAATCTGAAATCTCCGGCAAAACCAGTGAATGCTCCCTTGATAAAGGAATATACAGGGGTGGAGAATTACAAAGGAAGAGCAGACCAGATTCAGAAAGTTATGGAACATGTTACTGTGAAGAATTACAAAGATATGAGCCGACGAGTGAAAGATTTGGATTCGGATGATTCTGTTACTGGCAGCAGTAATTTTGGAAAGTTCATAAAGCTGTTTGAGAGTGATGACAGTGGGTGGATTGAGGAGATTAATGAACAAATAGAGTAGTATAAGGAGAGTACAAAAGTTATATTATGAACAAAGTGAATGTGATAAAACAAAATTTGGAGTTCATAGGTAAAACGTGGATGAAGTGTATTGGCACATTTGCAAGTATATTATCGCTTTTCTTTTTGTTTTGGACTTGGGATGATATACGCATTACGTCAACGCAATATAAATGTGTGATAATAATATTATTATGTGTGCTTGCACTCATACTTGCAATCCTATGGACGTGTATTTTTAAGAGAACAAAGACAATTTGGGAAAGTCCATCTGGGAAAATAAAAGTATGTTATTCTGATATTATGAAAGATGGGTTTGACAAAAGGAACAAGGAAGAAAAGTTATTTGTAATTCCGGTTAATTCATGTTTTGACACTATTGTAGATGAAGATATATCAACATGTTCAAAGCCATTGGTATCACCTAATTTGTTACATGGAAGATGGATAAAAACAATGGTTAATAAGGGATTTACTATAGAAGAAATAGACAACAAGATACATAATTGCTTGGAAATGCAAAATTTACTGCCCAAAAGTATTATTGCTGACGAAGATAAGGAACGTGGGAAAAGAGAAGTATATGAGTTAGGTACAGTGGCGATGATTAGGGGAAATAACAATAGTACCTTTTTGTTACTTGCAATTTCGGAATACGATAAAGATAATATCGCTCATACTTCTGTCGATGATTTAGAAATGTGCATAAAGTCACTTCTTAATTTTTACGATCAACATGACCAAGGGCATAGATTGGTAATTCCATTGATGGGAACAAACCTTTCGAGAGCAGGATTGTCACATAATGATTCACTGAGAGTAATAACATCGTTATTTCAATTGTATGGAGATAAAATACATGGAGAAGTTGATGTTGTTATATATAAAGGAGATAAAGATAAAGTAACATTAGACATATAGTAAAGGAGAAATTTAATATGTCATATCAAAATGCAAATTATAGTGCGTTTTATGTTTCGGAACCATTTAGCGAAAGTAATTTAGGGGCAAATTCAACACATGATTTTGTTTACTACAATATGTTAAGAATGTGGAAAGGAGAGGATAATAGTTTTCCCTTTAATGATGCACATGATAAGACATATAATGTGCGAGATGGTAGTGATTGGGAAAAGACTCTTAAGCCTAGACTTCATACAAGACTTGACAATTCTAAGAACATTATTTTATTTTTAAGTTCCATTACTGCCAATAGTCGTGCATTGAGGGAGGAAATGAATTACGGAATAGGTACAAAAGGTTTACCGGTAATTGTAATTTATCCAGATTACGACAAGAAGTCAGATATAGTTGATAGTAATGGAAATTTCAAGAAGCAGATTAAAGATTTGTGGGATAAGTTGCCGGCTTTTCGTGATAATATGTCTTCGGTAGCTACATTGCATATTCCATGTACTAAGAGCGTTATTATATCAGCATTGAATAATGAAGATTTTATGGTAAATACAATGGCAGATGCTGAAAAATATTATTATAAACCATAAACAATGACATTTTGAAAATAACGAAACTTGTAGTGATTGCAAAATGCTTGCAAAAAGTTCCGAAACGGCAAAGAATATGTAGAATTTTAAGAATAATCATACCAAATATAGATGTTTGTGATTTAATTAGATACAATATATAGTTGCCAAAATTGAGTTTGAATAGAGAACATATCCTCACAAAGCTTGTATTTATGGGCTTTGTGGGGCTTTTTATTTTGGATTGGGGATGAAATGGGGATGTTTCACTCCGATTTAGTAAAATTTGACTCTAAATTTTGACTCATAGTGTCAAGAAACCTTTGAAACATACGGATTTGAGAGTGGGGATATAGTTTCGAATAGAGCCAATTTTTCAGGTTCGGTTTTATTTTGCGGTAGCCGGTCAACCTTGCTTATAGTATAACTGGTTATAGTTTATATGAAAGGAAACGGCTACAGTGGTCATTGGGAGATTAAAGAGTGAATACAGAGTATAGGTTTTAAAGAAGCAGAGTGGGATAAAATTTTGGACTAACAGTCCAATGCAATTATAGTTCCTATAAGATATCATATAATCAAAAGAAGAGGATTGGTGTATATCTTATGGGGACTAATTTTTATTTGATGAGTAGAAATAAAAAGCTAATGCGAGAGTAAATTATAATATGCTTTGGGGTAGAGCAGAGTCAGTTGAAAGGCTGGCTCTAATTTTTTGCACTTTTTTAGCAGACTGGCGAATAACTGTGCAGTTCATATAACTTCTTAAGAAGGATTCCAAACCATGCATTTACGCACTATGAAATAATGATTCCTCTGCATATCCACGATTCACTTTACGTACCTGAATTAT
Source organism: Agathobacter rectalis ATCC 33656 (assembly GCF_000020605.1). Taxonomy (NCBI): domain Bacteria; kingdom Bacillati; phylum Bacillota; class Clostridia; order Lachnospirales; family Lachnospiraceae; genus Agathobacter; species Agathobacter rectalis. Next base: position 586,474 of record NC_012781.1, read on the forward strand.
ATATTGCAAACAGGGAAATAATCGCAAGATATTGCGATTGTTATTGATGATGTAGTGATTCTGTGATATCATATAAAAATATGGTACATGAAAGCGGAGGTCAAAATGAAAGTATTGGTAATGAATTGTAGTCCTGTAAGAAATGGAGCAACAGCAGAAATTGTTAATATAGTTACTGCTCGTCTGGAAAAGAAACATGATGTTAAAAATATATGTATTGATGATTATGATATAAAATTTTGCAAAGGATGTAGAACTTGTCATAATACAGCAAAATGTGTTCAGAATGACGATGTTGATAGGATAATTGAGCAATATGAATGGGCTGATATTGTTATATCTGTCTCTCCGTCGTATTGGGCAGATGTACCAGGACAATTTAAATCTTTTATTGATAGATGCACTCCGTGGTGTAACACACATGAACCGCATGCCAAGATAAGTAGTGGTAAGAAGGGATATGTTATCGCATTAAGAACTGGACCGGGAATGAGGGAATGTGAGAGGATTATTGCAACCATAGAACATTTTTATGGACATATGGAAATTGAATGTTGTGATAGTCTTGGTTTGTGTTCGGTGGAATATAAGGAAGATTTGGACTGTAGGAAAGAAGAAATTATAGAATTTTGTAACCAGATAGAGTAAGTGGTTTATTGTATCTTACAAATATTTCAGAAAGAGTTAAGGATAGGTGGTAAAATTGATTCGAAAAGCTACTTTAGAGGATGTTCCCCAACTTGTGAGCTTGGCAATTCAAATGTGGAAATCACACACAGTTGAAGATTTAACAAAGATTTTTTGCGAACATATAAGAAAAGGTAAAAATATTATTTTTCTTGCTATATCAGAGGAACATATAGTTGGATTTGCACAATGCGGATTAAGGTTTGACTATGTAGAGGGAACTGATTCTAGTCCGGTAGGATATTTGGAAGGCATTTTTGTTTTAGAAGAATATAAAAAAAGAGGTTATGCGAAAGAATTGTTAGGAGAATGTCAGAATTGGGCAAAGGATCAGGGGTGCCTTGAGTTTGCGAGTGACTGTGAGTTGGATAATGAAGATAGTCTTAAGTTTCATTTGAAAATGGGGTTTGCGGAAGCAAATAGAATTATTTGTTTTACGAAAAGTTTAACAGATTTAGAGGAGTAGTATGTGATGGCAAAAAACTATAAATATAAAAAAGCAACCATAGCAGACATAGATGAACTTGTAAAAACTAGAATTATCGTCCTTCGAGCAGCTAACAAACTATCGAATGATGTGGATATGTCATTGGTGGAAAAAGAATCCTATGAGTATTATAAGCGTGCATTAGAAACCGGTGAGCATATTGCATATTTGGTGTATGATAATGGGGCATTTGTCGGTGCAGGTGGTGTCAGCTTTTATCAGGTTATGCCGACCTACCATAATCCAACAGGTAAAAAGGCTTATATTATGAATATGTATACAGCATCGGAATATCGGAGACAGGGGATTGCATTTCATACATTAGATTTACTGGTAAAGGATGTAAGGAAACAGGGCGTATCACAGATTGCTTTAGAGGCGACAGAGATGGGACGGCCATTGTATGAAAAGTATGGATTTGTAAAAATGGAAGATGAAATGGAGCTGATAAAATGACAAGAGTTTATTTCGTGCGTCACGCACAGCCGGAACACGATTGGGAAGAAGACAGAACAAGACCTTTGACGGAAGAAGGCAAGAAAGATTCTGCAATTGTTTTGGAATTTTTGAAGGATAAGAAAATAGATGCGTTTTATTGTAGTCCGTATAAACGTAGCATGGATACAATTGCAGAGGCAGCAGATTTTTTCACAAAAGAGATTATAACAGATGAGAGATTGAGGGAGCGTGAAAAGGGACTTGATGGAAACAACCACGGAATGTTCCGAAAACGGTGGGCTGATCACAATTATCATGAAGAAGGTGGAGAGTCCATTGCTATGGTGCAAAAACGTAACATAGAGGCACTGAATGAGATTTTATCAGATAATACGGATAAAGATATTGTTATAGGAACCCATGGTACTGCCCTTAGTACGATATTGAATTTTTATGACAATAATTTTGGATGTGAAGATTTTTTAAGAATTATTGACTGGATGCCATATATTATCGAACTGGACTTTGAAAGCAGCTGTAACGAACTGGAATTTGAATGTCCGAGTTACAGTTTTAAGCTGATTGGCAAACAGGAACATTGTTATATAGAGAAGGAATTTAAAGGTAAGTAGCGTGCGGATAAAAAGTAGTGAGGAATAGATGAATACACAATATTATATGGTCATTATCAAGGGTGAAATAAAGACATCCGAAATAATGTCATGTGGTTACAATAGAAATACCCAAAAATGGGATGTAAAATTCAATAATGGAAAAACATACTCGTATGCATATTTGAATGTGGAAAAGTTGACTGATCCGGAGGTTTTGAATCCTAACATGTATCGGATTAGCAGAGAAGGACGAGAGTTCTTTGATGTTAATGCAATATATGTATTTAGAAGCGGAAGGGAGTCTTATTGGCACATTTGTTTTGGCGATGGTAGTGAAAGAGATTATCGTCGGAGCGACTTGCATATTATAGAGTCATGTCTTGCCCAGAGTCAGTCATCAAATGTATTTGAATATATAAAGCAAATTGCAGGTTTGAGTAATCTTAAGAATGAAGAGACTGGTGAAAAATTATTGTCTAAGAAGTTTGACAAGATTTCTTTTGTGGGTAGTGATGTGGCCTTAGCAAAGTATTTGAATCCATCGTCATTGCAAGGGAAAAGAACAGAACGCGAATACATTCCGATTTTCCCATTTGGATGCAATAACAGTCAGTATAAGGCTGTAAAAAATGCCATGGAGAATCAGATCAGTGTTATACAGGGACCTCCAGGAACGGGAAAGACACAGACGATATTGAATATTATTGCCAATATATTAATGCAAGGGAAAACGGTACAGATAGTATCCAATAATAATTCGGCAACGGAAAACGTATATGAAAAATTATCTTCTCCAAAATACAATTTAGGTTTTATTGCTGCGACATTAGGAAGTTCTAAAAATAAGAAATTATTTGTTGAGCATCAGGACGCTGCTTATCCCGACTTTTCGTCGTGGAAAACGGGAGAAGATCCAAGTGTTTTGCAGAAGAAAATAGCAGAGCAATCCAGTCAGTTAAAAAGTGTTTTTGCTAAGCAGGAAAAATTAGCGTGTTTAAGGCAGGAACTTTCACAGTTGGTTACTGAACAGGAATATTTCAATCAATATGTTAAAGAATCAGATGTTCATACAGATAGTATTAAGTTCAAGAAAAAACTATCTTCAAAGCAATGGATGGTATTGTGGCAGGAGTGCCAGTTGATTTCAGAAGAGAAAACGGCAATAGGATTTTGGTTTAAGATAAAAGCTTTATTTAAATATGGAGTAACCGATTGGAGTATTTATAAGCAGGATATTTCAAAGATAATTACAACCTTTCAGGCAATGTATTATCGTGCAAAGCAGGCGGAGTTGTCTGCGGAAATTGCAGATATTGAAAAGTATTCAAATAGTGTTAATAAGAATTTGCTTGAGGATTTATGCAAACAGTCAATGGTTGTCCTAAAAGACAAACTGGCAAGGAAATATGAAGGTAACAGTAGTAGAAAAACTTTTAGTGAAGATAATTTGTGGAAGGAACCATACAATGTACTGGCTGAGTATCCGGTTATATTAAGTACAACATTTTCATCAAGAAACAGCCTGAATTCAGATGTGGTGTATGATTATCTTATCATGGATGAGGCATCACAGGTAGATATTGCAACCGGTGCGTTGGCATTGTCCTGTGCAAGGAATGTTGTTATTGTGGGTGATACCAAGCAACTTCCTAATGTTGTTACAGATGATATAAAGGCCAAAGCAAAAGCTATATTTGACAGATTTAATGTGAGTGAAGGATATCAGTATACAAACAGTTTTCTGCAATCCATTTTGGATGTTATGCCTAATGTAACACAAACATTGTTACGGGAACATTATAGGTGTCACCCAAAAATAATAAATTTCTGTAACCAGAAATTCTATCGTGGTGAATTGATTATTATGACAACGGATAAGGGTGAAGAGGATGTTTTATCGGTAGTAAAAACGGTAGCGGGAAATCATGAACGTAACCATTATAGTCAGCGCCAGATAGATGTTATTAAAAATGAGATTATACCAAAATATGTTTCAAATCCGGAAGAAACCGGAATTATTGCACCGTACAAAAATCAGGTAGAAGCATTAAGCAAGGAGATAACAGATATTGATGCTGCTACAGTGCATAAGTTCCAGGGCAAGGAGAAAGAGAATATTATCATATCTACTGTGGATGATGAAATATCTGATTTTGCAGATGATCCATATTTAATCAATGTTGCTGTATCAAGAGCCAAAAAGAAATTGATGTTGGTTGTAACTGGAAATGTGCAATCAAAAGAGCACAATATAACAGATTTGATTGATTACATTCAGTATAATAATTTTGAGGTTACTGAAAGCAAGATTTATTCGATTTTTGATTACCTTTACAAGCAGTATACTGAGGAAAGAAGAGTATACTTGCAGAAGCACAAAAAAGTATCAGAATATGATTCGGAAAATCTGATGTATTCATTGATAGAGGACATTATCTCAGCTAACAAGTATTCAAGCTTGGAAGTTGTTTGTCATTTTCCGTTGAATATGTTGATTAAGAATCCAGAATTATTAAATGAGCAGGAATGTCAGTATGCAATGAATCCAGCAACACATTTAGATTTTCTGATTTATAACAGAATTGGTAAAAAGCCTGTGTTGGCGATTGAGGTTGACGGATATGAATACCATAAAGAGGATACCATTCAGGCTTCAAGAGATTTATTGAAAAATCATATAATGGAGCTGTACGAAATTCCATTACTGAGATTTAAAACAAATGGTAGCGGTGAAAGAGAAAAGATTGTAGAGATGCTGGATAAGTTGGTTTGATAGCGTGAAAAGAAAAAGGAGAAATTACCATGGCTGTATCTTATAAACGATTATGGAAATTATTAGTGGATAAAGAAATGAGCAAATCGGATTTGCGTAAAAAGGCAGAAATTGCTCCTAACACAATGACAAAGCTTCGCCGTGATGAAGAGGTGAGCCTTACAATTCTTAGCAAAATCTGTAAAACCTTACATGCAGATTTTGGGGATATTGTGGAGTATGTGCCGGATGCAGAAATATGGGATTTGTATAATGAGAACCGAGAGCTTCTGGGAAAAGACCATATCAGAGGAGAACAGTTACCGATAGACGGATACCATCTGGTGGTGCATGTCTGGATCCGTAATTCTAATGGACAGTACCTTATCTCGCAGCGTTCTGCAAACAGACCAACACATCCTTTGATGTGGGAATGTGTAGGCGGTTCGGTTGTAAAAGGTGAGGATAGTTTATCAGGAGTAATTCGAGAGGCAAAGGAAGAGGTTGGCATTGATTTGATGCCGGAAAATGGACAAGTGCTTTTTACAAAGACACGAAAAATCATTGATGGAAAAATTTATAATGATATTATGGATGTTTGGCTGTTTGATTACGATGGAGAGGTTGATTTAGGCAATGCCACAACGGATGAAGTGGCACAGGTTGCATGGATGAATGGGGAACAAATAAAAGAATTATTTGATGCAAATATGTTTGTGGATACATTGGAGTATTTTTTTACGGAAGTGGATAAGTAGTAATTTGGAAAGTTGGTGGATATATGAAGGAAAAAGAACATCAATCCATAGAGTGGAAGGAATCATGGCAGGATGAGTATTTGAAATGGATTTGTGGATATGCCAATGCCTATGGTGGAACAATATACATAGGTACGGATGACGATGGTAATGTTGTAGGTATTGATAATGCAAGAGATTTATTAGAGCGAATCCCCAATAAAATTACGGACACAATGGGAATCATTGTAGATGTAAATTTGTTATATAAAGGCGAACTTGAGTATCTGCAGATAATTGTTGATAAATATCCATCTTTAATAAGTTTTCGTGGGAAATATTATTATCGTTCAGGAAGTACCATGCGTGAAATTACCGGAAAGGAATTAGAAAGAGCTTTGTTAAAAACGCAGGGAAGAACATGGGATGGTGTGCCTCTACCCAAACTGACGGTAGCTGATTTAAAGCAGGATGCAATACAGTTATTCAAAGATAAGGCAGTGAAAAGAGGAAGGCTTACAAAGGAAGAAGTCAGTGTGGAAGATACTATATTGATGGATAACCTGCACCTGATTGATGAAGATGGATATTTGATAAGAGCAGCAATGCTTGCGTTTTATAAAGATCCAGAGAAGTGGGTAACAGGTTCTTATATCAAAATCGGATATTTTGGAAAATCAGATTCGGATTTGGTGTACCAGGATGAGGTGCACGGTCCTTTGATAGAGCAGGTAGATAAGACCGTTGATTTAGTTTATACAAAATATATGAAGGCATTGATTGATTATGAGGGAGTCCAGAGAATTGAGCAGTTTATGTTCCACAAGGACGCATTTCGTGAGATTTTGTTAAATGCCGTTGTTCATAAGGATTACAGCAGTTGCAATCCAATTCAGATTAGCGTTTACGAGGACAAGATATATATTTGGAATGATGGTGAGATGCCTCCAAATCTGGATTCTACTGACAAGTTGTTTATGAAACATTCATCAAAGCCTTATAATCCGAAATTGGCTAACGTCTTTTTCAAAAGCGGTATGATTGAAGCTTGGGGAAGAGGATTTGAGAAGATTAGGGAAGCCTGTGCGTTGTATGATGGACCATTGCCGGAATACGAGATTAATGAGGCTGGAATTATGGTTCTTTGCAAGGCTTGTGATAAGTATCTGGGGTTGTTGAGGAATGATGGTCAGCATCATGGTCAATGCGACCAAGAAGGTGACCATGATGAAGAACAAGATATAATGAGGCAGATAATCGCATTTTGCATGGAACCCAAAACTGCAAGTGAAATAATGCAAAAATTCAATTTGGAGCGTTCATATTTTCGAAGGCATTATCTAAATAAGATGCTCAAAACTGGTAAGTTACAAAGAACTGAGCCTGATAAACCGAAAAGTAAGAATCAAAAGTATTATTCGTAAACATATTCATCAACTTGGTCACAATGACCAAGTTGAGAACATGTAATGTAAAACAATATATTTAGAAAAGGATTCGTTTTATACGTTATGAGGGAACAGAAGAAAAATTTGGAACAGAGATGAATGTAATTAAGGATGTCATCTTTGAAGGAACACTGCTTAACATGATAAATGAGGCAATTGCATATTTGGACACGTAGGTAAAAGAAAAAACATATCTTGGACCAGATGGAACATTTGTTACAGATGAGGAATATCCTAAGTTTGTCAGATAGGAATTGATCGTAAATGCGGTTACCCATCGTGCTTACAGTATTACCAGTACGGATATTCAGATAAAAATGTTTGATGATCATATAGTAGTTGAAAGTCCAAGAAAACTTCCGGGATTCTGTGACATATACGAATAGACAATATACGTTTCACACATTTTTCCAGAAACCCTAAGATTGCAGAGTTTTTAAAAAACTATAAATTTGTAAAAGAATTTGGCGAAGGCGTTAATCGTATGTGTAATGAGTTGGAGCAGGCGGGACTAAAAGATCCTGTTTATCATACAAATGCTTTTATGTTGCAGGCGGTTATTTATAATTCAAAAGTTGGAAAGACTATTGTTGAGAAAACCGCTGATTCATTTAAAAAATTGGCTGTTGCAGTCAATAAGTCGTTGATTGATTACCAAAGGCCGGCGATTGGAGAAGAAAAGTCGGCGATTGACGATAAAAAATCGGCGGTTGATAGGATAAAGTCGGCGATTGAGCAACAAAAATATAATGAACCTTCGAAAGCAAATATTCTTAAGGTGTATGATGAAATAGAGAAAAATCAGATTTTTGGAACAAAAGAAATAAAAGAAATTCTTGATTGCTCACCATCCACAGCAAGAGCAGTCATGACAAAACTTAGAGACATGAAAGTTGTTAAAGCGGTGAATGGTAAAGGAAAGGGAAAGTATGTATTCATAGAATAAAAATGAGATATAGAGTATTCCTGAATGTAAAAGCTCTATGTGTGGAAGTCAGGAGAAGATAAAAACTGAATTGGTTAAAGGCACAAATTTGGTTTAAGTAACTCTTATAATGAAGATGGGGAATGTCATAGAAAATGTCGTAGAAAGGTCATAGAAATTTTGAGAAAAATCAAGTGACTAAAATCAGAATATTCTAAGAAGAAGCTTTCTAAAGCGTGAGAGACGCTTAAAGAGTTTTCTGAAAAACGAATATTTCAAAGTTTGTCTCAACGAAGTCTCACGAGATTTGGGACTGAGTGAGACTCTATGATATAGCAAAATGCGATAAAATCAGTATTTGCAGGTGAATTATAAAGTTGTAGTCTCAAGTCAGTCTCATTTTTGAAGTTGTTTGTTGAGACTAACTTGAGACTGAGGAGGTTCAAAATCATGGACATAAGCAAAAAGGATTGGAAGCTATTTCGAGAAAAATTATCAGGCTGGCAGGAAAATTATATAGAAGGTCTTGTTAAAGAGTATGCAAATTTTCTGAATGATGATATAAAGCCTGCATCAGAGAGATTCTGGGAACTTGAAAAACGGATAAAAGAAGATAAGCGTCATCCGGGTGTTATCATGGAACTGAAAAAATCAGAGGTAATATGGGATATTGTTCGTCTTATTAGACTGAAAGTAATTACATATAATGATTTATCAGACTTTAGTGATGAATTACAGAATGAAGTAAAAAGAATACTTGAGATGTATAGATAATGACGGAAAGGGAGGTATGACAAATGCGTGATCCAATAGAGAATGTGACTAGATTGCAGAAGCAGTTGAACAATCTGCAATTGGAGAATCAGGTATTAAAGAATATATTGGATAAAGCAGGAGTGTCATATCAAAATGAACTGGCAAGTATAAGGGAAACGGAAAAGAAAGAGGATTTTGATCCAGAACAAGGTAAAAGGATTGTGTACCCCAAAGAGATTACAGACAGGATGGCAAAGCTCTTTTTCTCATTCTTTTGGGGAAGAACAGATGTATATGCGAAAAGAAATGTAAATAAAAACGGAGAGGCGGCATATTATCCGCAGTGTGATAATTTCTGGTCAGATAATTGCCATAGGAAATTAAATACACATATAGACTGTAAGGATTGCAAATATTGTTCGTATACAAGATTAGATTTATCAACTATATTGACGCATTTGAGGGGAAACTCTTATGTTGCAAAAGATGTAATTGGTGTATATCCATTATTTAGTGATGGAACATGTAGGTTTCTGGTGTTTGACTTTGATAATCATGAGAAGAATGCAGAAAAAAGGGACTTTGCAAATACAGATGATACATGGATTGAAGAAGTCGAAGCTATGAGAGATATCTGCACATTAAATGGGATAGAACCTTTGGTAGAACGTTCTCGTTCAGGAAAAGGTGCACATATATGGATATTCTTTGACAAGCCAATATCGGCGGCAGTGGTTCGTAAATTTGGCTTAGCACTTTTAGATAAAGGTGCAGAGCAGGTGAATTTAAAGTCATTCAATTATTATGACAGAATGTTACCAGCACAGGATTCCTTAGAAAATGTGGCAATAGGAAATCTGATTGCATTGCCATTACAGGGAAGGGCGTTGAAAGATGGCAATAGTGCATTTGTGGATGGTAACTGGAATGCTTATCCTGACCAATGGAATGCTTTATTAAGTAAACCTAAGCTTTCAGAGGAATTTCTGGAGAATAAGATAAGGGAATGGACATTTACAGCAGATGACCTTGAAGCATCCAGTGATGAAGAAAATAGGGAAAAGCCATGGGATAGAATGAAAAATTTTGCAAAATCAGATGTTGATGGGAAAATGGACATCACATTATCAAATGGTATATATGTCGACAGCACGAATCTTAAGCCTGCGATGCAAAATAAGATTCGCAGAATGGCAGCCTTTAGTAACCCAGTATTTTATAAAAATCGTGCGATTGGAACATCTAATTATGATACTTCGAGGTGGATTTATCTTGGAAAAGACCATCTTGGTGGATACATACAGATTCCAAGAGGATTACAGGATGAATTAATAGCAAATATTGATAAGGCAGGAATTGAATATACTATTGATGATGAGAGGCAGCAGGGAAGAAATATTAATGTAGAATTCAATGGAGAACTACGACCTGAACAGAACAAGGCGTTAAAGGAACTGACTAAGCATGATAATGGAATACTTCATGCTGCAACAGCATTTGGGAAAACAGTTGTATGCAGTGCAGTAATTGCAGAAAAGAAAGTGAATACTCTGATCCTGCTTGAATCATCTGCACTTATAGAACAGTGGAAAGATGCTCTAAACAAATTTTTAATTATAGATGAAGAACTACCCCAGTACAAAACGAAAACTGGAAGATTAAGAACTAGAAAAAGTCTGATTGGAACATTGCAGGGAGTACATGATTCGATGACAGGGATTGTTGATATTGCAATGGTCGGCTCACTTTGCAAAAAGGGAGAGTTTCATAATTTGCTGAATGATTATGGACTTGTGATAATTGATGAGTGTCATCATTCTGCCTCTGAAACAATAGCAAATGTGCTAAAAGAAGTAAAAGCAAGGTATGTATATGGTGTGACAGCAACTCCGAAAAGAGGAGATGGACTGGAAAAAATCAATTATATGCTGATAGGACCTATAAGATATAGTTACACAGCAAAGGAAAAGGCTATGGAGCAGGGGATACAACATCTTGTATATCCGCGTTTTACCAGAACTGTTCCACCAAGAGGTGTACTTATCGGTAAGATGCATCCAAATGAAGCTTATGAGATTATTCATAATAATGATATCAGAGACGAACAGATTGTTGAAGATGTGAAGAATTGCGTATCAGCAGGTCGCACCCCAGTTGTTTTATCACGATACAAGGATCATTCAGAGAAACTGTACGAGCGATTGAAAGATTATGCAGACCATGTATTTTTAATGACAGGCAACAACTCAAAGAAAGAACATAAGAAGATTTTGGAACAGATGCATCAGGTTTATAAGGCGGAGTCTCTGATATTAATAGCTACAGGTTCACTTGTAGGAGAGGGGTTTGATTTTCCAAGACTGGATACACTTTTTATGGCAACACCTGTATCATTTCGAGGAGTTGTTGAACAGTATGCTGGTCGATTGAATCGTGATTATGCTGGTAAAGAAAATGTAATAATATATGATTATGTAGACAACCATATTACAATGTTTAATAACATGTATATGAAGAGACTTAAAGCATATAAACAGATTGGATATGAGATTGCAGGTGGTTTGCATAATGATAAACAGACAGCTAATGCAATATATGACGGTGATAATTATGCTGAAAATTATCATAAAGATTTACTGGATGCAAATAAAAATATAATTATTTCAAGCCCTGCAATTAGTGGGACAAAAGTTTATGAACTTATTAACCTGCTAAAAGAAAAGCAGTTATCAGGTGTTCAGATTACGATAGTAACATGGGCACCGGATTCCTATGGATTTGGAGATGCATCATACTGGATGCAGCTACATGAAGAAATGCGCAAAGCTGGTTTCTACATTAAAACAGTAGAAGAGTCATGTGAACGATTTGCTGTTATAGATCAGGAAGTTGTCTGGTATGGAAATATTAATCTTTTGGCGAAGGATAAGGTTGATGACAGTATTATGAGGGTTTTGAGTAAAGAGATAGCTAGTGAATTGATGGAAATTACATTTGGAGATAATGGTTGAGCTGAATAGGACTAAAACATATGGATTCCATAAGATGTAAAGAAGACGTTTCATGAGAATAGAGAAAGGAATGCGTTTATGAGCAAAGGATTACAGATAAGAAATAGCACTGTTGATTTCTTGGTTTTCACACGAGATGCAGGAGAAGACGGAATAGAAGTCAGGGTTCAGAATGGCGATGTATGGCTTACGCAGAAGGCAATTTCACGGCTTTTTGATGTAGATAGAAGTGTGATTACAAAACATCTGAGCAATATTTTTAAAGAGGGAGAATTAGATGAAAATTCAGTTTGTGCAAAATTTGCACAAACTGCGGATGATGGGAAAACATACAATTATAAGTTTTATTCATTAGCTGCAATTATTGCTGTGGGCTATCGCATTAATTCAGAGCGGGCAATGCAGTTTAGAACATGGGCAACAAAGGTATTGGATACATTTACAAAGCAGGGTTATGTTCTTGATAAAAGCAGATTGATTAATGGACAGATTTTCGACGAAGATTATTTTGAGCATCTTATTGCTGAGATTCAGGAAATCAGAGCAAGTGAGAGAAGATTTTACCAGAAAATTACAGACATATATGCAACAGCAGTTGATTATGATAAGAATTCACAGGTGACAAGAGAATTTTATGCAACAGTTCAGAATAAGATGCATTATGCAGTTCATGGTAATACAGCGGCAGAAGTGATAGTGGCAAGAGCTGATCATAATAAGGAACATATGGGACTTAAATCATGGAAAAATGCGCCTGATGGTAAAATAGTAAAAACAGATGTGTCAATTGCAAAAAACTACTTGGAAAAAGAAGAACTTGCAGAATTAAATGAGATTGTGACAATGTATCTTGATTATGCAACAAGACAGGCACGAAGACATATTCCTATGACTATGGAAGATTGGAAAACAAAGCTTGACGCATTTCTTAGATTTAATGATGCTGATGTACTTCAGGATAAAGGAAAAGTAACAGCAGCTATTGCAAAGGAATTTGCAGAAAGTGAGTTTGAGAAATACAGAATTATACAGGATTCACTATATGAAAGTGACTTTGATAAATTGATGAATGATATGGAAAAGAATGATAGCTGATATTTATCACGTTACAAAACAGTGTCCATTAAGATACAAGAAAGTATATTTCGCTGGATGATAAGAATCAGTATTTGATCATAGGAAGAAATCCAAAGAATTTATTTACAACAAGTGATAATTTATTTGAGCTCGTGAGTGAGAAAATGGGGGAGCAGAAAGAATTTAGTCTGAAAGAATATTTGTGAGCTATATTAGTATTTTCCGTAACATGGTATGGCTAACAGGAGTGTGGGAAGAGATTGATTTTGAAACGGTAAGCAATGTGGCAGTTGGTGAAATTCAGCAAGTAATTCAACAGATTATTTTATGTCTGAGATGAAAAAATTATGATTTATCAGATAAAAAGAGCGATGTAGTTTATATACACCGCTCTTTTTGATTGGCATGGTATTTTATTTTTCTAGCAGTTTGCGTGCATATGTAAGTATTCTGCCTTCTACATTGCTGTCCTGCTTGATCATTTTGATGAGTGAATAAAGCTCAGGGTCATTGGATGAAGAAACAATAATGTAATCAGGATCTGTCTTATCAGATGTTCCGTAAAGAAAATCTACGTTGCAATTAAATGTCTGCGCAATGAAACCGACTGTAGGATAAGAGGGTTCACGTTGTCCATTTTCATAGCGGCCATATACCATTGGCGAGATATTAAGGCGACGTGCGGCCTCTGCTTTATTTATATTTAGAGTATTTCTGAGTTGGATTAATCTTTCAGGTTGAAATTTCATAGGTAAGCTCCTTCTTAAAAATCGATATTCAAGTGCTTGAATGTAATCATAAAAGATTATAAATTATAATTTTGTTTTTTTCAATGTTTACGTTGACAATAACCATTGGATATGATATTATTTCAATAACCAATGGTTACACATATGGATGAATAGAGGGGAATAAAATGGAACATTATATTGAGATTCAAAGACTAAGGACACAAGACGTGGTCGTTGATGATACGTTGACACTTGAAAAAAACACGGATGCATTTATACAGGGAGATATAATCAGTATCACTGAGAAAATAGATGGTGCCAATTCAAGTATATATTATGATAAAAAGCTGGATAGACTGAGATGTTTTAGCAGTAAAAATGAACTTGATTTCAGCAACCAGTTGAGAGGTTTTTTGACTTATGTTGAGAGTCTGGATAAGGAGCCGTTTATTAAATATCCGAATTATATATTTTTTGGAGAGTGGCTTGTGAGCCATACGGTCATTTATGATGATTCCAATTATAACAAATGGTATTTATTTAGTGTGTATGATACAGTTTCGGGCAGATGGCTGTCACAGGATTTTGTCAAAAAATTTGCAGAAAAAAATGATTTTTGTTATCCGCATGAATTATACTATGGACCATTTATTAGTTGGAGCCATTGTCTCAGCTTTGCCAATGCCCCGGCATATGGCACACAGCAAGAGGGAATCGTCATAAAGAATCAGACTGCACTGGAGCAGGAGAGAGGTCCGCATATATTAAAATATGTAAATCCGGAGTTCAAGGAAACGCAGAAGAAGAATCATAAAAAGAAACTTGAAGATCCGAATAAATTGAACGAAAAAGCAGAGGCAGAAGAGTATATACGCATGATTGTAACAGATGCAAGGGTTATGAAGTGCTATCATAAGCTTGTTGATGATGGAATTTTGCCGGAGAAATTTGAATTGAAACATATGAAGCATGTTGCACAAAATCTACCGAAGGCTGTGTATGAGGATTGCGTGAAGGAGGAATTGGAGATTTTAAAGAAAGCCGGTGAGTTTGGAGGCAGACTTTGCAGTAAGGTGACAATGGAAATTATTAAAGATAAATTGAAGATTGGTTGACTTTTTTGGCTGGAATTGTTAGGATATAAATGAAAGTTTACCACTGACCGATATGTGGTATATAAATGGTCGGGTTGAAAGTTTACCACTGACCGATATGTGGTATATAAATGGTCGGGTTGAAAAAGTCTTTTGCAGTAGTGCAAGAGACTTTTTTTGTGGAGATTAACAAATGATAAGGAATGGTTTTTATATTATCAAAGATAGCTTTTTTTCGGATATGTCGGATCCATATTTGAAAGGAAATAAAAAACAAAATAGACCACACTACTATTGTTTTGAAGATAGCAATTATAATGGAATATATTGGATGATTCCTCTTTCAAGTCGGATTGATAAGTATAAGAAAATAGTAAGTAAAAGAACCGGTAAAGGAAGAACCTGTGATATAATTCACATTGTGAAACTTGATGATAGTCATGAAAGCGCTTTTTTGATACAGGATATGTTTCCAATTTCAGAAAAATATATAGAACGGGAATACACTATAGCAGGTAATCATCTTCGTTTAACCAGTGAACATGCTGCAAAAGAAATTGAACAAAAAGCAAGAAAAGTTTTGGGAATGCTGAAAAGAGGAATAAAATTTACTCCAACCCAACCAGATATACAGAAAATATATGAGAGGCTGCAACAGGATTTACCAGCAACACATTTGTAATTTTATAATAATCCGGGGGTATTTTCACTGTTTCCACCTATAATCCCCAAAATGGTTTAATAACGTTTGTTAACAATGCATATTGTAAATAAAAAATATCATTATTACAATAGAGATTAGAAATGCTTCGAACAATATGAAAGGCATAAAACCAATATGAAAAGACACATAAACATAATAATCACAGCCGTGGCATCGCTGCTTATCGTCACACTTGCGGGCAGAGAATTCATTAAAAATCATAAGAAAGAGTCTAATGATAAATCGTCTACGAATGTATCAGAAAATACATGTGAAGATATACCTGACACAAGTATATCTGACACAAGTATATCTGATACGTGTGTAGCTGATATGAATACATCTGACACGAGTACATCTGAAACAGAGATCCTGAAACAGACTTATGAAAATAATAAAGAGCAATTTTATATATCCGAAATTCCGGATGACATTTTTGAAAAAATGCAGGGCAAATCCTACAAGGCAGATTGTACACTCCCCAGAGAAAATCTGCGATATATACATGTACTACACGTAGGCTTTGACAATCAGGTGCATGAAGGTGAGCTGGTTGTCAATAAAGATATCGCAGATGATGTACTTGAAATATTTAAGGAGCTCTATGAGTCCGGATATCAAATAGAAAAAGTCAGACTCGTTGATGAATATGATGCAGATGATGAGGCATCTATGAGCGACAATAATTCATCGGCCTTCAATTTCAGATTTATCTCCCACACTACAAAGATATCGAAGCATGGAATGGGAATGGCGGTGGATATCAACACTCTTTACAATCCTTATGTCAAAACAGTTGATGGGGAGCTTTCGATTGAGCCTGCAAATGGCGCAGATTATGTTGACCGGAGCAAGGATTTTTCGCACAAGATTGACCATGATGATTTATGCTATAAGCTGTTTACGGAGCATGGTTTTGAGTGGGGAGGCGATTGGACGCATTCCAAGGATTATCAGCATTTTGAAAAATAATGCTGATAATTTCTACGGAAGCAGGTGACCTGCAGCCAGGTACAGCTCATACCATTCCTCGCGAGTCAGAGTAATATCGCATGCCGCGATAATTTCCTTCAGGCGGCTTTCACTTGAAGTTCCGGTAACAATCTGCATATTTGCCGGATGGCGTAAAATCCATGCGGCCGCAATAGTAGTATCGCTGACATTATATTTTTCGGCTATCACATGAAGTTTTTTATTCAGTTCCGGGTATTCGTCGCTTCCGAGAAAACAGCCTTTCCATGCCGGCATCTGAAACGGAGACCATGCCTGAAGAGTAATGTTGTGGAGGCGGCAGTAGTCGAGCAGACTTCCGTCGTGATCAATTGAACCGGGTGTTTCCATATTGACTTCCATACCATTTGCAACGAGATTGGAAACAGGAATGCTGAACTGAACCTGATTGACAACGAGTGGTTGGCGGACATATTTCTGTAGCAGTTCAATCTGCATCGGCTTATGATTTGAAACACCAAAATGGCGAACCTTTCCGCTTTCAAAAAGAACATCAAATGCAGCGGCAACCTCTTCCGGTTCTACGAGTGCATCCGGACGATGAAGCAGCAGAAAATCGAGATAATCTGTATGAAGCCTTTTTAAAATACCATCGACAGATTTCAGAATATGCTCCTTTGAGAGATCATAGAAGCCTTGGCGGATGCCACATTTTGACTGCAGGTAAATATCTTCACGCTTTATAGATGGATCGTCTGCAATTGCTTCGCCGAATACGCTCTCGCTCATACCGCCACCGTAGATATCCGCGTGATCAAAGAAATATGCGCCCTGTTCCAGAGCTGCATGAATAAAATGATTCATCTCATCCTTTGATTTTTCAGAAAAGCGCATGCATCCAACTGCAACTGAAGGAACCTTTCGTATGTGATTGCCTAAAATTGTTTCTCTCATAGTAAAAATCTCCTTTGTAATTATTTTCTAATTCCCATAATGAGTGCGGCGTAGCCCCAATCCCATATGAGCTTTGCAAAGCTGTTTTCCAGATATTCGCGTATGTCATCGTCATCATATCCTGTCATGCGTGAGATGATGACAATATGCTCTCTGATGGTTTCATATGTCAACGGACTATTGGCATTGTGACTGTACCACAAGAAAAGACTTTGACGTATAGCAGTGTATTCAATCATAATCCACTGCATTTTGATAATCATGTGTTCAATAATCTTTTTAGTGGATGCTGCTTCAGGCGATATCAGGTCGGAAAACAGCTCGTTTGCCAGATAATTGCGAAAAACAATGTCATAATCTGTGAGCATTGAGCAAAATTGTTTCCGTGATGTTTGCAAGGTGCGGCTCATGGAATTATTGTCTGACTGTGAATAAATATTGGAGTATTTACAAGCCTCGGTCAGTACAGGCTGAAGAAAGGCTGTATATAAACCCTCTTTACGATAATTTACTGATAAATCCTGAAGCAGCTCATTGCATTCGATAAATGTATCTTCGTCCGGGATATGGATATCTTCCATGGCGGTATTCAGTTCATTAAGCGTCTGGTCGGAAAAATATTCCTGTATATGTGCATTGGTGATTGGCTGGTTTTTATATAATTCCAATAAAATGTAAAGCCCGTCAAGCAAAGCCTGCTCCACTGAAAGCCCTTGGTCAGATATCAGTTTAATCAGATTATCACGGATTAAAAATGCCGTAGATAAATTATTCCGGGTCTCGGATATTACAGGAAATGTGACAGGTTTTTCGCACCACAGGTCGATAACTGCCGGACAGCACGGCATGAGTGTTCGTTCTTCATGTGTTGAAAACAGGTGGATTTCTCTGGGAAACAGTGCACATGTCTCTGAAAGCACTTCATCTGAGTATGTCATTACAAGATGACATAGCTTATCCTTTGAAAGAAACGGACACCGATGTTTTTCGTCTAGTTTAATAACCAGACTGCCATCCTTATGGCATGTGTAAGAGCTTAGATTGTCACTTATTCCAGACACTTTATCAGCAGAAAAAGGGGCTGTAGATAAAGTATCCGGAGGAGAAAGCTTCTTCCATTTGCGGTTTGTAGCGTCATCTACTGCAATTTTCCACTCCTGACAGCATGTGATACTGCATTTGTCAGCAATACATTTGAAATTGTTGTAATAGTCCGGTTGATAGTTTTTCATGTTTTTCCTTTACTTATATTATACAGATTTGTGAATAGAGCATAGTATAGCTTGTTATTATCAATCAATCACATGATGATTCAGCCATTTTCTTGAGTGGAATCTGGCAGTAAATATAATAGAACGAAGCATCCAGTCACAACCCATGCCAATCCACACTGCAATCGGACCAAAGCCCCATACACGGCAGAGGTATATGCACAGGCTTACACGGCAAAGCCACATTGTGCAGCAGGATACAATCATGGAGAATTTCACATCGCCTGCGGCACGCAGTCCATATGGCGGGATGAAGGATGGTACCCAGCAGATTGGCTTGACAATTGTGATAAAGATAATCATCTCAAAGCAGAGCCGTGCACTGGCAGGTTCCATTCCGGCGAGCATTGTAATGGGCTTTGTGAGTATGAAAATAATCAGACAGCTGGCAATGATTACAACCTCAGACACCAGTGACAGTTTTTTGATATAGTAGATGGCTTCATCCTTTCTGCCGGCACCCAGACACTGTCCTACAACAGTCATAAGACCTATTCCTATTCCGATAGCGGCAATACCATTTAAGTTTTCGAGGATATTGGTCATGGCCTGGGCAGCGATGGCCACGGTTCCAAGAGTGGATACAGTAGACTGGATAGCCAGCTTTCCAAACTGGAACATGCTGTTTTCGATTCCTGATGGGATACCGATGAGCAGGATTTTTTTAATCAGGCCCCATTCAGGGCGTATAGACATATAGTTCTTTATGAAAATCGGTTCATTTTCCCTTCGAAGCTGTATGATAACGACAATCGCGCAGAATATTCGGGATACGAGAGTGGAAATAGCAGCTCCCTCAACACCCATGCCGAAGCCGAAAATCAGAATAGCGTTGCCGCCGATATTCATAAAGTTTGAAATAACAGATATGACCATAGGATTGCGACTGTTATTCTGTGCGCGCATAATGGATGCGCCGGCATCATAGAGACCTATAAAAGGAAATGACAGCAATGTAAAAAAGAAATAAACCTGTGAGTTCCTCATTACATCAGCTTCAACAGCGCCAAATATGGCACGAAGCAGCGACTTTCTTGTTATCAGACAAAAAGCAGATAAAAGTATAGATAGAAATGCCATGACAAAAAATACCTGTCTTGCAGCATGGCGGGCACCTTTTGTATTGTGACTTCCCAGATACTGTGAACAGAGAATCGCACCACCGGCGGCAAGCGCTGAAAGTGCCTGTATGACAAGGATATTGATTGAGTCTACAAGCGAGACCGCTGAGATAGCGGCAGAACCTACATTGCTGACCATCATTGTATCCACAGTTCCCATAAGAGAGGCCAATAGCTGTTCTATTATTATCGGAACCAAAAGCTTTCGAAGCTGAGTATTTGTATAAATATGATTGGTTGTAGTATGCAGGTTTGCTGTTTTTATTTTATCTGAATGTAAATTTGTCATATCTGATTACCTTTATTGCTATATGATTAAAGGGTCAAAATACCTTTGGACCCTCATATCATTATATATTTTACGTGTTTAGGTTAGTACGATAAATTCGTAATGTCAATAAGGAATATTTAAAGTGCTGGCAAAGTGTTAGTAATAAAATTATTTAAAATGTCAGTAACTTCTATTTTTTGAACAATATTGCACAATCCTCTTTTATTTTGAACCAAAAAGTTATACAATAGTACCATAGTAAAAGGTATCAAAACTAATTCCAAAATTAAATCACGAGAGGTATCAACATGAAAAAAGCAAAGAAACCACCTCTGTACAAAAGCTTCGGATATGCCTTCGAGGGCATATTTACATGCATCAGAAATGAGCGCAATATCAAGATACACTGCACTGTCGCGATACTTGTAGTGATAGCAGGAGCGGTACTTGGGATAACACCGACTGAGTGGTGCATCTGCCTGACGCTGTTTGGATTGGTGATAGCCCTGGAGCTGGTCAACACTGCGATTGAGTCAGTTGTAGATTTGGTAACGACAGAGCGAAAGCCGCTTGCCAAGACAGCTAAGGATACGGCAGCAGGAGCAGTGCTTGTTGCAGCAATAATGGCTGCGATAGTTGGACTTATCATTTTTGTGCCAAGGATTGTTTCACTATAATAACAGGAAACGGAGGATTTTACCATGGAAAGACTTACAGACGGATTAAAGAAGATTATACTTGCAGGAATAGGAACAGTGGCAGTGACCGCTGAGAAATCAAAGGAAGTGCTTGATGAGATGGTCAAGAGAGGTGAGCTGACTGTCGAGCAGGGCAAGGTGCTCAATCAGGAGCTTAAGCACAATATCAAGGACACAGTAAAGAAAAATGTAAATGTATCTGTTAAGCCACAGTCACCGGAGGAGCTCGAGGAGCTTTTGGACAAGATGACACCTGAACAGATACAGGCTTTAAAGAGCAAGCTTGCACAGATGGATGAGGCTGACGTGGATCAAGAAGCTGATGAAAGCGTTTTCGAGGATGAGGACATTGTAACAGATACTTCAGCCGATGGAAAAAGTGCTTCCGGTGGAGAATCACAGACAGTGGATATAAAAATAGAAGCTGAGGACGATAAAGAGGAAAGCGTGAACTAGTATGGATGGCCGCCTGAAGGAGATGACAGCGGTACTGAAGAAGTACAAGCTCACGCATGGACTTACACCCGAAAAATTCAGACTTATATTGCAGGAGCTGGGACCTACCTATATTAAGCTTGGACAGATAATGTCGCTTCACTCGGATATTCTGCCAAAGGAATATTGTGAGGAGCTTATGAAGCTATGCTCAGATGTGGAGCCGATGCCGTTTGAGCAGGTGGAGGCTGTCATAGATGCTTCATTTGGCTATTCATGGAAGGATGTTTTTGCTTCAATAGATAAAAAGCCTCTTGGGGCAGCTTCTATAGCGCAGGTGCACAGGGCCACACTTAAAACCGGTGAGCAGGTGGTTGTGAAGGTGCAAAGGAAGGGCATTCACGAGGTGATGTCAAAGGATATGGCGCTGCTTCACAAGGCGGTTAAGCTTGTGCCACCCATCTCTATAAAGGGCATTGTGGATTTTGACATGGTGCTTGATGAAATGTGGGCTGTGGCACAGGAGGAGATGAATTTTCTGCTTGAGGCATCCAATATTGAGGAGTTTGCCGGCAATAACAGGGATGTTGCATTTGTAGCCACACCAAAGCTTTACCGCAAGTATACCACATCACATGTGCTTGTCATGGAGTATATAAAGGGCTTTAATATCGATGATAAGGAGGGGCTTTTAAAGGATGGCTATGATCTTGAGGAGATAGGCAGCAAGCTGATTGACAACTATATCAGGCAGGTGATAGAGGATGGCTTCTTCCATGCGGACCCGCATCCGGGCAATGTAAAGATAAGGGATGGCAAAATTGTCTGGATTGATATGGGCATGATGGGAAGGCTTTCTGAGCATGACAAAAAGGAACTGAGCAATGCTGTTTACGGCATCGCCATGAACGATATCGGCATGATAGAGGATGCGGTGCTTGCAATTGGTGACTTTAAGGGTGAGCCTGACAGGGCAAAGCTGTACAAGGATATCAAAATAATCATGAATAAATACGGCAGTCTGGATATGGGACAGGTCGATGTCGCAGAGTTTATTCAGGAGCTTTTGGAGGTAATGAAGAACAACCGCATTGTTATGCCGCATGGTTTTACAATGCTTGCGAGGGGCATCACTCAGATAGAGGGCGTGCTTGCGGATATTGCACCTGGCATCAACATGGTTGGGATTGCTTCTGCAAGGATTAAACAGGAGATGCTTAAGAATTTTGATTTGAAGGGCGAGCTTAAAAAAGCCGGGAAGACAGCCTACAAATCAGCTCACCGCATGGCAGAACTGCCGGATAGGCTGGCGCAGATACTCGAGGAATATCAAAGAGGGCAGACAAGCATAAATTTTGACATGCATGCTTCTGATGAGCTTGCGAGGCTTTTACACAGGCTGGTGAGAAATATCGTCATGGGCTTATGGGTTATGGCACTTCTAATCAGCTCAAGCATAGTGTGTACCACAGATATGACACCTAAGATACTTGGCATACCGGCGCTTGGTGTTATGGGATATGTGTTTGCATGCATCATAGTGCTTTATACGATTGTGAAGCATTTCATATCCAGACGATGATAAAAAAGCAGGATTCTGAAATTAATCAGAAATCCTGCTTTTTAATTACGTTATATTATTTCGATGATTTTTTACTCTTTGCTTTTTTAGAATCCTCATCAAGATGATATTTGTCCTGATACATGGTGAACTGACCTACAAATGCAGGCTCCTGTCCGGCCTTAAGCTCATTGAGATAATCATGTGTCTCGAATGATGAGTTGTGTGTCTGAATCAGGCATACAGCAATGTTTGAGCAGTGATCCGAAGCTCTCTCACAGTTTGTGATGTAATCTGTGAGGAATACGCCGAGTCTGCTGTCACATTTGCCCTTCTGAAGACGCTCGATATGATAATTTCTAATCTCCTTGGTGAGATCGTCAATAACCTGCTCAAGCGGCTCAACCTTGACTGCCTCTGTCAAATCGTTTTTGCTAAATGCCTCTACAGTGAGAGTGAGAATCTCGCGCAGAGCATTGTTGAGCACCGTGAGCTCTTTTCTTGCGTTCTTTGAAAATTCAAGCTTGTTGTCATCAATCTGCTTGGCAAGCTTTGCCATATTTATCGCATGATCTCCGATTCTCTCGAAGTCATTGATTGCATGAAGCATCTTTGAAATCTCGTTGTTGCCGCCCTCAGAAACATCCTTTCCGGATAAGTGAATGAGGAAGGTGTCAAGCTGATCCTCTAAGTAATCAAGGCGCTCCTCCATGACTTCAATATCATCAAACTTTGAATCTGAGTAATTGTCAAAGAGATCTAAAGCATTCTTGAAGCTGTCTCTTGCAAGCTCAGCCATCTCGTTTGTCTTCTCAAGACATTCTTTGACAGCAAGTCCAGGTGAGAGTAAAAGTCTCTCGTCGAGTACAACCTGTCCGTCTGCGTTGTCAGTTGTGACAAGCTTCTTAGCAATCTTTACAAGAGTATTGCTAAATGGCAGAAGGATAATAGTGGTAGCAATATTGAAGATTGAGTGGAATACCGCAATCATTACAGGAGAGATGCTGTCATTAAATAATGCCAGATCAACAGCATAACGTGCGATACAGTATACTACAAGTCCTATTGCTGTACCGAACAGATTGAAGCTGATGTGGATGATGGATACTCTCTTGGCGTTTTTGTTTACGCCGATTGACGAAAGCAGTGCAGTCACGCATGTACCGATGTTCTGACCCATGATGATCGGGATAGCCATGCTATATGAGATAGCGCCTGTCATGGCTAAAGCCTGCAGCACACCAACTGATGCGGCAGATGACTGGATGACTCCGGTAAATACAGCACCTACAAGCACTCCGAGGAATGGATTGTTAAAGGTGGTGAGCAGTCCGGTAAATTCAGGCATATCTGCGAGTGGTGATACAGCGCCGCTCATGAGCTGCATACCATACATAAGTACGGCAAAACCTGCCATGATGATTCCAACGTCCTTGCGCTTTTCCTTCTTGCTTCCCATAATCATAATCACACCGATAAGCGCGATGACAGGGGAGAAGTTCTCAGGCTTTAACATCGAGATGAACAGATTGTCACTTTCGATACCTGAAAGACTAAGAATCCATGCGGTGAGAGTGGTTCCGATGTTGGAACCCATGATGACACCAACAGTCTGGGCAAGCTCCATGATGCCGGAGTTTACGAGTCCGACAAGCATAACAGTAAGTGCGGATGAGGATTGGATTGCAATAGTGACTATTGCTCCAAAAAATAAGCTCTTGATAGGGTTTGAGGTTACCTCCTTAAGTATCTTTTGGAGATTGCCTCCTGCGAGCTTCTCAAGACTGCCTGACATAACATGCATTCCGAAAAGGAAAAAGGCAAGTCCACCGCATAACTGCAATATAGAGTAAATGTTCATGTTTACCTCCGTTTGTAAAAATAATTTGTTTTACTATTTGCTCCAGTTATACATATTTAGTTTACACAAAACACATATAACATAACATAATTTTTACATTCTATCAATATAATCTGAAATTTTAATAAAAAAAGTGATATTCACTTTTGAACACTTTTGAAAACGTTTTAAAATTTATGTATATTTATGTTTTCTTGTGTTTACTTTTGAAGGAAAACGTTGTACAATTACAGTATAATAATTTAAGGTAATTATTCAGAAATTTACATTACAAGGTGGAGGTATATTATGTCAGACGTAAAAAGTGTTATTGAAAGCGGCAGGGCTGTGCTCGGAATAGAGTTCGGTTCTACCAGAATAAAGGCGGTGCTTATCGGGGAGGATCATGCTCCTATAGCCACAGGTGCCCATGATTGGGAAAACATGCTTGTGGACGGCATCTGGACATACAGCCTGGATATGATTTGGGAGGGCATTTCAGACTGCTACAGCAAAATGGCGCAGGATGCAAAGGAAAAGTATGGTGTTACCATAAAAAAGCTTGCGGCAATCGGTATTTCCGGCATGATGCACGGCTATCTGCCTTTTGACGAGGAGGATAATCTGCTTGTGCCATTTCGGACATGGAGAAATACCATCACAGGTGAGGCTGCAGCAGAGCTTACGGAGGTGCTTGGCTTTAATATTCCGCAGAGGTGGAGCATAGCGCATCTGTATCAGGCTATATTAAATAAAGAAGAGCATGTATCAAAGATATCATATTTCACAACATTGGCAGGCTATATTCACTGGCAGCTCACAGGTGAAAAGGTCATGGGTGTAGGTGAGGCATCAGGCATGTTTCCTATCGATTCGAAGACCAGGGATTATGATGCGGCAATGCTTGATAAATTTGCAGCATTAGATAAGGTAAAAGAATATCCGTGGGATATAAGAGACATTCTGCCAAAGGTGCTTACGGCTGGAGAAAAGGCAGGTACGCTGACAGAGGAAGGAGCTAAAAGGCTTGATGTAAGCGGCAATCTGGAGAGCGGTATATTGCTTGCACCGCCTGAGGGAGACGCAGGCACGGGAATGGTCGCAACCAATTCTGTTGCAGTGCGTACCGGAAATGTATCAGCGGGCACATCTGTATTTGCTATGGTGGTGCTTGAAAAGGCACTTAAGGCAGTTCATGAGGAGCTTGATATGGTCACCACACCATCGGGAGATGCGGTAGCTATGGTGCACTGCAACAACTGTACGTCAGACTTAAATGCATGGGTGGGATTATTCAAGGAATTTTCAGAGCTGTTTGGCATGGATATAGATATGAATGACATATATGGAAAGCTCTACAACAATGCACTTACAGCCGATAAGGACTGTGGCGGCCTTGTGGCCTTTAACCTTTTCTCGGGAGAGCCTGTCATCGGACTCAATGAGGGCAGACCTATGTTTGCCAGAAAGCCGGATGCAAGGATGAATCTTGCAAACTTTATGCGCACACATCTCTATGCAAGTCTTGCAACACTAAAAATCGGCTGTGATATTCTATTTAAAGAGGAAAAAGTAAAGGTAGACACACTTTACGGTCATGGTGGTCTGTTCAAGACAAAGGGTGTGGGCCAGAGCATACTTGCAGCAGCCATGGATGCACCGGTTGCGGTAATGGAGACTGCCGGAGAGGGCGGCCCGTGGGGCATGGCAGTGCTCGCAGCTTATATGGTGAATAAAGCAGATGGAGAGCCTTTGGAAAAATATCTTTCAGACAGGGTATTTAATGGCGAAAAGGGCATAGTAATGCAGCCGGACCCTGATGATGTAAAGGGCTTTGATGAGTACATAAATACATATAAGGCGGCAATTGAGGCAGAGCGTGCCATGGTAAAGGCGCTCCCGCTGTAATAGCAGTAAAAAATAATAAGAGAGGAACAAAAAATGCTTGAAGAATTAAAGAAACAGGTTTACGAAGCAAACATGGAGCTCCCAAGAAGAGGGCTTATCACATATACATGGGGCAATGTCAGTGGAATTGACAGGGAAACAGGCTATTTTGTCATCAAGCCAAGTGGAGTGGATTATGATGTGCTCACCCCTGATGATATGGTAGTCATGGATCTTGAAGGAAATAAGATAGAGGGAAAATACAAGCCTTCGTCAGACACAGCAACACACTTAGAGCTCTACAAAAAGTATCCGGATATTGGAGGAATTGTACATACGCACTCACCTGAGGCGGTTGCCTGGGCACAGGCCGGCAGGGATATTCCGCTCTACGGCACCACTCACGCAGACTATTTCCTGGGCTCAATTCCATGTGCGAGAAATCTCACCACAGAGGAAATCAACGAAGCCTATGAGAAAAACACAGGCCTTGTCATCATAGAGACATTTGAGAACAGAAAAATCAATCCTGTATACACACCGGCTGTGCTCTGTCAGAATCACGGACCGTTTGCCTGGGGAAAGGATGCGGCTGAGGCTGTGCACAACGCCGTTGTCCTTGAGGAAGTGGCAAAGATGGCCAGACTCACAGAGTCAGTAAATCCTGACGTGAAGCCAGCCCCGGACAACATAAAGGAGAAGCATTTCTACCGTAAGCATGGTGCTAACGCATACTATGGCCAGAACTGATTTGTAACTGTTATATGTGGCCTAAGTGCCGGTTTCCGGGGTGCACATGCTCTCGTGTTCGCTACGCTGCATCACTAAGATACTGTACGAATTATGCTTTTTATGTTTTCTATGCTTGACAAAACCGGCTTTTATGCGCCATCCGTGGCGCATAACGCCTTGCCCCGCCGTCCATGGCGGGGCATTTTTGCGTGTGAAGCATAATTCTACAGTATCTAAGTGACTCCGCTATGCGCTCTCACAAGAGCATGTGCACCCCGTAAACCGGCACTTATGCCCATTAAGAAGTAAATAAATCCACAACCTAAGGGCCATAAGCCCCGCGAAGCGGTGGCGCACACGGACTCCCGTGAGAGCGCATAGCGGAGCTGTTTAGTGGCTGTAGAATTATGCATAGAAACACAGAAATGCCCGGCCATGGAGGGCAGGGCAAGGAGAAATCGAGCCATGGAGGGCGAGTTTCGACGGTTTCGTCGAGCATAGAAAACGTAAAAAGCATAATTCGTACAGCCACTTAACAGCAAAGCGTAGCTCGAATGGGAGTCCGTGTGCGTCACTGCTTTGTGGGGCTTACGGCCCGTAGTATTAATATTATTTTGTGTTTACATAGCACAAAAAATGTGCTAAATTTTTATGTAAAGTACAGTCTCAAATGACTGTAAATAAGACATAAGGTGGTTGATAGAATGGTACTGGCAGTTGAGATAATAGTCTGCTGCTTAATATTTGGCATATACAGAGTAATACGGATAAAGCGGGATCCGGCATATAAGATAAGCAATATGCCCGAGAAGCTGCAGAAAAAGGTCATGCATATGCGCGGCTACAGAAATCGGAATATCCGTATCATGACAGACTGGGAGAAGTTTGTAAAGAAGCTTCCGACACTTATATTCTGGACGATAGCGCTTGTCATACTGACATCAATAGCAGGGGCAAAAAGTTTTTCAACGGGCTTTGTGTTTGCGCTTTTGATATGGATGGCAGTCCTATTGTTTCTTGAACTGGTAGTATACTGTGGCTGGTATGCACATACACCGAAGGTGTGGATAAAGGGCACCGAGGATATGGCGAAAAAGACATATACCAATTATGCACATTATATCGGGCTGATACCACAGAGAGCTCTGATGGGAATAGTGGTTGCTATTATAGTGGGTCTTGTGATAGATATGATTCCAAGGCTTGACAACAACAATTATTCGCCGAAATATACAGAGATAGAGGATACCTTAAAGGCAGCCTGTGACAATTACAGGATTCCGGGCATGGCTGTTGAGGTGGTAGATGCAGAGGGCGTGCTTTTCTCAGGTACATATGGGGATTGCAAGAGCCTTGACACACCGTTTATCACCGGTTCACTCAGCAAGTCATTTACTGCGGCATGCATCATGAAGCTGTATGAGGAAGGACATCTGAATATTGACAGCCCGGTAAATCCTTATCTGGATGCAGCTGAGGTATTCAAAAATCCAAAGGATGCGACAAGGATTACAATAAGACAGCTGCTCAATCACACCAGCGGACTTGGCGTGTACCAGCATGTGGGAAATGCAAAGATTGTTGGCAAAAATGGAGAATATACCTATGCGAATGTCAATTATGACATACTTGGGCTTATAGTGGAAAAAGTATCAGGTGTTAGCTACAGCGATTATCTGACAGAGACATTTTTTACACCACTTGGCATGACTCACAGCAGTGCATCCTATGCAAAAGCGAAGAAGGATGGTCTGATTACAGGTCACAACAATTATTTCGGTTTTTCGGTGGAAAGCGATGTGAAGTATCCGCTCAGCGATTCGTGGTCCACTGTACCGGCGGGCTATATTGCATCCAGCGCAAATGATATGGGAAAATATCTGCAGATGTATCTGCGTGGCGGCTATGGAATACTCTCTGACAAGAGCCTTAGCACAATGTTTCGGGTAACAGTTCCTATGGATGAGTCAGGTGAGACAGGCTATGGTATGGGCTGGGTACGTTCGGATAAATATGTCGAGACAGTGTACAATCACACAGGTCTCACTGAGAACTATATTGCAGACATGTATCTGCTTCCGGAGAGCGGTGTAGGTGTTGTATTTCTTGCAAATACCAATGACTATATGGTCACAAACAATCTGATGAACAAGGTAACCTCAAAGGTTGTGATGACGCTTATGGGATATGCAACAGACGAGCTTGACCCAAAGGATTATGTCGATGCGCACCTGTTCTATGACCTTGTTTTTGCAGCATTTATATTGGTTGCGCTGATGGAGATTATCAAGTCGCACAAATGGAGAACAGACAATAGCGGAAACCTGATAGCAAATATTTTCCTGCATCTGTTTTTGCCGGTGGGCATAGTTATTGCGCCTATTGTCGGAGGCATACCATACTGGGTAATAAAGGATTATGTTCCTGATTTGTTTATTGTTTCATGCCTGAGTGTAGTACTTCTTGCAATAGGTGGAATCCTGAAGCTTAAAAACAGGAGAAATTCATAAGATAAAAGCAGAAGAAATAGAAATGCGGCTACTGTAATATGTAGCCGCATAATTTTTTGACCATAGCATCGTGGGAGGAGTCACAGCACACTCCGACAGTACATGAAGAGTATAAGCCGGAGGCTTTGACAAATTTATTGTCATCTGCTGAAAGCCTGATACCACAAGGATATTCCTTACCATCTATTGTCACATATGCAAGCCTGTCCTTATATTTTTCAAGGACGGCTTTATCCAGATATTTGCTTATATCTTCAAAGCAGACATTTTTGGCGTAATAATCAAATGTCTTATCATCCATAAAGCATATATCGTATTCGCTAGAAGCAAAGTATGCTGTGAGGACTGCCATGTTCTGATAGTCTAGGCCGCTTTTGTCTACATCGACACAGATATTTTTGTTTAAGGCAATTTCATCCTTTGACAAATCATAGCCGTTATCTGTGAGAAAGTCATTGAAAATATCGGCGCCGCTGTCCTCTGTGGTGCTGTTTTCTGCATTTACGCATAATACGCTCAAAATAGTATTTTTCTGCGCAAGCCGACCATGAATAAAGGCTGTGACTGCTATGATTCCGATAATGACAAGAAATATCGGTATTTTGTAATAGTCCCATATATATTGTATTTTCTGACTGAATGTCAGCTCCTTAAAAGGTGTCTTTTGTTCCATGATTTTATCTCCCTCTGATATGATGTGCTGCAATTTAAAAATATTATAAGGTAATTTATAGAAATTTACCAATAAACATTCTATTAACTGCCTTTTTCTTTTTAGATTATTATGCTATAATGAGCCAAAACACAGATAATACAAAAGGAGAATAATATGAAAGCGAGCCACAGAAAAGATGTTATAATCGCCAGACTGATTTTTGCAGCAATATGTCTTTTTCTTATTGCCCTGATTGCTACAATAGTGATTACCATTACCTCAAAGGGCGGCAAAAAAAAGGAACAGGACAAGGTACAACAGAATGCAGTTAGCGAAAGTGAAACTGACAGTGCCGGCGATAGTGGTACAGAGATAGGCGCCATATATCTGCCACAGCAGACTACAGAGGGGACCGAAAAAACTTATGTCACCACTACAAGCAGTGTAAACATGAGAGAGAAGCCTGATAAAAACGCAAATATAATTACTGTTATAGGACAGGATGTGAAGCTTGAGTTTGTATCAGAGGACAATGGCTGGACACAGGTTATCTTCCAGGGACAGACAGGCTATGTCAGCTCTGACTACGTCAAGTCAGATATGGCTGACAGCACTACAGACAGCGGCACATCAGGTGCGGCAGATAGCGGGGCTGCCAGTCAGGGTACAGCAGATGGCAGTACAACAGGAGCTGCAGATAGTGCTGCACAGTCACAGTAATAGATACATGGTGAGGTAATGTATATGACAGGAATTATATGGGCATGTGCTGCAACCTTTATTGCAGCATGTGTGCCTATTTTGGCCAAGGTTGGAACTAAAAAGACAGACCCGGCGCTGGCGGGAAGCATTGCCGGGATTGTTTTATGTGCGTCTATATTTTTTTACAGGAAAGATAATATAATGGGAAGCAGCCTGACTGCACTCGGCCAAAGGAGCGTTATATTTATACTTCTGGCAGGGCTTGCAACAGGGCTTTTTGGCATCTGTTTTTTTAAATCCATACATGAGGGCTACACATTTCAGGTTACAGCTATAGTTAAATGCAGCTATATAATCACGCTTGCAGCGGGATTTTTTCTGTTTCATAACACCCCTGACACTTTTGATTATATAGCGATTGCACTCATGATTGTTGGAACGGTTATTTTAAATCTGGATGGAACAGGTATTTTGTTTGCGCTTCTTGCTGCAGTTTGTGCATCGGCAGCACATATTCTGGTGTCACTTGGCGAGATACAGCTGGATAAGGGCTTTATTGCGTTCTGGTGTGTGTTTATAGGAACGCTGGTGCTTATTATATTTACTATTGCAACAGGAGGCATGAAGAAAATCAGATCCATGTCATTTGTTGATGGTATATGCCTGATTCTTGCAGGCATTGCATACCCGTTAGCATATGATTTTTATGGCAGGGCAGTTTCAATGTCCGGCAGCTATGCAGGGTATATTTTTAATTTGACGATTATTGTGATGATGATATGCTCCAGCGTGATACTGAAGGAGAAGGTATCGGGAAAGAAATTCCTGGGCGCATGCATTTTTATTGCAGCATTGTTTGTTATAGCATGCAACTAATAGCTGAATATAGCATATAATGATTAAAAAGAGGTTTTTTGATGTTACCTTTTTATAAAACATTTCCGTTTATGGATTACTATAAAAATGAGGATGCATTTGCAAAGGACCTGGGGATGATAAAGGATATGTATCCGCATGATACGGCGATGATACAGTCTGCAGTAGAGCAGCGAATGGATGAGCTGGAGTATGAGGGCAGCTTTATCTATGATGAGGTGCCTGACAGACAGCGTCTTTTCGATGAGGCAGACAGGATTGCCGGCAGATTTATCTCAGAGCAAAGCAGCAGGTGCTTTATCTGTACAATAGCGGGCATACTTTTTAACTGTGAACTCTGCAGACGCAGATGCAGATACAGAAGGTACCAAAGATTCTGGTAGATATAAGGATATGATTTTATGAGTAAGAAAGTGATAAAGCCGATAGTACTTATAGTAGTATTTATTGCAGCATTAATTACATTTTGCATAACTACAAACAAGGGAAATAAGGATATGACCACGAAGCAGGCGGATGCAACGCTGCCGGTTATGTCATTTAATCTGGATAAAATAAAGATAAACACCCTCCATGGATATACTACTGAGATGGATCCGACAAAGATGCGCGATTGCGTTATTCCGATTTCGGATGACAGGAAGCTCTCATTATCCATTTCAACATATGGCATGGCTGTTGACAGAATATCATATAAGATCAGAAGCATGGATGGCAAGAGGCTGGTGGCCGATGACGAGATATCTTCTTTTTCTAATAAGGATAATACTATTCAGGCGGACGTAAACATGCCGAATGTTATGGATGAAAATACTGAGTATCTTTTGGTGTTTACCATCACAAGCGGTCAGGATAATGTATATTATTACAGCAGGATTATGCAGACCGATGGAAAGGCAGCTGCAAAGGTTGTTGAGTTTGCAAAGAAGTTTCATGATGAGACGTTTATAAAGGATGACAAATCATTCTTTACAACATATATGGAGACAACAACCGGTGACAGAAATACGCTTGCACATGTGGATCTGACATCTACGGTGAGTCAGATTACCTGGGGCTCAATGGCCGCTGCACAGTATACGAATCCTGTCATAGCCCTAAAGGAAATAAACGATTCTTATGATGTGGTTACAATAGACTATGTGATGAGCTGTGTGGACGGTAAGGGTGAGACTGAGTATTACAATGTGAGAGAATATTTCAGGCTGCGCCAGACGGAAAGCCGTATGTACGTGCTCAACTATGAGAGAACGGCAAATCAGATTTTTAACAGTGAAAACAGCTTTATATCGGATTCAGGCAGCGTAATGCTTGGCATCAGAAGCAGTGAGGCAGAGTACAGGGCCAATGAAGCAGGCAGTGTGATATGCTTTGTCCAGGAGGGAGATTTATACTCCTATGATATCAACAATGGAATGATAATCAAGGTATTCAGCTTCAGGGACGCTGAGGGCATTGATGAGCGTGAGAACTGGAATCATCACGATATAAAAATTGTCAGTGTAGACGAAGCGGGCAGTATTGATTTTGTGGTATACGGATATATGAACAGAGGCACCCACGAGGGAGAGGTGGGAACCGGTGTGTACCATTATGACGGTCTGGCACATACTATAGATGAGGAAGCGTTTATTCCTTCTAAGACATCATATGAGGTGCTAAAGGCTGAGATGGGCAAGATGCTTTATCTCAATGAGAAGAATGAATTCTATCTCATGATGGATGACAGTCTCTATAGGATTAATTTAGGCTCGATGTCAGTAAAGAAGGTGGTTGAGGGCTTGTCTACAGGCTCTTACTGCGCATCGGAGAGTAACAGATACTTTGCATGGGTGGATTCTGCAAATCAGTACTCATCAAATACCATAAAAGTGATGGATTTAAAGAGTGGTAAGACCTTTGAGGTCAAAAAGGGCGACGACCAGTATCTGCGTCCGCTTGGCTTCATAGGTGAGGATTTCATATATGGACAGGCGAATGCTGCTGATGTGGTCTCTGATGCAGCCGGAAACACGACATTTCCGATGAATGGCCTTATTATTCTTGATACATCTGACCAGTCGGAGCTTAAGACATATACCCCTTCGGGCGGCTATGTCGAGAAAATTTCTGTGGATGGATATACGGTAACGATAGATCTGATTGCACAAAACAATGGTGTGTATGCAGAAATCGGTCAGGATACCATTATGAACCGGGAGGCTGATTCGAAGCAGAAGATAGCTCTTGATACGAGCCAGTCCGATACAAAGCTGACGGTCAGCGCTATTAGTATAGCAGGTGGTAAAAAGCCGGATAAGCTGAAGCAGCTGACAGCACAGATGACTATAAATTCGCATGATACTGCTGTTGATTTAAAGTTTGATGACAATACAGTCCATTTCTATGTTTATGCAAAGGGGGATGTGATTTTTGCATCTGATAACATCTCGGATGCCATAAAACAGGCAAATGACAGCATGGGAGTGGTAATTGACTCAAACCAGCAGTATGTATGGATGAGGGCAAGAAAAAATGCAGTAAATGCATTTGCGAATATTGCATGTAATGAAATCGATAAGGATGCTGACAGTGTCGTGAAGTCAGTAAGTGCAATGCTTACCTACAATGATGTTACGGTAAGTGTGTCTGAGCTGATTGGAGCAGGCAGCAGTGCTGTTGATGTGCTCAAAAACAACCTGCCGGACAAGGAAATCCTGGATTTACAGGGAGTGTCTTCTGAGGATATTATCTTTTATATCAGCCAGGGCAATCCGGTATTTGCGATGACGGGAAATACGTCGGCAGTGCTTGTGACAGGATACTCTTCAAATGGAGCTTTATATATTTATAATCCGGATAATGGCGCAACAACATCGATGAGCTATGAGGATGCTGACAGAATGTTTTATAATGGTGGCTTGCATTTTATCACGTACATGACAAAATAAACAGAATAATGTTGTAATAATGCCGATTTTGTGACATTAAATGTAAGCTCCTTAGGTAAAGTTTAACAGAAATTTTCATAAGGATTGAAAAGCGGTTACAATTGGGATATATTAAATAAGTATGAAACAGGTTTAATACTTTTTGTTTAAGGAGAACGTATGAGTAAGAAGAGTATTGTCGTTACAAAAGTATGTGAAGGTCATGATAATCCAATCGCAGAGCTTGTTCAAGTGGCATGCAAGTTCGATAGTGAGATTACATTGGAGAGTGACAATCGCAAAATCAATGCAAAAAGCATCATGGGTATTATGGCATTTAATCCTTCAGATGGAATGTCTGTTGATATTGTTACAAAGGGTGATGATGAGCAGGAAGCTTTAGTTGCAATTGAAAATTTTTTAGTATGTGAATAATGAGCATGAGGAGGAAAATAGTATGCGTAAAAAGAATAACTCAAAGACAGTTAAGCAGGCAGTAAAGCCGGTTGAAGTTAAAAAAGAGGAAACAGTGGCACAGCCGGTTTCAGAGCCTAAGGCTGATGCAAAAGCCGATGTAAAGGCTGAGGTAGAAAAAGCCGTAGAGAAGACAACCGAGAAGGTTGAGAAGGCTGTTGAAAAGACAACTGAGAAGGTTGCTGAGAAGGCCGCTGAGGTTAAGGCTGATGTAAAGGACACTGTTAAGAAGACAACAGCAAAGGCAGCAAAAGCTGCAAAGACAGCTAAAGAGGCAAAACCTGCAAAGAAGGAGCCGGTAAAGCCGGAGATTATTGTTCAGTACCAGAACAGCGAGGTTGATACAGCAGCTGTCGAGGAGCGTGTTAAGGCTCAGTTCGTTGCTGAGGGACACAAGGCAGGCTTCATCAGAAAGCTTAACATCTACATCAAGCCGGAAGAGTATTCTGCATACTATGTTATAAATGATAAGTTTTCAGGTCGTGTAGATTTATTCTAGTCAGACATTATTAGGGAATACATATTTTATCTAGCGCATAATAAAAGCCGATACATTTCGTGGAGACACGGTGTATCGGCTTTTGTTTTGTGTATAAGTATGTGTAAAAGCAGCTGTATGACAGTTTAAATGCATTATGAAATACTTAGTGGACAAACAAAAAAGGGTAACAAAAAAGCGGGTGATGGGAATCGAACCCACGTATCCAGCTTGGAAGGCTGGTGTTCTACCATTGAACTACACCCGCATAGGAATATTTAATTTGTTGTATAATGCCCAGTTCCGGAATCGAACCAGAGACACACGGATTTTCAGTCCGTTGCTCTACCAACTGAGCTAACTGGGCTTGTCTCACAACAAAAGTTATTCTACACGATTTGTCTGTTGATGTCAATATTAAAATCGAGAAAATTTGGATAGTTACAATAAACAAGAAATGTAGTATTAAAAACTATATAAAATAGAAAATGATATAATTTTACCTTGACATAAATACCATAAAGGGTTACTATGTGTATATGTTTGATTATCAAATAATTTGAATATCAAACAGAAAAGTGGAATTTATACATGTTCGGAGGTACATATTATGTTGAGAGAACTGAGAATCGGAGATATGGTTGCAAAGCTTCCTATCATTCAGGGAGGCATGGGAGTTGGAGTGAGTCTTAGCAGACTGGCCGGAGCTGTTGCTAAGGAGGGTGGTGTAGGAGTGATTTCCACCGCGCAGATTGGCTTTGAGGAGCCGGAGTTTGAAAAGGACCAGGCAAAGGCTAATTTGATTGCTATCAAGAAGCATATTAAGAAAGCAAAGGAGCTTGCCTGTGGACATGGAATGGTAGGTGTCAATATCATGGTGGCTTTAAAGCATTACAAGGAGCATGTTCTGGCTGCGGTTGAAGCAGGTGCTGATGTTATTATAAGCGGGGCAGGACTTCCAATGGAACTGCCTGAGCTGGTCGATGAAAAGTCACATACAAGGATTGCTCCGATTGTTTCTTCAAAGAGAGCAGCAAATCTGATTCTTAAAATGTGGGCACACAGATACAACCGCACAGCGGACTTTATTGTTATCGAGGGACCAAAGGCCGGAGGACATCTGGGATTTTCCAATGAGCAGCTTGCAGATATGGAGCATATGGATTATGACAGCGAGATTAAGGAGATTATCAGCTGTGCAAAGACATATGAGGAGAAGTTTAAAAAGCACATTCCGGTAATTGTAGCAGGCGGAGTGTTTACACATGAGGATGTCATGCACTGCATGGAGCTTGGAGCCGACGGAGTGCAGGTGGCGAGCCGTTTTGTGGCGACAGAGGAGTGTGACGCATCTGATGCCTATAAGCATGCTTATCTGAACGCGAATGAGTCTGATGTGCAGATTATACAAAGCCCGGTCGGAATGCCGGGGCGAGCTGTCAGAAATGAGTTTATCAGGGGATTGGAAAAGGAAAAGCAGCCTATCACAAAGTGCTACAATTGTCTTGAGAAATGTAACCCTGCAACAGTGCCATACTGTATTACGAAGGCACTGATTGCAGCGGTTAAAGGAGATATGCAAAACGGTCTGGTATTCTGCGGTGCCAATGTGGGCCGCATAAACCGAATGACTACGGTCCACGAGCTTATGAGTGAGCTTGTGGGAGCATAGGCAGTACATCCTCACAGTAGCAGCGAAGCACTTCACCTACACTCCATGCCTGCGCATAGCAGCCACGGCCGGTGTGAGGGGCATCGCCGTCAAATATCTCGCATATTGAGCCGATACAGTTGTTGAGCAGATGCTCCCTTACAGGGTCAAGCAGCTTGTCAGCGCATAAAGCGGTCGCCTTCATGCGGCCGTTTACCTTTACATAGGCACTGATAAAACCACCGAGCAGAAAGCCCCAGGCTGTTCCCTGATGATAGGCGTGGTCGCGCTTTGAGAGAGAGCCGATGTAAATCGGATGGTAATCCTTGTGGTCAGGATCGAGCGAACGCAGTCCGCAGCCTACGTACAGCTTATCCATTACCGTATCCACAATTGCTTTTTCACGCTCCTTGTCGAGCATGGTAAATGGCAGGCTTACGGCATAAATCTGGTTTGGACGGATTGTGTCGTCATCATCGTCAACCACATCATACAGGCAGCCTGTGTTTTCATTCCAGAAGCGCTTGTTGAAGGAAGTCTTTACGAGAGAAGCAAGCTGTCTGTAGCTGTCATCGTTATCGCCAAACTTAGCCTGAAGCATATCCATGGTGCACAGTGCGTTGTACCAAAGTGCATTTATCTCGACAGGTTTGCCGTGACGAGGCGTAGCAACCCAGTCACCGACACGCACATCCATCCATGTTACCTGGTCGAGTCCGCTTCCGGCATGAATGAGCCCGTCCGTGTCCATATATATGGAAAAATCAGTGCCTTTTTTATAAGTAGATATGATATTCTTTAAGCATGGATAAATATCCTTCTTTATAAATTCATAGGCATCGGGAGTGGCCACATATTCAAGATATTTGTAGACAGCATAAAAATACCACAGTGATGCGTCTACAGTATTGTAGAGAGGTTCAAGTCCGCTGTCCGGGAACATATTCGGGATGAGCCCGTCCTTACAGTACTTGGCAAAGGTCAGTAGTATATCGTGGGCTTTTTCAAAACGGCCGGTGCAAAGTGTCAGGCCGGTGTATGAAATCATAGTGTCACGGCCCCAGTCTGTAAACCAAGGAAGTCCGGCGAGCACAGTGTCATAGCCTGTTGACTGTCTGTGTGCGATGAACTGGTTTGCAGCCACAGTAAGCTTCACGGCAAAGTCATCAGTGAAGCCGCTTCTTTTAATCAGCTCATCGGTGTAGTCAAGCTGCGCACGTAGTATTTCAAAAGCACTTTCGTTATCAGAAACAAGGTGTTTGGCGAAGGCTGTGCCTGAGTTGTCATTACAGGCTTCAAGCGGTACGATATCGCACATTACAGAAAAATGCATTGAAGCAGAGGCAGGAATATCCACGCTCACGTCATATGGGCAAAATGCACAGTCGAGGCCGGGCACTTCATTGTCCACCTCGGTCTGAGCCTCAAGGTCACAGATATACTTGTAGTCTCTTTCAATAAGCTCTCCGCCTGAAAAAGCAATGCGGATACAGTGGTCATCCTGAGCTTTTGGAATGAGGGTAAAGCCATGCTCCTGCTTTTTGACCTCGAATTTTAATGAATCGACGGTGGAACTTTCAGAGTGCTCACGGAAGTTCATAAGAGGCGTGATCAAAAGCTTAGCCGCTTCGCCTTTGTTTTGAACCTCATATGCCACGGCAGCGAGATTTTTTCCCTGTGCCAGTGCGATGTGTTTTTTTATGGTGATATCACCGGCCTCATATGTAAAGCATATGGTTCCATCGTATGTGAACTCTCTTATATATTGGATGCCGTCTGTGTGGCATCCGCCCTTGAACTGGTCACTTGAGAGGTCGTAGGTGTGGCTGTCTGTGACTATTTTTTCGTTTGTCTTTGAGAAGCAGACGTATCTTTGCACAGGAGCATGAAGGCTTGCAATCAGATAGCCCTGATGCGTACGGTTTATCGCACCGGTGACTGAACCACCGGCATATCCGCCAAGGCCGTTGGTTAAAGCCCACTCCCTTCTTATGTTGTTTTTGAAATCATTTTGCAGTTTTAAGTTAAATTGCATCTTAACCCTCCGAAATTTCACTAAATTTTTATAATATTTTAACCTATAAACATGAAAAAATCTATACGAAACGGTAAAAATCTGTTATCATTATAAAGATATATATTTTCAATATGCAAAGGAGAATTATAATGGAAGTATTTACATTGATTGCGCGTAAAAAAAATGTGGCGCTGGTATTTGTTTCGTACCTGCTTGTAGCTCTTGCTGCGATAAGTCTTCTGACTATCTGCATCGGATTTGCACCGGGTATTTTATTTGCAGTAGTATTTGGACTTATTGCATATCTTATGATAATGGCACAGAACACCGAGTTTGAATATTCATATTTTGACGGAGAGCTGCGCTTTGCCAAAATTAAAAACAAGAGCCGCAGAAAGCGCCTTGGAATATACAGCATGGAGTCTGTAGCAGCAATTGCACCGGCAGGTGACAGAAGCGTATACAATTA
Source organism: Agathobacter rectalis ATCC 33656 (assembly GCF_000020605.1). Lineage (NCBI taxonomy): Bacteria > Bacillati > Bacillota > Clostridia > Lachnospirales > Lachnospiraceae > Agathobacter > Agathobacter rectalis. The sequence continues at coordinate 626,396 of NC_012781.1, forward strand.
CGAGAATGGAAATGAGTTCAAGAAAATAGACTATACCTCAGGTCAGAAGGATGTACCTTATTATGATATCGTCATCAAATCGCCTGATGAGAACGTACTTATAAAGGCGGAGCTTGATGACAAGTTCCTCACAGAGGTTGAGAAAAAATACAGATCAAAGGTTAAAAGAAGAGAGGAGTAATTACTCCTCTCCTTCCAAATGGTACATTTTGGATTTTGTTTTGCCGGCATCGTATCCGGTTGAGTATCCTTTGTTGCCGTTTAACAGTCTCAGACATTTGGGACAAAGAGTGCCGAAGGTAACAGGTGCACCGCACCGCTGGCAGTGAAGACCGGCTATAGTGGAGGCTGATTCAGACTGCTTGTACTCGATGCGTCCGTCCTTTATCCAGCTCTTTACCTGTCTAAGCGGTATCTTAAAATGTTCTGCAACCTCGTATTCATTTACGTCGTGGGTACGGATAAATTCCTTTACCTCGCGGAATAATGCCAGATCAAGGCATCGTGGGCAGAGATTCTCTTTATAGTCATGTGGCAGAGGCCTTTTACAGTTTTCACATACTTTTGTGTTGTTGTTAAAAAGACTTTTAGGATTATCCATAGGTGCCTCCTTAAGCTTGTTTTATTCATTATATCATAACAGATTTTATAAAGAAAGTAGGGACTTTTATAATGTCAATTGCAGTTTTCGATTCAGGAGTCGGCGGAATAAGCGTCTTAAAGAGCCTGGTTGAAGTGATGCCTAACGAAGATTTTATATATTACGGTGATTCAGCAAATGCGCCTTATGGTACCAAAACACTTGAGCGGGTGCGAGCTTTGACCTGTGAGCATGCAAAGGAGCTGATTTTAAATCAGCATGCAAAGGGGCTTGTTGTCGCGTGCAATACAGCCACCAGCGCGGCAGTGCGTATATTAAGAGAGCAATATCCCGATGTTCCTATCGTAGGGATAGAGCCTGCAGTCAAGCCTGCGATGCTTTTTATGGAAAATCCGAGAGTGCTTGTGATGGCTACACCTATGACTATCAGGGAGGAAAAACTTAAAAAGCTTATGGACAGATACAGACATTTGGGTGAGATTATTCCATTGCCTTGTCCTGGGCTTATGAATTTCGTTGAGAGAGGTGACTTGTACGGTGATGATGTGAGACAGTATCTCGAGGAACTTTTGTATTCATATTCGCATGGTGAGATAGATGCGGTTGTGCTGGGATGCACACATTATCCGTTTGTCAGAAAAATGATACAGGAGGTGCTTGGAGATAGGGTGCGTGTGTTCGATGGAGGAAACGGTACAGCGCGTGAGATGAAAAGACGTCTCGCAGAAAAAGGTCTGCTGACAGACAGCACCGCTGCAGGTATTGTGGATTTTCAAAACAGCCTGACCGGACAGAGCCATGAGGATAAAATACAGCTCTGTAAGGCACTTTTTAACAAAAAAATTTAGTTGTTATTTACAGAATATTACAAATCTAAAAAAAGTATAAAATAATCACGACTTTTTTAATAAAATATTTCTAAAATGTACATTGTTAGGACATAATTACCGCATATACTTGTTAATGTAAGAGGAACAAAACCTTTTACATTATTCCCTTTTTATTAATAAACATTTTCATAACTAAACTCCTCGAGAAAGGATCGCGTTGTTACCGCGTGTAACATCGCGGTCCTTTCTCACGTTTTGCATGCAGGCTGCGGAGACGCAGCCTTGCTGTTTTAGCTATGCACAACGCTTCCACATATATCGTTCAGCACACACATGTCACAGTGCGGTGTGGTTCGTGCAGTGCATACGGCGCGTCCATGATCAACCAGCCTGTGGCAGAAGTCATTGCTCTCCTCGGGTGGGATGATTTTCCAAAGCTCCATCTCCACTTTTTTCGGGTCCTTTATTCCATCTACAAGTCCTATACGGTTGCAAAGGCGTATGCAGTGTGTGTCGGTGACGATGGCAGGCTTGCCGTACACATCACCCATAATCAGGTTGGCACTCTTTCTGCCGACTCCCGGCAGCTTCAGTAGATCGGTCATATTGTCAGGCACAAGACCGCCAAAATCATCGCGAAGCATTCTCATGCAGGCACTTATATCACGTGCCTTACTCTTTCCCAGGCCGCATGGACGTACAATTTCTTCTATGTCGGAAACATCAGCATCGGCGAGAGCCTCGATGGAAGGATATTTTTTGAACAAATCCACCACGACTACATTTACGCGGGCATCAGTGCACTGGGCTGCGAGCCTGACTGATACGAGCAGCTTCCAGGCATCGTCGTACTCAAGAGTGCAATCGGTGCGGGGATATGCGGTTTTTAGTCTTTTTATTACTTCAATGGCTAATTTTTCTTTTGTCATATGAGCCTCCTTATTCTTTATTTCATAACTATTCAGAACCACCCACGCATATTCGCAAAACCGCACGATACTCGTGCTTTGTCTACACTCCGTTTCGGTCCGCGCTGAACAAACGTCCACCGGACGTTTAGCGCCGCTGCTGTGCAGCTAATTTTGCTCATATGTGTGGGGTGGCTCTATTCGAGCCACCTAGAGAACAATAAAACCTGCTGCTTACATGCAAGCATGACGCATCAGCTTTTCTTGTTCTCAGTGGTTCTGAATAGTTACTTTATTTTATAGTATACAAAAATGCGTGGAGATTGTAAAATGGATTTACGTGGAGCGGATTACGTGATAGGAGCAGTATGAAACTGGAAAATATGAATAACGCATATGCAAATAAAAAATGTACAAATAACATATATATAAACAACAGATATGCAATAGAAGTGACTAGGAAAAGAATAAAAAACATGTATCTTCGTGTGAAGGACACGGATGGCACACTATCAGTGAGTGCTCCTTATGGCATGAGTGATGCGGAAATCAGGAAATTCGTGGAAAGCAAATCAGACTGGATTGAGCGGATCATGCAGGAAATGCTTGTCGCAAGACAGCTTAAGGAACAGGAACCGGTTTTGGCGCCATTCATGGAGAGAGAGCTGCGCAGGGAGCTTAAAATGCAGCTGCAGAGGCTTATCGACAAATGGGAGCCTGTTATGGGAGTTAAGTCAGCCGGCTTTACGATAAAGAAGATGAAGACAAGGTGGGGATCATGCAACGTTAAGTCACATCATCTGAATTTCAACCTTCTGCTGGCTAAGGTGCCGTCGGAGTGCGCAGAGTATGTGGTGGTTCACGAGCTTACACATCTGCTTGAGCCAAGCCATAATGCCAGGTTCTGGTCGCTGATGGAATATTATCTGCCGGAAAGCAAAAAGCTGCGTAAACAACTAGCTGGCTTTTCTGCGCAGGATATGATATGATATTGTTAAAGACTCACTTAGAGAAAGGAAGCTTCAAATGGAATTTTGGGATATATACGATAAGGATAAAAAACCGACAGGCCGTACAATGAAAAAAAACGACTGGATACTTAAGGATGGAGAGTATCATCTTTCAGTGCTTGGCGTGATTCACAGACCTGATGGCAGGTTCCTTATCACACAGCGTGTCATGACAAAGGCATGGGCACCGGGCTGGTGGGAGGTTTCAGGAGGAGCCGCACAGGCAGGTGAGAGCTCATTTACCGCAGTCTGCAGAGAGGTGAAAGAAGAGGTGGGCCTTGATGTATCACAGTGTCCGGGAGGGCTTGCCTATACCTATCACAGGGAGAATCCGGGCGAGGGTGACAACTATTTCGTGGATGTTTACCGCTTTGAGCTTGATTTCAAGGAGTCTGACGTACAGATTCAGACAGAGGAGGCACTTGGGTTTAAAATTGCCACACTCGATGAAATAAAAGAGCTTGCTGCGCAGGGAGTGTTCCTGCACTATGACAGCATAAAGCAGGTATTTGAAAGTTAATTGCTATGATTATGATAATAAGATAACATAGAATTATAAGATTACATAGAATTATAAGGAGCAGATTATGGCATTACCAAAGGATCCGGTTATGCTGCTTAGCTTTGTAAACACACAGCTTCGGGACAATTATTCAGGATTGAAGGAGCTTGCGGCAGCATATGATATTGATGAGAAAGAGCTTTGCGACAAGCTTGCACAGATTGATTACAAATATGACGAGACTGTCAATCAGTTTAAGTAGATTTTCAGCATACATATTAAAAGTGATGGAAGGATAAGATAATGGAGACATGCTGCGATTTTTGTGCATACAATGAATATGATGAGGATGATGAGGAGTATTATTGCTCGGTAAATATGGACGAGGATGATATGGCGAGATTTGTCCAGAGCAGCTATAAGCGCTGTCCGTTTTACCGCTCAGGCGATGAATACAGGGTTGTCCGTCACCAGATGTGAAGCATTATAACAAAATATAATAAATATAATTAAAAAATAAATTGCATTAATCAATTTAAGGCTGTATAATAAGTTGGTTATTTTAAAAATTAAGAATTTACAAATATACAAAGCATATTGATAAGGAGGAAAATTATGCCTGTAAAATACGTGTTCGTCACCGGTGGAGTTGTTTCCGGTCTTGGAAAAGGAATTACCGCAGCGTCTCTTGGACGTCTTTTAAAAGCTCGTGGATACAAGGTGACAATGCAGAAGTTCGATCCATACATTAATATTGATCCGGGTACCATGAACCCTATTCAGCACGGAGAGGTGTTTGTAACAGACGATGGAGCTGAGACAGATCTTGACCTGGGACACTATGAGCGTTTTATTGATGAGAGCCTGACAAAGAACTCAAACGTCACCACAGGAAAGGTATACTGGTCAGTATTACAGAAGGAACGTCGTGGTGACTACGGCGGAGGAACAGTACAGGTTATCCCTCATATCACCAATGAGATAAAGAGCAGATTCTACAGGGATTTCACATCTGAGGATACCACAATCGCAATCATCGAGGTGGGCGGTACAGTCGGCGATATCGAGAGTCAGCCGTTCCTCGAGGCAATCAGACAGTTCCAGCATGAGGTGGGACATGACAATGCCATCCTGTGCCATGTGACACTGATTCCATACATCAAGGCGTCAGGAGAGCTCAAGACAAAGCCTACACAGGCAAGTGTAAAGGAGCTTCAGGGCATGGGAATCCAGCCGGATATCATTGTATGCCGTTCAGAGCATGAGCTTGATCAGAAGCTTAAGGACAAGATTGCGCTGTTTTGTAATGTACCGAATTCACACGTATTACAGAACCTTGATGTGGAGTATCTCTATGAGGCACCACTTGCCATGGAGCAGGAGAATCTTGCAAAGGTTGCATGCGAGTGCTTGAATCTCGACTGTCCTGAGCCGGATCTTGCAGACTGGAAGCAGATGGTTGAGGATCTCCGTCATCCTGATAAAGAGGTCAAGATCGCACTTGTCGGAAAATATACAGCACTTCACGATGCATACATTTCAGTTGTTGAGGCACTGAAGCATGGCGGTATTCCTGAGCATACCACAGTTGATATAAAGTGGGTTGACTCAGAGGAGCTTAATGATGACAATGCAGCAGAGGTATTCAAGGGCATTCAGGGAATTATCGTTCCGGGAGGCTTTGGAGATCGTGGTGTTGAGGGCATGATTGCAGCAGCTAAGTATGCCAGGGAAAACGATATCCCATATCTGGGACTCTGCCTTGGAATGCAGGTGGCAATCATCGAGTATGCGCGCCACGTATGTATGTTCCATGATGCACACAGTATAGAGCTTGATCCAAACACTACTCATCCGGTTATCGCACTTATGCCTGACCAGAACGGAATAGAGGATATCGGAGGTACACTTAGACTTGGCTCTTATCCATGTGTACTCGACAAGACATCAAAGGCATATCAGGTATATGGCACAGAGAATATAAGCGAGCGTCATCGTCACCGTTATGAGGTCAACAATGACTACAGAACAGCTCTCACAGAGCATGGCATGAAGCTTTGCGGTACATCACCGGATGGCAGAATCGTGGAGATGATTGAGATTCCGGAGCATCCGTGGTTTATTGCCACACAGGCACATCCTGAGCTTAAGTCACGTCCGAACCGTCCACATCCGCTTTTCCATGGCTTCATAGAGGCGGCAAACAAGGTGAACAGATAATTTTTCGTTATATTTAATACAATATTTAGAAAGTGCGGTTGATTTTGACCGCACTTTTTCTTATAATAAAGTGAAGCTTCACACTTTATATATTGTGAGGAGACGGTTTCATATACAATATATTCCTTGAAAAATAAGAAGTCTGTAATGATATTTTTCGGGGGATAGGGTTTCATGGGAATGACTATAAAAATTACAGGTCAAAATTGCCTTGAAGCTTGTAATAAATAAGAAAAGAACGGAGAAAATATGGATAATCAGGGACCTAATAACTATAATTACAACAATGGCCCGGGCAATAATGGGTCCGGTGGAAACGGGAATAACGGTGGTAACAGACCTGGTGGAAACGGTGGCAGAAACAACCGTGGCGGACAGGGTATCATGGCATTTATCCTGCTGACACTCGTGGCATTGTTTGTGTATGCACTTATATCAAACAGCATATCGCATGCCAGCACACAGGAAAAGTCATACAGTGATTTCATAAAACAGCTCGACAATGGTAATGTCAAGAGCGTGGAGTTTGATTCCTACGAGATAGACTACAAGCTTGTGGATGACGGGCACAAGGATTATGACATCACATATTACACAGGCCGTGTGGCTGATGATGAGCTTGTACCGACACTCAAAAAAGCAAAGACCTCAGAGGGCAAGTCTATTGAAATAAAGGCAGCGATACCTGATAATACATCTACATGGATTTTTAATATATTAAGCTTTATAGTTCCACTTATACTGCTGTGGGTGCTTTTGGCATTTGTTTCAAAGAAGATGGGCGGCAGCATGGGAATGGGAGTCGGCAAATCGACTGCCAAGGTATATGTGGAGAAATCCACAGGCGTCAACTTCAAGGATGTTGCGGGACAGGATGAAGCCAAGGAATCTCTCCAGGAGGTTGTTGATTTCCTTCATAATCCTAAGAGATATACAGATATCGGAGCAAAGCTTCCTAAGGGAGCGCTTCTTGTGGGACCTCCGGGAACAGGTAAGACACTCCTTGCCAAGGCAGTAGCAGGAGAGGCAGGAGTACCGTTTTTCTCACTTGCAGGTTCAGACTTTGTGGAGATGTTTGTCGGAGTCGGAGCTTCGAGAGTGCGTGATTTGTTCAAGGAAGCACAAAAGATGGCACCATGTATTATCTTTATCGATGAGATAGATGCAATAGGAAAGAGCCGTGACAGCAGATATGGCGGTGGCAATGACGAGCGTGAGCAGACACTAAACCAGCTCCTTGCAGAGATGGATGGCTTTGATACATCAAAGGGATTACTTATATTAGCAGCAACTAACCGCCCTGAGGTGCTCGATAAGGCGCTTCTTCGTCCGGGACGTTTTGACAGAAGAATCATTGTTGACAAGCCTGACTTAAAGGGGCGTCTGGAAACCTTAAAGGTACACTCAAAGGATGTCAAGATGGATGAGTCGGTAGACCTCGATGCACTTGCACTTGCCACAGCAGGACTTGTTGGCTCAGATCTTGCCAACATGATTAATGAGGCTGCCATCAATGCAGTCAAAAACGGCAGACAGCTTGTAAACCAGTCAGATCTCTTTGAGGCCTTCGAGCTTGTAGCAGTCGGTGGCAAGGAAAAGAAGGATCGTGTCATGAGCGATAAAGAGAGAAAAATCGTCTCATACCATGAGGTTGGACATGCACTTGTATCAGCCCTGCAGAAAAATACAGAGCCTGTACAGAAAATCACAATCGTACCACGTACCATGGGCGCACTCGGATATACACTCCAGACACCTGAAGAGGAGAAATACCTTGAGACAAAGGATGAACTTCTCGCCAAAATCACAACATATATGGCAGGTCGTGCAGCAGAGGTGCTGGTATTTAACTCAGTCACAAGCGGAGCCGCAAATGATATAGAAAATGCCACAAAGATAGCCCGTGCCATGGTAACTATGTACGGAATGTCAGATAAATTCGGCATGATGTGCCTTGCAACAGTACAAAACCAGTACTTAGAGGGCGGAGCAGGATTAATCTGCGGAGAGAATACAGCATCGCAGATAGATGATGAGGTACTCTCAATCATCAACAGCAGCTACGCAGAGGCCATGAAGCTCCTCGATGAAAACAGAGAAATCCTCGACAGTATATCAGATTATCTCTACGAGAAGGAAACAATCACAGGTAAGGAATTCATGAAGATGTTCCGCGATATGAAGGGACTCCCTGACCCGGACGAGGAAAAAGATGGTGAAGAGAGCAAAGAGCAGGAAGCCGCACAGAATGATGCACAGAAAGATACGACATCAGCAGCAGATCCGCTCCTTCGTAATGCCACAGACCAGCCTGCAGATACAAATGAATCTTCCGGATATACAGCGCCGGATGATAATACATTGAATAACTAGTACCTTATAGGTCAATTTTCGAACACAATGAGCAACCAAGCAATTTTCGCGTAGCGAAAGAGCGAAAAAAGAATTTCGCATAAAAAAAGCGCAGTAGAAAAGAGTTTCGCACACATAAACTGAAAAAAGCCGGAGGGTACACAGTGTGTTCAGAAGGAAAATATGAACTGCCGCGGGCTTCCGGGCAAGAAAAGGGACGAAAAAGCCTTGCAAACAAAGAAAACCAAACGGAGAGAAATCCCGCGGCTGACTTCATATTTTCCTGAGGAATACACTGTGTGCCATGCCGGCAACCACACAACCTAAAAGTGCGAAACTCCACCACAACCAACCCAAAGAGCGAATATGGAAAAAACATTTGATATCAAAGAAGAATTAAAAAAACTCCCGGATGCCCCGGGAGTTTATATTATGCATGACAAGGATGATGTAATCATATATATCGGCAAAGCCAAAAGCCTGACGAAGCGAGTACATCAGTACTTTCAGGCGAGCCACAATGAGGGCATCAAGAAAAAACAGATGGTAGAGCATATAGATCATTTTGAGTATATAGTCACCGACTCTGAACTTGAGGCCCTTGTTTTGGAGTGCAATCTGATAAAGGAGCACACACCAAAGTATAATACTATGCTTCGTGATGACAAGACATATCCGTACATCAAGGTGACACTGGGAGAGGACTATCCGAGGGTGCTGTTTTCGCGCCAGATGAAAAAGGACAAATCCCGTTACTTTGGTCCGTATACGAGTGCCTCTGCGGTGAAAAGCTCGATAGATTTGATAAACAAAATCTATAAGCTTCGCACCTGCAACCGCAGGCTGCCGCGTGATATAGGAGCAGACCGGCCGTGCCTCAACTATCATATACACCAGTGCAATGCACCATGCCAGGGGTATGTAACGAAGGAAGAGTATGCCATATCTGTAAAGGGCGCGATAGATTTCTTAAACGGCGACTATGAGCAGACAATAAAGGCTCTTAGCGATAAAATGCTAAAGGCTTCAGAGAGCATGGAGTTTGAAAAAGCGGCTGAATACAGGGATCTGATAAACAGTGTGAAACAGGTAGCACAGAAGCAGAAGATAACAAATGCCGACGGCGAGGATAAGGATATCATAGCACTGGCAAATGACGATACTGATGCAGTGGTGCAGGTATTTTTCATAAGAAACGGAAAGCTGATAGGCAGAGATCATTTCCATGTGAGGGTCGGAAGCGAGGAGGCTGCGGATGATGTGTTAAATAACTTTGTGAAGCAGTTTTATTCAGGAACACCTTTTATACCGCGCGAGGTCATGCTGCAGAGTGAGATAGAGGATATGGCTGTTTTGGAGCAGTGGCTCAGTGAAAAGCGAGGCAGGCGTGTAAATATAAAGGTGCCGCAGAAGGGCATGAAGGAAAAGCTTGTTGAGCTTGCCTACAAGAACGCACTCTTAGTGCTCAGCCAGGATAAGGAGCGGATAAAGAGAGAAGAGGGGCGCACAATAGGAGCTGTAAAGGAAATCGAGGGACTTTTGGGCTTACATGGATTAAACCGTATGGAGGCCTATGATATTTCCAATATCAACGGCTTTGAGACTGTCGGCTCCATGATAGTGTATGAGAAGGGCAAGCCTAAAAAGAGCGATTACAGAAAGTTTAAGCTTCGCACAGTTACAGGACCTGATGATTATGCGTCAATGCACGAGGTGCTCACACGCCGCTTTACACATGGCATGGAAGAACAGAAGCAGCTTGAAAAAGATGGCTCTCCACAGGAAATAGGCAGCTTCAACCGTTTTCCGGATATTATAATGATGGATGGTGGAAGAGGTCAGGTAAATATATGCCTTCAGGTGCTTTCCGAGCTGGGACTCGACATACCTGTGTGTGGTATGGTGAAGGATGATTTTCACCGCACAAGAGGTCTTTATTACAACAATGTGGAGATACCTATCGACCGCCACGGCGAAGGCTTCAAGCTCATCACGAGAATACAGGATGAGGCACACCGCTTTGCAATAGAGTTTCATAGGTCACTGCGCTCAAAAAGTCAGGTACATTCGGTGCTTGATGATATTGAAGGCATAGGGCCGGCACGCAGAAAGGCGCTCATGCGCCGCTACCAGTCGCTAGAGAAGATAAAGGAAGCAGATGTCGAAGACCTTATGCAGACAGAGACCATGAACGAAAAAGCAGCACAGGCAGTGTATGCATTTTTCCACTCTGCCACGTAGATTTTGAAGCTAATCTGTGGTATACTAAAAAACAAATATACATCAAGGGGGACCGCGAATGGATGCATTACACTCAGTATCAGTTGCAAAGGTAGCAGAATTGCTCGATCTCAACAATCTCACAAAAGAGATGAACCTAAAGGAGAGGGCGATAGAGTGCTCGGACGTCAACAGACCGGCGCTTCAGCTCTCAGGATATTTTGATCATTTTGAGGAGAGACGAATACAGATTATCGGAAATGTAGAGTATACCTATATAGAGAAGATGAGCGACAGCGAGAAAAAAGAGCGCTATAGCCGCTTCATGGAGTTTGATATACCATGTATCATCTTCTGCAGAGATTTACAGCCGGATGAGATATTTATGGAAGAGGCCAGAGAGCACGGTATTCCGGTGCTGTCAACAGGTCGTTCCACATCAAGCTTTATGGCTGAGCTCATCTATTGTCTTGGTGAGCAGCTCGCACCATGCATCACAGTGCACGGCGTGCTGGTAGATGTATACGGCGAGGGAGTAATGATCACAGGCGAGAGCGGTATCGGAAAGAGTGAGGCTGCACTCGAGCTCATCAGACGAGGACATCGTCTTGTGACGGATGATGTGGTGGAAATCAGAAAGATCAACGAGCATACGCTCATGGGTACTTCGCCTGAGATTACCAGACACTTTATAGAGCTTCGTGGCATCGGAATCATCGATGTCAAGACACTTTACGGAGTAGAGTGTGTAAAGGAAAAACAGCAGATAGACCTCGTAATCAAGCTCGAGGACTGGAAGAAGGAGGCAGATTACGACAGACTCGGCCTCGAGGAAGAATATGCCGAGTATCTCGGCAACAAAGTAGTGTGTCATTCACTGCCAATCAGACCGGGACGTAATCTGGCAGTCATCGTAGAGACAGCAGCAGTCAATCACAGACAAAAAAAGATGGGCTACAATGCAGCTCAGGAGCTGTATCGCCGCGTCCAGGCAAATCTTACAAAAAATTCGGAGGTATAATAAATCATGGCAATAGAAAAGAAAAACGCCTGGGAGAAATATCCCCAGGGACCTGAAAGAGAAAAATTATTTGCATTTGCAGAGGATTACAGAAGGTTTATATCCGGCTGCAAGACAGAGCGCGAGTGCACGGCATCAGTTTATGCTGACGCCACAGGACACGGCTTTGTAGACCTTGATGAGCTCATCGAGACAGGAAAGAGCGTAAAGGCAGGAGATAAAATCATAGCAAACAATATGGGAAAGGGACTGGCGCTGTTTATCGTGGGCAGTAAGCCTCTTGAGAAGGGTATGAATATCCTCGGAGCTCATATTGATTCACCTAGAATGGACTTAAAGCAGGTGCCTTTATACGAGGACACAGACATGGCACTTTTAGACACACATTATTATGGCGGTATCAAGAAATACCAGTGGGTCACACTGCCGCTTGCACTTCACGGAGTCATCTGTAAAAAGGATGGCAGCACAGTGACAGTCAATATCGGAGACAAGCCAAATGATCCTGTAGTGGGTGTGAGCGATCTGCTTATTCACCTGTCAGGCGAGCAGATGGGCAAGAAGGCCTCAGAGGTCATAAAGGGCGAGAGCCTTGATGTGCTGATCGGAAGCATACCGGGACCAGAAAAGGACGAGGACGACAAGGATATCAAGGAGAGAGTAAAGGCCAATATCCTCACAATACTTTCACAGGAGTACGGTGTGGACGAGGATGATTTCCTTTCAGCAGAGATAGAGGTGGTACCTGCCGGAGAGGCAAGAGACTACGGACTTGACAGAAGTATGATCATGGGTTACGGCCATGACGACAGAGTGTGCGCATATCCTTCATACAGAGCTATGCTTGAAATAGATGGCGCACCGGAATATACAAGTGTATGCCTGCTCGTGGACAAAGAGGAAATCGGCTCAGTGGGAGCCAGCGGCATGCAGTCACGCTTTTTTGAAAACTGTGTGGCAGAGGTGATGAACCTGGCAGGAGACTACAGCGAGCTTGCAGTCAGACGTGCACTGAAAAACTCAAAGGTACTCTCATCAGACGTATCAGCAGCCTTTGACCCGAATTATCCATCGGTTATGGAAAAGAAGAACTCGGCATACTTTGGAAAGGGCCTTGTATTCAACAAATATACAGGCGCCAGAGGCAAATCAGGCTCAAACGATGCCAACGCAGAGTATGTTGCAAGGCTTAGAAATATCATGGATACAGCAGATGTTTCATTCCAGACAGCAGAGCTTGGAAAGGTAGACGAGGGAGGCGGCGGAACAATCGCATATATCCTCGCAAACTATGACATGAATGTTATTGACAGCGGTGTGCCGGTGCTCAACATGCATGCGCCATGGGAAATCATCAGCAAGGTCGATTTATATGAGGCATTCAGAGGCTACATTGCATTTTTGAAGGAAGCATAGGCTAAAGGAATATAAGATGAATCAGACATTTGTAAAAAGTGTAACAGAACAATTGCCGCAGCTTGGTCTCCTGCAGGATGAGCCGATGAAAAAACACACGACCTTCCGCATAGGAGGCCCGGCAGATTACTATGCAGAGCCTGATATGAGCCGGATTTCAAAGCTTATAGAGATGGCTAAGGCATGTGATATGCCGGTTACAGTGATAGGAAACGGAAGCAATCTGCTGGTAGGAGATAAGGGCATTAGAGGCCTTGTAATTGGTATTGGAAAAGGCCTGTCCGAAATCGAGGTGACAGAAGCTGTGGCGCAGGATTTCACAGCACAAGACAACTGTCATATCATCACAGCGGGCGCCGGGGCTATCCTTGCGGCAGTGGCGGCAAAGGCAGCGGAGGCATCGCTTTCAGGTCTTGAGTTTGCATCGGGCATCCCGGGAAGTGTTGGCGGAGCGGTAGTCATGAACGCAGGAGCCTACGGCGGAGAGATAAAGGATGTCCTAATCGATGCCACAGTGCTTACAGCAGATGGCGAGCTAAAGACTGTCACAAGGGATGAGCTTGACTTATCCTACAGGCACAGTATAGTCCCGGAAAAGGGCTATATAGTGCTGTCAGCCAGATTCAGGCTCACACCAAAGCCAAAGGATGAGATAAAGTCATATATGGCAGAGCTTCGCGCAAAGAGAGTGGAGAAGCAGCCGCTTGAGTACCCAAGTGCAGGCAGCACCTTTAAGAGACCGGAGGGCTATTTTGCAGGGAAGCTTATCATGGATGCAGGTCTTCGAGGCTACAGCGTGGGAGATGCACAGGTGTCGGAGAAGCACTGCGGCTTTGTAGTCAATAAGGGCGAAGCCGCTGCAGCGGATGTCCTGACACTCATAAAAGACGTGCAGGAAACAGTTTTAAAGCAGTTTGGAGTAAAGCTCGAACCGGAAGTTAAGATGATTGGAGAATTCTAGTGAAATTTGTAATAGTGACGGGCATGTCAGGTGCCGGAAAAAGCACAGCAATGAAAATGATGGAGGATATGGGATATTTCTGTATAGACAATCTGCCTATACAGCTATTAGATAAGCTCATAGACCTTTCAAACACCTTCCACAGTGATGTGTCCAAGGTGGCAGTCGGCATAGATGTGCGAAACGGCTCAGGAATTGATGCGATTCCACAGACACTCGAGCAGCTAAGGCAGAAAAATTTTCCGTATGAGATACTTTTCCTCGATGCTGAGGATGAGGTGCTTGTAAAGCGATACAAGGAGACGAGGCGAAACCATCCTCTCGCAGGCAGTGAGCGCATCAATAAGGGAATCGTGCTTGAGAGGGAAAAGCTGCAGTATTTAAAGGACAATGCTGACTATATCATAGACACAAGCCAGCTTCTCACAAGGGAGCTTAAAATTGAGCTGGAAAAGATATTTGTGCAGAATGAGGATTACAAAAATCTGTTTATCACGATACTGTCCTTCGGCTTCAAGTATGGTATACCGTCAGACTCTGATATAGTCATGGATGTGAGGTTTCTGCCAAATCCCTACTATGTGGACGGACTACGCGCGAAAACCGGCAATGATAAGGAGATACAGGACTATGTCATGCAGTTTCCGGAGGCAAATGAGTTTATCGACAAGCTTGATGATATGATAAAGTTTCTCATTCCAAACTATATCTCTGAGGGCAAGAACCAGCTTGTTATATCTATAGGCTGCACCGGAGGCAAGCACCGCTCGGTAACGCTTGCAAACGAGCTGTACAAGAGGCTTAGCGGCTGTAATGACTATGGACTTAAGATAGAGCATCGCGACATAGGAAAGGATGCATTGAGAGGTAAATAACATGTCGTTTTCCAGTGATGTAAAGGAAGAGCTGGCAAAGCAGGTATCAAAGAGCAGGCACTGTCAGCTTGCTGAGCTTGCAGGCATCATAGAGCTTTCGGGCCGTATCAATGAAAAAACAAAGGGACTTGAGCTCGACACCGAAAACCTGCTGCTTTTAAATAAATATGCCACACTTATGAAGCGTGCCTTTGGCACAGATACCACAAAGGCGCTGGATGAGCAGGATACCGGAAAAATACTTGCAGCGCTTAAAATCACGGCACAGCCTGTCAACAGACAGACCGCAGACGGACTGCTTCTTATGCAGACATGCTGCAAGAGAGCCTTTATCAGGGGAGCTTTCATGGCAGCAGGCTCGATAAGCGACCCCAACAAAGCGTACCATTTTGAGATAGTGTGTCATACGAAAGAGCAGGCAAAGCAGCTTCAGGAGCTCTTGTGCGGCTTTGATACGGATGCCAAGATAGTAGAGCGCAAGGGGCACTATGTAGTGTACATAAAGGAGGGCGCCCACATCGTGGACAGTCTCAACATCATGGAGGCATATGTGTCACTTATGAAGCTGGAAAATGTGCGCATATTAAAGGAAATGCGCAACAGTGTAAACCGTAAAGTAAACTGCGAAACCGCAAACATCAGCAAGACTGTGAATGCGGCAGTAAAGCAGATAGAGGATATCAGACTGATACAGAAAATGAGAGGACTCGATGATTTACCGGCGCAGCTTCGGGAGATGGCGCTGCTTCGGCTTGAATATCCGGATGCACCGCTAAAGGAGCTCGGAGGATATCTGGATCCGCCAATGGGTAAATCGGGAGTCAACCACAGGCTTAGAAAATTATCGGCGATTGCGGAGGAACTGAGATAGATGAAGAAAAAGCTTTTATTTGTATTTAATCCCAAATCAGGCAAGGGACTCATAAAGGAGCACCTGGTAAATATCGTGGACATCATGACAAAGGCCGGATACAAAATCACCATTTATCCTACACAGTGTCAGGGGGATGCCATAAAAAAGGTTAGGAAAAATGCTGAGAAGTATGACCTTGTAGTGTGCAGCGGCGGAGACGGCACACTCGACGAGGTAGTGACCGGCATGGAGCAAAGCGAGGTAAATGTACCGATAGGATACATCCCTGCGGGCAGCACCAATGACTTTGCAAACTCTCTCGGCATACCCAAAAATATGGAGGAGGCCGCAAGAGTTGCCGTAAACGGTACTCCATTCCCGTGTGATGTGGGAGGCTTCAACGGAGATACCTTTGTATATGTCGCAGCCTTTGGCCTTTTTACAGAGGTATCCTACCAGACCTCGCAGCAGATGAAAAATATACTGGGACATGCCGCATATATTTTAGAGGGTGCAAAGCACCTGATGGATATCACCTCGTACAGGATGAAGGTGAGCCATGACGGTGAGATAATAGAGGATGAGTTTATATATGGAATGGTGACCAACTCCCTTTCGGTAGGAGGCTTCAAGGGCATATCAGGTCCTGACGTACTGCTTGATGACGGCCTTTTTGAGGTGACACTCATCAAGAATCCAAAAAACCCAATCGAGCTCAACAAGATACTTGCGGGACTGGCAAACCGTGAAAATGACAATGAGCTCATCTACTCCTTCAAGACCAGAGAGCTGCATGTGGAGAGTGAGGAGGAGGTACCGTGGACACTCGACGGAGAGTTTGGCGGCAGCCACACGGATCTGACCATCACTAATCTGAACAAACAGATTACCATTATGTGCTGATAAATACAAAATCGGGCATAAAATAGTAATAGTACACAATTTTTTGTCTGATTGTGTTAAAAATTTAACTTTATTTTTATAAGGTTATGTAATATAATAACATTAGCTTTTAATTAACAGGAGGAAAAAATATGTTAGTATCTGCAACAGAAATGCTTAAGAAAGCAAAAGAAGGACATTACGCAGTAGGTCAGTTCAACATCAACAACCTTGAGTGGACAAAATCAGTACTTTTAACAGCAGAGGAGCTTAAGAGCCCTGTAATCCTTGGTGTATCTGAGGGTGCCGGAAAGTACATGACAGGCTTCGGTACAGTAGCAGCAATGGTTAAGGCTATGCATGACGAGCTCGGTATCACAGTACCTGTAGCACTTCACCTTGATCACGGCACATACGAAGGATGCTACAAGTGCATCAAGGCCGGCTTCACATCAATCATGTTCGACGGATCTCATTATCCAATCGATGAGAACGTTGCAAAGACAAAAGAGTTAGTAGCAGTTGCTCATGCAATGGGCATGTCTATCGAGGCTGAAGTTGGTTCAATCGGTGGCGAGGAAGACGGAGTTGTTGGAATGGGCGAGTGCGCTGATCCTGACGAGTGCAAGAGAGTTGCTGATCTTGGTGTAGATATGCTTGCAGCAGGAATCGGAAACATCCACGGAAAATATCCTGCAAACTGGCAGGGACTCAGCTTTGAGACTCTTGATGCTATCCAGCAGAAGACTGGTGTTATGCCATTAGTACTTCACGGTGGTACAGGAATCCCAGCTGACATGATCAAGAAAGCAATCGACCTTGGAGTATCTAAGATCAACGTTAACACAGAGTGCCAGCTTTCATTCGCAGATGCAACACGTAAATACATCGAGGCCGGAAAGGATCTTGAGGGCAAGGGATTTGACCCTCGTAAGCTTCTTGCTCCAGGTGCTGAGGCAATCAAGGCAACAGTTAAGGAGAAGATGGAGCTTTTCGGATCAGTTGGAAAGGCTGAATAATATTATTGCAATTTAGTATTTTTGCACATACTACTTTACAAAATATTTATATCTTGTAGTAAAATTTTATAAAACTTAACTTTTTTAACATAAACACTTGATTTTTGATACTCAAAGGAGTATCTTAATTTCAGAAATAATGTTAAGCGAAATGAACGAGGGCGTTCCACCATAGATGGAGTGCCCTCTTTTTTAATAAACTAAGAAGTCCGGCATAAAACAAGAATATTCGAGTTTATATGTTGTGCAGCTGTTTAAACATTATTTGAAAATAACAATTCACTCAAGGGGATTGATGAACAGAAAGGATGTAAGATATGAGCGAACAGGAATATTTCAACGTAGCAGACATCTTTGGAGAGAACGTATTTAACGATGCAGTTATGCAGGAGCGTCTTCCAAAGAAGGTTTACAAGAAGCTCCATGAGGTTATGGACGAAGGAAAGGAGCTTGATCTCGAGACTGCTGATGTTATCGCACACGAGATGAAGGAATGGGCCATTGAGAAGGGTGCAACACACTATACACATTGGTTCCAGCCACTTACAGGCGTTACTGCTGAGAAGCATGATTCATTTATCACTTCTCCAATGCCAAACGGAAAAGTACTTATGAGCTTTTCAGGAAAAGAGTTAATAAAGGGTGAGCCGGATGCTTCATCTTTCCCATCAGGTGGTCTTCGTGCTACATTTGAGGCAAGAGGATATACAGCCTGGGATTGTACATCACCTGCATTTGTCAGACAGGATGCAGCAGGCGCAACACTTTGCATTCCAACAGCCTTCTGTTCATACACAGGCGAGGCTCTTGATCAGAAGACACCTCTTCTTAGATCAATGGAAGCAATCAATGATCAGGCACTGAGACTTCTTAGATTATTCGGAAATACAACATCAAAGAAGGTTACACCTTCTGTCGGACCTGAGCAGGAATACTTCATCGTAGACCGTGAGAAGTATTTACAGAGAAAGGATCTCATCTTCACAGGACGTACACTTTTCGGAGCTATGCCTCCAAAGGGACAGGAGATGGATGATCATTATTTCGGAGCTATCCGTGAGAGAATCGCAGCTTACATGAGAGATGTAAACAAGGAGCTCTGGAAGCTTGGTGTTTCAGCCAAGACACAGCACAACGAGGTAGCACCTGCACAGCACGAGCTTGCACCTATCTATGCTGAGTGCAACGTAGCTGTTGACCACAACCAGCTTATCATGGAGACACTCAAGAAGGTGGCAGGCCGTCACGGACTCCAGTGCTTACTTCATGAGAAGCCATTCGCAGGAGTTAACGGTTCAGGAAAGCATGACAACTGGTCAATCACAACAGATGATGGTATCAACATGCTTGAGCCTGGCAAGACACCACATGACAATGTACAGTTCTTACTTGTACTCACATGTATGTTAAAGGCAATCGACGAGCATGCAGCACTTCTTCGTGCGGCAGCAGCAGATGTAGGAAACGATCACAGACTTGGAGCCAACGAGGCACCACCTGCAATCCTTTCTATTTATCTTGGAGACCAGCTCGGAGACGTATTGAACCAGCTTATCGCAACAGGTACAGCTACACACAGCTTAAAGGGTGAGAAGCTTGAGACAGGTGTTAAGACAATTCCTGATTTCATGAAGGATGCTACAGACCGTAACCGTACATCACCATTCGCATTCACAGGAAACAAGTTCGAGTTCCGTATGGTTGGTTCACAGGATTCTGTTGCACAGGCCAACATCGTGCTTAACACAATCGTTGCTGAGGCATTCTCAGACGCTTGTGATATACTTGAGAAGGCAGACAACTTTGACCTCGCTGTACATGATCTCATCAAGGATTACGCAGTAGAGCACCAGAGAATCGTATTCAACGGAAACGGATACTCAGATGAGTGGGTAGCTGAGGCAGAGAGACGTGGACTTCCAAACATCAAGTCTATGGTAGATGCAATTCCTGCATACGTTGCTCCTGAGTCAGTTGCAGCATTCGAGAAGTTCGGTGTATTTACAAAGACAGAGCTTGAGAGCCGTGCCGAGATCGAGTATGAGACATATGCAAAGACTATTAATATAGAAGCAAAGGCTATGATTGATATTGCCGGAAAGCAGATTATTCCTGCAGTTATCAAATATATTACATCACTTGCACAGTCAGTTAACTCAGTTAAGAGTGCAGTTGCTGATGCAGATGTATCTGTTCAGTCAGAGCTTCTTACAGAGAGCTCAGCTCTTCTCTCAGATGCACAGGTTGCACTTGCAAAGCTTAAGGATGAGACAGCAAAGGCCGGTGCTATGGAAGAGGGCAGAGAGCAGGCTGTTTACTACAGAGATGTTGTAAAGACTGCTATGGATGCTCTTCGTACTCCGGTTGATGAGCTTGAGATGATTGTCGACAAAGAGATGTGGCCAATGCCATCATACGGCGATTTAATTTTCGAGGTTTAATCCTTGTAGTTTAAGGCCCAAAGCTTACGGAAAGCTGTTTAGAGCGGCATATATGATTTAATTTAACATAATAATAAAATGGAGACATTTTGCTGAACCACGAAGCTGTGGAAATTGGTGAAGTGTCTCTATTTTTTTATAAATTTTATTTTCGATAAAATGAAAAAATGAAAGAAGAAACAGGAAAGAGAGGACATTACTATGACAGAAGAGATTAGTGGAGTAATTTTCGGAGTCTGGTTCCTTATTGGAGCAGCATTGGTTTTCTGGATGCAGGCAGGTTTTGCTATGGTAGAAGCAGGTTTTACCAGAGCAAAGAATACCGGTAACATCCTTATGAAAAACCTCATGGATTTCTGTATTGGTACAGTTGTATTCATACTGATTGGTTTTTCACTTTTATTAGGTGAAGATGTTCTTGGTTTCATCGGTAAACCGGGATTTGACATCTTTACATCTTACAAAGATTTTGACTGGTCAAACTTTGTATTCAACCTGGTTTTCTGTGCGACAACAGCAACTATCGTATCAGGAGCTATGGCTGAGAGAACAAAATTTATTTCCTACTGTGTTTATTCAGGAGTTATTTCAGCACTTATTTATCCAATCGAGGCTCACTGGATCTGGGGTGGTGGCTGGCTTTCACAGATTGGCTTCCATGATTTCGCAGGTTCATGTGCCATCCACATGGTTGGTGGTATCAGTGCTCTTGTAGGAGCTGCAATTCTTGGACCTCGTATCGGAAAGTTTACAAAGGATAAAAACGGAAAGATTACAAAAGTAAACGCTATTCCGGGACATAACATCACAATCGGTGCACTCGGTGTATTCATTCTCTGGCTTGGCTGGTATGGATTCAACGGTGCAGCAGCAAAATCAGTAGAGCAGCTTGGTTCTATCTTTGTAACAACAACAATCGCACCTGCACTTGCAACAGTAGTATGTATGATTTTCACATGGCTCAAATATGGCAAGCCTGATGTGTCAATGTGTCTGAATGCTTCACTTGCAGGACTTGTAGCTATCACAGCAGGCTGTGATGTAACAGATGCACTTGGTGCTATCATTATCGGTTCCGTAGCAGGACTTCTCGTCTGCTTCGGTGTATGGTTCCTTGACAATGTACTTCGTGTTGATGACCCTGTAGGTGCTGTCGCAGTACATATGATGAATGGTATCTGGGGAACAATCGCTGTTGGTCTTTTTGCCACAAACAGTGCTCCGGGATATTCAATTGCTGATTCAAAGGGTAACGAGCTCGTAGGACTTTTCTACGGCGGTGGATTTAAGCTTTTAGGACTCCAGCTCACAGGATTTGTTTCTGTTGCAGCATGGACAGTAGTTACTATTACAATCGTATTCCTTGTTATCAAGGCTACACTGGGACTTAGAGTTTCAGAGGAAGAGGAAATCATCGGACTTGACCCAACAGAGCATGGTCTTCCATCAGCATACGCAGGATTTGCTATCATGGATGTATCAGGTGATGTTATGGATGTCAATGAAAATACAGACCTTGGTTCTTCTGAGTATGCAACAGCTTCTCAGGCAAAGAAGGATGCAGCAGTGCCTGTTGTAAATGCAACAACACCGGCTTCAGCAAGCGGTATCCACAAGGTTGTTATTATTTCAAAGCTTACAAAGTACGACAAGCTTCGTAAGGCTATGAATGACTTAGGTGTAACAGGAATGACAGTGACACAGGTTATGGGCTGTGGTATCCAGAAGGGTGCCGGCGAGAAATACCGTGGAGCTGAGCTTGATGCGACATTACTTCCAAAGGTTAAGGTTGAGGTAATCGTTGGCAAGATTCCGGTAGAAAAGGTTATTGAGACTGCTAAGAAGACTCTCTACACCGGACATATCGGAGATGGTAAGATCTTCGTTTACGACGTGGCACAGGTTGTCAAGGTTCGTACAGGCGAGGAAGGAATTGAGGCATTACAGGATGTAGAGTAATGCAAATTATTATCTAATCCCCTTAGCATATATACATCAACAAAAACCCCCGAGGATATGATCCTTGGGGGTTTTGCTTTAGATAATTAAGTTGTGAATCGTAATGGTTAACGATGAGTGTTACCGGATGAACCGGAGCTGCCGGTATCAGTACCACCTGAACCTGAGCCACCGGTACCGGAAGCACCGGCTCCAGAGCCGCTTGAACCGGAACCGCCAGTGCCAGTACCGGAGCTACCAGTACCAGCACCTGAGCTAGCACCGGTACCAGTTTCAGCCCCACCTGTCTGTGCTCCAGCCGCAGTGCCATCAGTACTGCCCGGTGTAGTACCGGAATTGGTAGGATCCGTGGTGGTTGGTGAGCTGTTAATCAGCGATGTTGCATCATGTAATGTACATACGGTATTCATGAACGTATCATCTGCCATGAATTCATATTCAGGGCTGCCTGATACAGCGCCTGTTATAAATACCTTTGATGTTTTATTCGGACAATATGGACCGGCAATGGCTCCCGAATCGGC
Source organism: Agathobacter rectalis ATCC 33656 (assembly GCF_000020605.1). NCBI lineage: Bacteria > Bacillati > Bacillota > Clostridia > Lachnospirales > Lachnospiraceae > Agathobacter > Agathobacter rectalis. The sequence continues at coordinate 648,990 of NC_012781.1, forward strand.
ACAAATCTCAAGTGCAACATGATGGTCGCAGCTGTCTGTCGGCACAGTGTCCGTATCAAAATATTCAGTTGTCAGCATTGATCCTCGAGGATCATTGTCACATGTTCCCTCTAAAGGAACAAGCCCTGATTTGCTGCATACCGTGGTATTTGTTATACCATCCGGCTGTACAAAGTCTTTGGTTTCTAGTCCTTCATGGATTCTGCTCATGGCATTCCTCCATATATTCTTAGGGTAGGATGTGAGCTTGCCGGACTGTTTTGAGTTGTCATCATAGCCGCCCCATACGACACATGTGTAGTATGGTGTGTAGCCTGCCCACAGGCAGTCGCGGTTGCTGGTTGTGGTACCGGATTTACCCGCCTGGGCTATCTGGCTGTCAAAGCGCGCCAGCTTTCCGGTTCCCTGTGTCAGAACATCCTTCATGGCATCTGTAAGAAGCCATGCCGTAGTATCCTTGATTACAGTACGTGTGTCCTGTGTAGTGGTCTTGTCAAGTAATACATTGCCATCGTGGTCAAGAACCTGAGTGTAGAACTTTGGCTCTAAGTATACTCCGCCGTTGGCTATAGTAGCATATGCACCTGTGAGCTCAAGGTTTGTGACACCCTTTGTCAGTCCGCCGAGTGCCAGTGACAGGTTTTTGTCGGAATCGGTGAGAGTTGAAATACCGAAATCCTCCGCATATTTGTAACCGAGATCAACCCCGATATCCTGTAAGGTTTTGACTGTTACAATATTGATGGACTTTGTTATTGCCCATCGGATGGAGGTAAAGCCTCCGAAAGATTTGTCATAGTTGTTAAAGGTTTTTGAACCTACTGTAAACGGTGCATCATCCTGCACGGATGCAAGTGTTTTGCCGCCTGCATCAAGAGCAGCAGCATAGCAGCCGATTATCTTGAAGGTAGAGCCGGGCTGTCTGCATGTATCTGTGGCTCTGTTCCATGTTCTGTTGCCGGATTTGTCACCGCGACCGCCTACCAGTGCCTTTACTTCACCGGTGCTCTGGTCGATGACTGTCATGGCAACCTGCGGCTCCAGCGTGATATTGACAGCTTCAGAACCCTCCACAATTGAATCGCCCTCCTCAAGTACATCCTGCTCGTACTGTGCAATAGCTGCATTGCATTCATCAGGGCTTGAGTAGTTGATGCTGAAATCATCATTGTTGGTTTTCTTCTTATAAAAAGAGAGCATGGTCTGGTTTGTGTAGGTCTTGTACGAACCGTCTGCCTTTTTTACTTCGAAGGAAAGCTGGAACGAATACTTTGCATCGGACGGATAGTTGGATGGATTGTTTGCCTCCTCGTCACATATAGTCTGCATTGTAAGGTCCTGGGTCGATTTGATAGTCAGTCCGCCCTTGTAAATCAGCTTGTAGGCTTCTGTCTCAGAGTAACCGGCGGCTGTGAGATCGTCGAACACGTTGTCGATGAGAGCATCAATAAAGTATGTGTTCACAGAGCCTGAGCCTGTGGTGTTGTACTCAGCAATTCTTGAGTAGACATCATCGGCCATGGCCTCATCATATTGCGCCTTGGAGATATAGCCCTGATCCTTCATGTTATTTAACACCTTTTCACGTCTCTTGGCATTTTTGTCAGGGTGTGTGATAGGGTTGTAGCCGGATGGATTCTGAGTGATACCTGCGATGACAGATGCTTCGGAAAGCGTGAGCTCTGAGACATCCTTGTTAAAGTACTTCTTGGATGCGGCCTGCACACCGAGGGTATTTGCTCCCAGATTGACCGAATTCATGTAGTTTTCAAGAATCCAGTCCTTGTCGTTTACCTGCTTTTCGAGCTCAAGGGCAAGGTACTGCTCCTGAATCTTTCTCTGAAGCTTTTCTACAAAGGAAGTTTCGCTTGTCCAGCTGGTCAGTACGTTGTTCTTGATGAGCTGCTGTGTTATTGTGCTGGCTCCCTCACTGAATCTGCCCTTTGACAGACCGGAGATAAAGGCTCTTCCGATACCATGCAGGTCGATGCCGTTGTGGTCGTAAAAGCGTTCATCCTCGATTGCAACAAAAGCATGCTGCAAATCCAGCGGAATCTCATCGATGGTGACATACTGCCTGTTTGCCCCCTGACCTACGAGTGTGGCGGTTTCTTCTCCGTTTGCCGCCAGAACGGTAGTTGAGTAGCCGGTAGGAGTGACATCGATCTTTGATATGTCAGGTGCGGAATCAATGATTCCCTTCATGACACCGATTCCTGAACTGATGCCGGCTGCGCCTGCTACAATTACTACAACCAGAAGAATCTTTAGAACAATGAGCTTGAACTTGTTTTTGACCTTAGAGCTCTTATTGTCATATTTCCGGAGCAGCTGCATTGTAGCTTTTTTGCCGTAATTCATATATAGGCCTCCTTGTCATTATAAAGATTTGTAATCTTGTTTGTATATACTGTGATTAGAAAATAAACAGTATACATTATTATATCAAATATAGCATTTAAATGCAATTTACAGATTGGTTTTCATATTATATAATACAGGTAACAATTATAAAGTGTCTTTAAGATGCATGAGTGTAATCAGGCAATATCAGGATGGAAAGAATATCATATGTCAGAGAATACTATAAGCCTGTACGTGTACAAGGGCGGACAGGGTGAGATAACAGAGAAGAAATCGAGGTTTATAGCAACCGTAAGGCCGGTAGAGTCTGAGGATGAGGCTGTAAGCTTCATCAATGAGACGAAAAAGAAATACTGGGATGCAAGGCACAACTGCAGTGCCTTTGTTATAGGAAAGAGACAGGAGCTGACCAGATGCTCGGATGACGGGGAGCCTGCAGGCACCGCAGGCCGTCCTATGCTTGATGTGCTCCTTAAGGAAAATATCCACAATGCCGCTGTTGTAGTAACGAGGTACTTCGGTGGGGTGCTGCTTGGCACAGGCGGACTGGTGCGTGCGTATCAGCAAGCCACAAAGGCGGGGCTTTCGGCAAGTGAGATAATAGAGAAGAAGGAGGGTGCAGTACTGTTTATCAGGACGGACTATACCGGAATCGGAAGACTTCAGTATCTGTTTGCACAGGAGAAGATTACGGTGATGGACACAGCGTATGAGGCGGATGTGCTCGTAAAAGCCGTTATCCCGGAAAATGATAAAAAACGCATAGAGAAAACAATCATAGAGCAGACAAACGGCACGGCAAAGCTTGAGTGGGGTGATGAGGTGACATTTGCTGAATATGATGGCGAGGTGTTGCTGTTTAAAAATTAGCCGGTGCTCACATTTTAGCAGGACAAGCAGAATTTATATTCAATTACATTCAATTAAAATAAAAAAATACTTGACACTATATGACCACATGTGTATAATATCATTTGTTGAGACAACACATTGGCCCATCGCCAAATGGTAAGGCAACGGACTCTGACTCCGTCATTTCAAGGTTCGAATCCTTGTGGGCCAGCTAAAGGGAACTTCGATAGAAGTTCCCTTTTTTTCTTGTGTAATAATGCGATTTGTTATAAAATAAAAACGTATATGACTTAAATAGTTATAGAAGGATGGTGTAATATGAACAAGAATTTTTTGAGAATTATTAATCTTATAGAAGAACTCGGCTCTGAAAAAAAGACACCAATTACTATACAGCAATACCAGGATATCATTAATAAAAGCTCAAATCTTTGGATGTCCAATGGTGTGGATGAAGCGTTTAGATTTATCAGAAGTTACTTCAATTTTATAGACTAGAGGAATTAGATATGGCTTTTTCATTTGACAGCAGAATACGTTACAGCGAGGTGGATTCGTCATGCAGACTGAGCCTTACGGGGCTTACCAATTATTTTCAGGACTGTAGTGTGTTTCACTCACAGTCACATGATGTGGGAATCAGATTTCTTGCGGACAATCATATAGCATGGGTGCTTTCATCATGGCAGATATGCATAAACAGGCTTCCACTGCTTAATGAACAGGTAAAGATATCCACATGGGCATATGGTATGAAGGCGTTTTACGGTTACAGAAATTTCACACTTGAAGATGCAGGCGGCAGCACACTGGCATATGCCAATTCTGTCTGGGTGCTTGTTGATACACGAACCGGCAGACCGGTGAAGGTGCCTCAGGAGTTTGCGGATACATACGGTCTTGAGCCGCAGCTTGAGATGGAGTGTGCAAAGCGCAAGCTTCATATTCCTGATGATATGGAGAAAAAGGGTGAGATTGTGGTTCCTCAGTTTTTTATAGACAGCAACCATCATATGAACAATGAGAAGTATGTTATGCTGGCGCAGCAGCTTCTGCCGAATGATTTTGAAATATCTGAGCTTCGTGTGGAGTACAGAAAAGAAGCAAAGCTTGGTGATACAGTTATATCATACGTGAAGTACACATCAAAGAGTGTGACAGTGGTGCTTGCGGATACGGATAAAAAACCGTATTCGGTGGTGGAGTTTTTGAGTAAGCCGGTACCGGGAAAATAATTATAATTCCATTATTTAACAACGATACAGTTTTGATACAGAAAGGACGGAAAAACATGAGATTAGGAGAATATCAGGAGCTTGTATGTGTAAAGAAGGTTGATTTTGGCATATATCTGTCAACATCTTCGGCTTCGGAGGAAAGGGTACTGCTTCCGGCAAAGCAGATTCCGGATGGAGTAAAGCAGGGGGATAAGCTTAAGGTCTTTGTATACAAGGACTCTAACGACAGACTTATTGCTACGACAAACGAGCCAAAGCTGACACTTGGAGGTTTATCAGTGCTTACTGTCAAGGAGGTGACTAAAATAGGGGCGTTCCTTGACTGGGGGCTTGAAAAGGACCTGTTTCTTCCTTACAAGGAGATGGTCAGAAAGGTCAGCGCCGGAGATGAGATACTTGTTACATTATACATAGATAAAAGCCAGAGGCTTTGCGCTACCACAAAGGGTATTTACCATATGCTGAGCACCGATTCGCCATACAAAAAGGACGATATGGTTTCAGGCCGAGTGTATGATTTTAGCGACAATTTCGGTACATTTATCGCTGTGGATGACAAATATTCAGCCAAGATACCGGTTTTTGAGAATGCCGCTTATCTGAAGCTTGGAGATGTGATAGAGGCAAAGGTCACTGATGTCAAGGCGGATGGCAAGCTGGACCTGACAATGAGGGAAAAGGCATATATTCAGATGGATTCCGACTCTGAAAAGATCCTTGAGCTGCTTGATTCATACGCAGGTGTGCTTCCGTTTTCGGAAAAGGCAAGCCCGGAGGTAATCAAGAGAGAAACAGGACTTAGCAAAAATGCATTCAAGCGTGCAGTTGGTCATTTATATAAGGAAAGAAAGATTGATCTCACAGATGGCAAAATCCGTCTTAAGAAATAACAGTCTTTTTAATAAATTTTAACAGGAAAGAAGGACAATAACATGAAAAACGTTATCAATACAGACAAGGCACCGGCAGCAATAGGACCATATTCACAGGCTATCGAGGTAAATGGTATGGTATATACTTCCGGAGTGATACCGGTAGTTCCGGAGACCGGTGAGATTCCTGAGGGCTCACAGGCACAGGCAAAGCAGGCATTTACAAATCTGTCACATCTGCTTGAGGCAGCAGGAACAAGCATGGATAATGTGGTAAAGACTACAGTTTTCATCAAGGAGATGAATGACTTCGGTGCAATAAATGAGGTATATGCCACATTTTTTAACGGAGCATACCCTGCAAGAAGCTGTGTTGAGGTTGCAAGGCTTCCAAAGGATGTAATGCTTGAGGTTGAGGCTATTGCTGTAAAATAAAATTATTACATAAGTATTTCATGCGACATAAGTCCTATTCGTTGGAAAAAATCAAGATTTTCTTAAGAATTCACTAAGAAAACGTTGACATATATATGTTGCTTTGTTATAATGACAAAGTAATATTTGTAACAAATTCGTAATAACTGTTACAAATTCATACAACGGAGGGTAAAATGAAAGTAAATTATGTGAAACTCACAGCCGGGGTACTTACAGGTTTTATGGCTCTGTCCTCAGTGCCATATGCAGTATATGCGGCTGGACCTACTGCAGGAGTAGCTAGTTATACATCAGATATTGTTAGTACATCAAACACTCTTACAGCCGGTGTTACATCTATGTTGACAGATGTAATGTTAAAAGGTGATGAGACATCAGAGACTGCAACAGATGTTGCGACAACAGATGCTGAGCCGGTTAAATCAGCATATGCTGATACAGCAGTTGCACAGGTTAGCGACAGCGTTAATATACGTGCGAGTGCAGATGAAAACAGCGAGTCTCTTGGAAAGCTCTATAACAATGGAATTGGAACAGTACTTGAGACAACCGATAACGGATGGTACAAAATCCAGTCCGGTTCAGTAACAGGATATGTAAAAGGTGATTATGTTGTAGTTGGTGACGATGCACTCGTACAGAGCGCAGGCCGTCGCGTGGCAACAGTCAATACTGAGACACTCAAGGTCAGAACAACAGCATCTACTGATGCAGAAGTACTTGGTCTCGTGTCCGGAGAGGATGATCTCACAGTTGTGGATGAGTCAACAGACGGATGGGTAGGTGTATCTACAGCAGACGGTACCGGATATGTATCTACAGATTATGTGACACTCGATACAGAGTTCACTTATGCTGAGTCTAAGGAAGAGGAAGCAGCAAGACTTGCCAAGGAAGAGGCAGAGCGTAAGGCGGCTGAGGAAGCAGCCAGAAAGGCTGAAGAGAAAGCTAGAAAGGCTGAGGAAGCAAAAGCAGCCAAGGCAGCAGCAAAGAAGTCATCTAAGTCTTCAAGCAAATCATCAAGCAGTTCTTCATCAGAGAAGAGCTATAGCGCACCAAGTGGTTCAAACGGACAGGCTGTTGTTAATTATGCATCACAGTTCGTTGGCAATCCTTATGTTTACGGTGGCTCAAGTCTTACAAACGGAACAGATTGTTCAGGATTTGTAATGTCAGTTTATGCACAGTTTGGCATCAGCTTACCACACAGCTCATCAGCAATGAGAAGCGTTGGATACGGTGTGAGCACAAGCGATATGCAGCCTGGAGATATCATCTGCTATAGCGGACATGTTGCTATCTACTGTGGTGGAAACACTATTGTACATGCAAGCAACCCATCAGACGGTATCAAATATACATCACCGGCTAACTACAAATCAATCATTGCAGTTAGAAGAATTTTCTAATAAATTCATGCCGGATAGGTAAATATGAATCTATAAAGACCTTCATCTCATCGAGATGGAGGTCTTTTTTACATAGAGAAATTTTATTTTTGTTTATGATATTTGAAATAAGTGGCTTGTATGATATACATATATGTTTAAAAACGGGACTAATTTAAACAGAATGGAAAACTGGGCTGTCAAGCGTAATTTTTATCACATATATCAAAATAGCAACATGCACAAAAAAGTGGATATGCTAAACCCGGTAAATTCGGATTGGGGATAAATGTGGATAACTATCAACAAAAGTAAACCTCAAAGTGCCCTAAAAATGAGTTATGCACGGAGTTATGCACATTATCCACATTTTTGAATGTGAGCAAAAGAACAACTGTTTTGTAAAGTTCTGATAAAGTTGCACTAAATTAGTAATATTTCGGAAATAATATTGACATTTTAATTGTAAATAATATGATTAAAATGCTTTATAATTGTCGGACAACTTGAAAAGTGTTGATTATGTAAGTTAATTTTGTTATACTTCAAATTATGATTAAAAAGATAGATATTGCAGGGCTACAACTTGATAACTATACAGTACGCGAGATGATCATGAGAGTCGACAGGCGTATTTCAGAGAAGATACTCACTACAATAGAGGAAGTGAATATGGATACGCTGGCATTGGCGGAGTCTGATGAAGAAGTGAAGCAGTCACTGGAGGCGTGCGATTATACTGTCATTGCGGATGAAGGCATACTAAGGGCGGTATCGGCAGATACTTTGCAACGTCGGCATGAGATAGAAGATCATGACTTCTTTTATGAGCTTTTTAAGAGGCTTGAGAGAAATGATAAAAAAATCTTTGTGATTGCAGAGTCGCAGAAAGCTGTTGATGAGGCTGAGGAATTTCTGCTTGGATTATTTGACAGAGCGCGAATATCTGGCAAGGGTGTTCTTGATGACTCACCGGGATGCAGCGAAAATCTTGTCAATGAAATTAACATCGTTTCACCTGATGCGATTGCATCATTTCTTCCGTCTCCGTCACAGGAGAAGTTCCTTTTACACAACAGGGAAAAGCTGTTGATGAACCTCTGGTACGGAATCGGAAATAATAAGTTCATGGGGAAAAAGCATGGATTTATTGGAAAAATAAGAAAAATGCTTGATGTGAAGCGCCTTACGCATCTTATCAACACCTATGAACATAGACAAAACAGTTCAATATAGTTAATTCTTATAACAATAAAAGAAAAAATAAGAGGAAATGTGTAAAAATTGTACATTTACCTCTTTATTTTTTTGTGCGAATGTATTAAAATAATAGCAAGTATTTATGCAATTAGTTATAAAGTGACTGTGAGGGCAATGTACAGTTACAAAAAAGGGGAGAAGGAGAACGATTTATGATTTCCAATCAGATACTTCAAAATACAATTGATGGCCTTAAAGGAATTACGAGAACCGATCTTTGTGTGATAGATGTTGAGGGCAAGATTCTTGCAGCTACGTTTCCGAACGCAGAGGCGTTTATAGAGCCGGCACAGGCCTTTGTTGCATCACCGGCAGACAGTCAGGTGATTAATGGATGCCAGTTTTTCAAAGTCTTTGATGATCACCAGCTGGAATATGTGCTTTTAGCTTATGGTGACAGCGAGGATGTCTACATGATAGGCAAGATTGCAAGCTTCCAGATTCAGAATCTTCTGGTTGCGTACAAGGAGCGATTTGACAAGGATAATTTTATAAAGAATCTGCTTTTGGATAATCTCCTTCTGGTTGATATATACAATCGCGCGAAGAAGCTTCATATTGATATTGAAGTGCGACGGGTAGTATTTATTGTTGAGACAAACAGGGAGAAGGACGGCAACGAGCTTGAGAAGATCAGAAGTCTTTTCGGCGGCAAATCAAAGGATTTTGTTACAGCTGTTGACGAGAAGAATATAATAGTAGTGAAGGAACTGGCAGAAAACGAGACCTATGATGATCTCAGAAAGACAGCCGAGGTGATTTTGAATCTGTTCAGATCCGAAGCGGATGGGGTACATATTGCATATGGTACTGTTATCAATGAGTTGAAAGAGGTGTCGCGCTCATATAAGGAGGCCAGGATGGCTCTCGATGTCGGAAAAATCTTTTTCGAGGAGAGGAATATTATAGCATATTCCCAGCTTGGAATAGGTCGTCTGATATATCAGCTCCCGATTCCTCTATGCAAGATGTTTATCAAAGAGATATTTGATGGCAAATCCCCTGACGATTTTGATGAAGAAATATTATCTACTATAAATAAGTTCTTTGAGAATAGCCTGAATGTATCTGAGACTTCAAGACAGCTCTACATTCACAGAAATACTCTTGTATATAGATTGGACAAGCTTCAGAAAAGTACAGGGCTCGACCTTAGAGTGTTCGAGGATGCCATCACATTTAAGATTGCCCTTATGGTAGTCAAATATATGAAATATATGGAATCAATGGACTATTAAGGAGAAAGTAATGATTAAACTTGAACATGTCAGTAAGGCATATTCTGCAGGTATACCTGCTCTCAATGATGTCAATCTCGAGATTGATGATGGAGAGTTTGTTTTCGTATGCGGAGATAGCGGATCCGGCAAATCCACTTTGATTAAGCTTCTTTTAAAGGAGCTTGATCCTACAGACGGAACGATTACTGTTGACGGAAGGAATCTGACGCGCATTCGCCACAAGCAGATTCCTAAATACAGAAGAAATGTTGGAGTCGTTTTCCAGGACTTCAGATTATTAAAGGATAGAAATGTTTATGAAAATGTAGCTTTTGCACTCAAGGTTATCGGTGCATCCACAGCTGTTATTAAGAAAAAGGTGCCACAGATGCTTTCTATGGTAGGGCTTGCTGCAAAGTACAAGTCAAAGCCGAGAGAGCTTTCGGGAGGAGAGCAGCAGAGAGTAGCTATTGCAAGAGCTCTTGTCAATGAGCCGAGCATGCTGCTTGCTGACGAGCCGACGGGTAATCTGGACAATAACAATGCGTGGGAGATTATGAAACTGCTTGAGGAAATCAACGAGAAAGGCACAACTGTTATCGTTGTAACTCACAATCTTGAGATTGTTAAGGTTATGAAAAAACGTGTTATCACTATAAAGAAAGGTCTTATTGTATCTGACAGCAAGGATGGTGATAGTGATGAGGATTAATACGTTTTTTTATTCAATCAAGCAGGGATTTAAGAATATATTCAGAAACAAGATGTTTTCACTGGCATCCATAGCGACAATGGCAGCCTGTATTTTTATGTTTGGTCTGTTTTATATAGTTGTGACTAACTTCTCAAGCATGGTTAAGACAGCTGAGGAGGGTGTTGCTGTCACAGTGTTCTTTAATGAGGGCACTACAGAGGATGTAATAAAAGCGGACAAGGCTCAGATAGAAAAGAGGGCTGAGGTTGGCAAGGTGGATTATCAGTCAGCGGCCGATGCATGGAGTGATTACCAGAAGGAGTATTTTGAGGGCTACGATGAAGCTGCAGCTTCCTTTGGTGATGATAACCCTCTCAGTAATTCAGCAAATCTGCAGGTTTATTTGAATGATGTCTCTATGCAGCAGACTCTTGTAAACTATATAAAGGGGCTGGAGGGCGTCAGAAAGGTAAACCAGTCGCAGGATGTGGCCAATACACTGACCGATTTAAATAAGCTTATCAGCTATGTATCGGGAGGTATCATTCTGATTCTTCTGTGTGTTGCGATTTTCCTTATAAGCAACACAGTTACTACGGGTATTGCGGTCAGACGAGAGGAAATAGCTATCATGAAGCTTATTGGAGCAACTGATTTTCTGGTCAGGTCTCCGTTTGTGGTAGAAGGTATTCTCATTGGACTGATAGGATCAGCGATTCCTCTGGGATTGCTCAGTGTCATGTATGGAAAGATTTGTGCATATATTGCTAATAAGTTTAGCTTTATAGGAAATATGATGACATTTATCCCGACAAAGGAGATTTTCTCTACACTTGTACCGGTAGCGCTTATACTGGGCGTTGGAATTGGCTTTTTGGGAAGCCGATTCACAATTCGGAAACATTTAAGAGTATAATAATAATTATGACGGCCTGGCTCCGATCGGAGACAGGCTGTTTTAAGTTCATATCATAATATAGAGAGGACAGGACTGAAATGGATAATTCAAACAACAACGGCTTAGAATACGATGATAATTCAGATATTAGCGATAAAAAGCCTCATAGAAAGGGATTTAGAAATGGGTTCGGTGTCGGGATTGCTACAGGTATAGTGACCACCATTGTGCTTGGATTGATTGTGCTCTTTGCATACACAATGATTACAGGCAGGAGCGTGCATACCGTTGCAAAAAGCGCAGATGTGCTTGACGACAAGACCGTGCAGAAAATCGATGAGCTTGCGAACTACATAGACGAGTATTACTATGAGGATTACGATAAGGATGATTTGGAAAACGGTCTGCTGCATGGTGTGATGGAGGGACTAAATGATCCTTATTCGGTTTATTATACAGCGGATGAGTATAAGGAACTGCAAATTAGCACGACAGGCACTTATTATGGTATCGGGGCTGCGTTAAAGCAGGACCCGAACACAAAGCAGGTGACAGTTTCGAAGGTATACAGTGGTACACCTTCTGAGGAAGCGGGACTTAAAAAGGATGACGAAATAGTTTCTGTTGATGGTGTTGAGGCAACATCCGAGGATCTCACAAAGCTTGTTGCCAAAATCAGAGGTAAGGAGGGCACTAAGGTTACGCTTGAAATCAGACGTGGCGAGGAGGCTGACCCATTTACCGTTGAGGTGGAGCGTAAAAATGTTGAGCTGCCATCAGTGGACAGCAAGCTGCTTGACAATGGAGTAGGATATATCCAGGTCAGTGAGTTTCAGACAAACACGGCAAGTCAGTTTGAGGATGCACTTGACGGACTTACAAATCAGGGTATGAAGGGTCTTATAGTGGATTTGCGTGCTAATCCGGGAGGACTACTTACCGCAGTGACAGAAATGGTTGACAGACTGCTTCCGGCAGAAACAGTTGGCAAGCTTCCTGCAGGAACTGTCGTGTATACAAAGGATAAAAACGGAAATATCCAGACCTTTGGTGATGACGATGGAAAACAGATTGACTGTCCTATCGTAGTGCTTGTCGATGAAAACAGCGCAAGTGCGTCTGAAATTTTTGCGGGAGCCATGAAGGATTACAATGAGGATGGTTATATTGATGCAACACTTGTAGGCAAAAAGACCTTTGGAAAAGGAATTGTACAGACTATTTACAATCTTTCCGATGGCGACGCTGTAAAGATTACCACATCGAAGTACTACACACCAAACGGTCACAATATCCACAAAAAGGGTATCGAGCCTGATGTAGAGGTCGATTATGAATATACAGGAGATACAAATGCAGACTATGACATGCAGTATGATGTGCAGCTTCAGAAAGCGATTGAGGTGATGAATGAAAAGCTTAAATAAGATTGCATGCTTTCTCATGCTGTGCTGGATGGTAGTCATCTTTATGTTTTCGGCGGAGCCTGACACCGAGTCGTCTGAGCTCAGCGGCAGCGTCAGCTATCGCATAGTTTCTGTGGTCAATACCATTACCGCAAGCCACTGGGATGAGAAGGAGCTGCTCGATAAGGCAGAGCTTATAGACTATCCGGTGAGAAAATGTGCCCACATGAGTGAGTATGCCATTCTAACATTGCTTGGCTTTTTGACATTTTCGTTCTTGCATGGCAGAGGAAGATTTTTGGTTCCGATAGGCGTGACCTTCCTATATGCCTGCACAGATGAATTTCACCAGCTGTTCGTGCCCGGCCGGGCCGGCAGATTCACGGACGTACTGATTGATACCACAGGCGGTATCATTATGCTGCTATTTATTGCGCTTGTTACACGCGTAGCACGTAAGAAGCATACAGCAGGCACTGCAAAACCGAAAATATGAAAACATGAAGACACGAAGAGAAGTGGGCTGTAATCGTTGTCGGTCACACTGTTAGGTGTGAACAGTAACAGTCATGATAACAAGCGTGATGATAAGCATGATTATAAGTGCCAAATTTAGTTGCAGTTTTCTAATATAATCGGTATAATAAGGGTATTGACGCTGGCCGAAAAAACATGGCATATAACATACGTTTTTAATATGTGCCACAACCAGCTTCCCGCCTGGTAAACCCAGGTTTACGGCCGGCACACAGCATGTTCCGAAGAAAAATATGAACTGCCACGGGGTTCCATCAAAAATATGAATGAAACAAAGTGAAAATAAAAAATCACTATCCGAAAAAAATCCCGTGGCTGACTTCATATTTTTCAGAGGAATATACTGTGTGCCGGCCGCACCCCACAACCTGAATGCGGGAAGCGTAATTAAAGCCACAAAGCGTCTAAAATGTAAAGAAAGAGGTGATTCTGTGGTAGAGTTGGATAATTTCAAGTCCACGCTCCAAGGCTACAAAGCCCCACTACAGGAAGTGAGGGATTCACTTTGACCTGGCTAATAAAGAAGAAAAAATCCAGGAATTAGAGCGAGAAATGGAAGCTCCTGACTTCTGGGATGACCCGGAGAAGTCACAGAGCAAGATGAAAGAGCTTAAGAGTATGAAGGATGATGTAGCTACATACGCAAAGCTCAAGGAACAGTACGAAGATATAGAGACGATGATTGAGATGGGCTATGAGGAGAACGATGAGTCACTCATACCCGAGATACAGCAGATGCTTGATGATTTTGAAAGCACATATGACGGTATCAGAATGAAGACTCTTTTGTCGGGAGAATATGATAAATGCAATGCGATTCTGAGGCTCAATGCAGGTGCAGGTGGTACCGAGTCGTGTGACTGGGCGTCCATGCTGTTTCGTATGTACTCGAAGTGGGCTGATAAAAAGGGCTTTACCCTTGAGGTACTCGATTCGCTTGATGGCGATGAAGCCGGTATCAAGTCCATTACCTTCCAGGTAAACGGAGAGAATGCATATGGGTATCTAAAGTCTGAAAAGGGTGTGCACAGGCTTGTTCGTATTTCGCCGTTTAATGCGGCGGGAAAAAGGCAGACCTCATTCGTATCATGTGATGTCATGCCGGATATTGAGGAGGATCTCGATATTGAGGTGAAGGACGAGGATATCAGAATTGATACCTACCGCTCAAGTGGAGCAGGAGGACAGCATATCAATAAAACTTCGTCAGCTATTCGTATCACACATTTTCCATCAGGGATCGTGGTACAGTGTCAGAATGAGCGTTCACAGCATATGAACAAGGACAAAGCCATGCAGATGTTAAAGGCAAAGCTGTATCTTTTAAAGCAGGAAGAAAATGCTGCAAAGGAGGCTGGCATCAGAGGCGAGGTCAAGGAAATTGGCTGGGGAAGCCAGATACGTTCGTATGTGCTTCAGCCTTACACCATGGTCAAGGATCACAGGACAGATGTGGAGACCGGTAATGCGGATGCGGTACTCGATGGCAATATAGATATATTTATCAATGGTTATCTGAAGTGGCTTGCAACACGTTCAGAATAAGGAGGCAAATGTGGGTTTAGTTATAGCTGTGGCGATATTAGCAGTTCTGACAGCTGCCGGAGTGACCGTTTATATTAAAGTCAGACGGTTGTCTGAAAGTCTTCTTGGTACACCTGATGTCACAGAGGGCATCAATCGTATCAGGGAGAATGTCTCTACGACTCCCAAGTCGGTTTCAGGCATGACGCGCCTTATGGAGCCACAGATAAAAAGGGATTTTCCGGAGTTTGTCTGGGAACAGTTTAAGAGAATGTCAGAAAGAGTGCTTGTGTCAGCACTTTGTGCAATCACGACTGAGGATATTTACAAGCTGGACCGTGAGGCTTCTGATGAGGTAAGACAGCAGGTGCAGGTGCGTATAGACAGCAATGAAGCAGCTGGCTTTACAGAGCATTTTGACGAGATCAGGGTGCATCAGACTGAAATCTCAAACTATGTGAAAAGAGATGGAAGGTGCGTCATCAGTATACAGAGTGCGGTTGAGTATTTTTACTACAAGAGTGCCTCAGGAAAGCTTATCAGTGGTGATAAAGAGTATAAAAAGCAGACCAGATACAATATGGAGCTTGTATACATACAGGATATAGATATGCTGGATAATGCAGGGATAGGCAGTGCAGTTGGCACTACATGTCCGAATTGCGGTGCTCCGGTCAGAAGTCTTGGAGCAAAGAAATGTGAATATTGTGGCTCATATGTTGAGCCTGTCAATATAAAAGTATGGAAGCTACAGAGCTTTCATGAAGTTGATTACAACCATATCTAAGGAGGAAGAAAATGGGAATTATTAAGGCAGTAAAACAGGCAATTGGAGGCGGCTTTGCAGATACATGGCAGGAGGTTATTGAGCCGGATAATATAGGCGACCAGACAGTCTATGCCAGGGGTGTGCTGGTAAACAGGGGGCAGAATAAAAAAGGCTCTGACGATATTGTTTCAAACGGCTCTATCATTCATGTATATGACAATCAGTTTATGATACTTGTTGATGGTGGCAAGATTGTGGATTACACAGCTGAACCGGGCTACTACAAGGTGAGCAATTCATCTATGCCGTCACTTTTCAACGGACAGTTTGGGGATTCTTTAAAGGAAACCTTTGACCGTGTGAGATTTGGTGGACAGACACCACAGTCACAGAAGGTTTATTATATCAACCTTCAGGAAATCAAGGGAATCAAGTTTGGTACGAGAAATCCTATAAACTACTATGATACATTTTATAATGCGGAGCTTTTCCTTCGTGCCCATGGTACATATTCCATCAAAATTGTGAATCCGCTTCAGTTTTATGCAGAGGCTATTCCAAAGAATATGGATCATGTGGAGATTACTGATATCAATGAGCAGTATCTGTCAGAGTTTTTAGAGGCATTACAGTCTGCCATCAACCAGATGTCAGCGGATGGTACAAGAATTTCATTCGTCACAAGCAAGGCATCTGAGCTTGGAAGATATATGGCCAAGTGTCTTGATGAAAGCTGGAATCAGATGCGTGGTATGGAGGTACAAAGTGTTGGTATCGCCAGCCTTTCATATGATGAGAAGTCTCAGGAGCTCATTAACACAAGAAACGAGGGCGCAATGCTCTCAGATCCATCTATTGCACAGGGGTATATGGTCAAAAATATGTCAGAGGGTGTCAAGAATGCAGGCAGCAACAGTGGTGGAGCTATGCAGGGCTTCATGGGTGTCGGCATGGGAATGAGCACCATGGGTAATATGATGAATGGTTTTACACAGATGGCACAAAATAACAGGTCAGCCGGAATGAATGCGCCGGGAAATGGTGCAGCAGGTATGGCAGCAGGAGTGGCTTCAGGTGCCACACAGCAGGAGGATGCGTCAGGCTGGACATGTGAGTGCGGACAGAAAAACACAGGTAAATTCTGCAGTAATTGCGGCAAGCCTATGCCACAGGAGATTACAGAGTGGACATGTGAGTGTGGACAGAAAAATACAGGTAAATTCTGCACAAACTGTGGCAAGCCATTACCTGTAAACACAGAGTGGACATGTGAGTGTGGACAAAAAAATACAGGTAAATTCTGCAGTAATTGTGGAAAACCAAGAGCATAAGATGTTGCAAAGCTGTAATCTTTGTGTTAAAATCTTTGAGTCAAGGACAAATGTCGGTGTGTGACAAACACACACCGGCCATTTTGGAGGTAACTAAATGGCGGAGAAATCAAACTACTTCGTTTTACGGGCAAAGGCTGTACCGGAGGTGCTGCTTAAAGTAGTTGAGGCAAAGAGACTGCTGGATTCGGGCAAGCTTGAATCTGTGCAGGAGGCAACAGATGCTGTTGG
The DNA here is from genome assembly GCF_000020605.1 of Agathobacter rectalis ATCC 33656. Classification (NCBI taxonomy): domain Bacteria; kingdom Bacillati; phylum Bacillota; class Clostridia; order Lachnospirales; family Lachnospiraceae; genus Agathobacter; species Agathobacter rectalis. Next base: position 666,012 of record NC_012781.1, read on the forward strand.
CATAAGTAGAAGCTCATTTTACAAATATAAGGATGATATTTTTCCTTTTTATGAGGGACGTAAAGGAAAGACAGTGAATCTTGTAATTCAGATGGATGACGAGCAGGGCATACTTTCCGTTGTGCTTAAGTCGGTAGCCGATGCGAAAGCAAATATTCTTACCATACACCAAAGTGTACCGGTAAATGGCATTGCGTCACTCACGTTATCTGTGGATGTATTTCCCGAGTCGGATGATGTGGATGATATGGCAAAGCAGATTGAGTCCTTAAAGGGCATACATTACGTAAAAATTTTAGCCAGGGAGTAACAAAAAGATGAAGATTGCAGTTATGGGTTACGGCACAATTGGATCAGGTGTCGTAGAAGTATTAGAAATCAACAAAGAAAAAATCGCAAAGAGAGCAGGAGAGCCAATCGAGGTCAAGTATGTGCTTGATTTAAGAGAGTTCCCGGGTACACCTATTGAGAACAAAATAGTTCATGATTATAAGGTTATTGCAGAGGACCCTGAAATCGGTATAGTTGTAGAGACAATGGGAGGCGTTGAGCCTGCATTTACATTCGTAAAGGCAATGCTTGAGGCAGGAAAACAGGTAGCAACATCAAACAAGAACCTTGTTGCTGCAAAGGGTGCTGAGCTCATCAAGGTTGCCAGGGATCATGGAGTGAACTTCCAGTTTGAGGCCAGTGTCGGTGGTGGAATCCCTATTATCAGACCTCTCAACAAGTGTCTCACAGCAGACGAGATTGAGGAAATCACAGGTATCTTAAACGGAACAACCAACTACATGCTTACAAAGATGACAGAGGAAGGTGCAGACTTTGATGAGGTATTAAAGGATGCTCAGGATAAGGGCTATGCAGAGAAGGATCCTACAGCCGACATAGAGGGATATGATCCATGCAGAAAGATAGCCATTCTCACATCGCTTGTTGCAGGACAGCAGGTGGATTTCGAGGATATCCACTGTGAGGGTATCACAAAGATTACACCTGAGGATATTAAGTATGCAAAGGCAATGCACCGTGCAATCAAGCTTCTTGCTTCAAGCCGCAAGGTGGGTGACAGCTATACCTGTCTCGTTGCACCATATATGATAGATGACACACATCCGCTCTCAGGAGTAAATGGAGTGTTCAACGGCGTATTTTTACGCGGAAATGTGCTCGGAGATGCTATGTTCTACGGCAGTGGAGCAGGAAAGCTTCCAACAGCAAGTGCTGTAGTGGCAGATGTTGTTGATATGACAAAGCATCAGAACACAAATATTTATATCGACTGGAAGCCTGAGAAGCTCACACTTGTAAGCTATGATGACAGTGTAAACAGCTTCTTTGTGAGAACTGACTCACCAAAGAGCGAGGTTGAGGCTGTATTCGGACATGTAGACTACATTGAGGATGTGGTTGACGGCGAGTATGCATTCACAACAGGCGACATGACAGAGAAGGATTTTGCCGACAAGGCATCAAAGATAAACGTTATCAACAGAATCAGATTATAAAGGACAAAAATATGGTAAAAGGCTTATACACCGCTCACACCGGTATGGTTAATGAGATGAAGCGCATGGATGTTCTTGCGAACAACCTGGCCAATTCCGATACCTATGGATTTAAAAAAGAGGGAACCACCTCGCATTCATTTAAAAATGAACTTGCTATAAAGATAAAGGATACATCAAACTACGGACTGCACAAAAATCTGGGCAGCATGACATACGGAGTGCATCTCGGTGAGACATATACCGACTGGGATGAGGGCAGCTTTAAGGTGACTGACAATCCTACAGACTTGGCTATCGGTGGAAAAGGCTTTTTTGCCGTTGCATTTACTGACAAATCAGGCCAAACAAGTGTAAAGTATACCAGAGACGGTGCTTTCAAGGTCAATGCTGACGGTTATCTGGTCACAGCAGACGGAGACCATGTGCTCAATGCGACAGGTGCATTGAGTGGAGATGGCGGTGAGGCAAACTGGGTAAAGGTAGACCCGAATGAGAAGTTTTCGGTAAACTCACTTGGATATATCACACAGAACAATCAGTTAGTTGGCACAATAGGCGTTGTCGATGTGGATAATTATGACTATATTGAAAAATATGGTGAAAATCTCTACAATCTGACGGCCGGGGGTAATATTATAGCTTCCGATGCCGAAATAGAACAGGGAGCCTTAGAAACTTCAAATGTCAATGTGGTCAATGAGATGGTCAATATGATTACGATACAGCGTGCATATGAAGCCGGACAGAAGGTTATTACATCTATTGATGAGACATTAGACAAGGCTGTCAACAATGTAGGAAGAGTATAAGGAGATATGCCATATGATGAGGGCACTTTACACAGCCGCAACAGGTATGCGTGCTGAGCAGACAAATGTAGATACAATTGCAAACAATCTTTCCAATGTCAATACGACAGGCTTTAAGGGTCAGAGGACAGAGTTTAAGTCTCTTTTATATCAGACGATACAGACCCGTTCTACATCCGGAAATGGTGATGCAAAGCCGGTAGGAGCGCAGGTGGGGCTTGGTACCCGTGTGGCTGCAACCACATCCACTTATACTCAGGGTCCGCTCAATTCTACGGAGAGGCCTACTGATTTTGCTTTGGAGGGCGATGGCTTTTTTGCAGTGAGAGGTACTGACAATCAGACCTATTACACGAGAAACGGTGCCTTCACATGGAGCCAGTATGGAAACGGACAGACTATACTTACTGATTCACAGGGCAATCCTGTCATGGATACAAACGGTAATATTATAGCTGTGCCGGCAGGTGTGTCTGCTGAGAAGATGAGCTTTGGAGAGGATGGTGCGGTAGGTTATATGACTGCACAGGGCAATTATATTAATCTGAATCAGCGAATTGCTGTGTATCAGTTCAATAATCCGTCAGGTCTTGAAAAACAGTCAGGGAGCCTGCTTGCAGCAACAGCCAATTCGGGCAATCCGATGCTTGAAATTGCAAACCCTGCTCTGAAAAGCAGCAAGGTTGTGACAGGATATCTTGAGGGCTCAAATGTACAGGTAGCTGACGAGATGGTTAATCTCATTGTGGCACAGCGTGCCTACGAGCTCAATTCAAAGGCCATCACAACAGCTGATTCGATGCTTGAGACAGCAAATAATTTGAGGAGATAGTAGCATATGGATATAAGCGCAGTATCAACACTTGCAAACTCAAATAATACATCTGCGGTGGCAGACAAGCTTAAGAATAACGTAAAAAATCTGTCATCAGACTCTACAGAGGACGAGCTCAAGAGCACACTTAAAGATTTTGAGTCTTATTTTGTGGAGCAGGTCATAAAGGAAATGAAGGATTCCATGACACTAAAGAGTGATGATGAGGATTCCTCTATGTCGCAGTACAAGGATATGTTCATGGACACTGTCATAGAGCAGATGAGTGATACGATAGTGGAGAAGTCCGGAGAAAACATCACACAGCAGCTTTATGAGCAGATGAAGCGCAATTACAATATATAATAATAATTGATAATAAAAAGCCGGTTCGGCATGCTTGCATGTGGTTACCGGCTTTTTTAGTGCAAACTTAGTAATTGCAGATACGCATGCTCTAGGGTATAATATTTAAAAAATAAAACTATTCAGAGTCACAATAAAAACACACAGATACGGAGAAATTCAATTGGAAACCGAAACAGTCACAGGATACGTTGATCATATAATATACAGAAATGCAGAAAACGGGTATACAGTACTTGTTCTTGTAGTGAACGAGGAGGAGCTCACATGTGTGGGCACTTTTTCGGACATTGCTGAGGGGGAAAATATAGAGGCTCACGGTGAGTATACAGAGCATGCCACATATGGCAGACAGTTTAAGGTAGTAAGCTTTGAAGAGAAGGAGCCAGAGGATGAGATGGCTATTGAGAGGTATCTGGGCTCAGGAGCCATACATGGTATAGGACTTGCACTCGCAGCACGTATTGTCAGGCGATTCAAGAAGGATACCTTCCGCATCATAGAGGAAGAGCCGGAGAGGCTTGCTGAGGTAAAGGGCATCAGCCAGAGAAAGGCTATGGAGATTGCGGACCAGGTCAATGCAAAAAGAGACTTAAGGGAAGCCATGATTTTTTTGCAGCAGTACGGCATCAATATGAATCTGGCTGTGAAGATATATAATAAGTATGGCGGAGAGATATACAGCGTGCTCAAGGAAAATCCGTACCGCATGGCGGATGATATCGACGGAGTTGGTTTTAAAACTGCAGATGAGATAGCGGCGCGGGTTGGCATCAAGACTGATTCTGATTTTAGAATAAAAAGCGGTATACAGTATGTTTTGCAGCAGGCTGCCATGGACGGACACACATATCTGCCGATGGAGGAACTTACGAGGCGTGCTGTATATCTGCTCGGAGTGGAAAGCTCGCAGGTTGAGGCACATTACATGAATCTGGCCATGGACAGGAAGATTGTCATGCAGCTAAAGGATGATATAACCCAGATTTATGCTAACACCTTTTATTATATGGAGGCAAACACGGCAGCCATGCTAAAGCAGCTTGATGTGACGTATGATGTGCCGGATATCGAGATAGAGGCTGCAATCAGAAATATAGAGAAAAAGACAGAGATGGAGCTCGATGAGCACCAGGTAGAGGCGGTGAAGGAAGCAGTCAGAAATGGCCTTTTAGTCATTACCGGAGGACCCGGAACAGGAAAAACCACCACCATCAATACTATTATCAAGTATTTTGAGCTGGAGGGCATGGATATTTTTCTGGCTGCACCGACAGGCCGTGCGGCAAAACGCATGAGTGAGACAACAGGCTACGAGGCACGCACAATCCACCGTATGCTTGAGTTAAACGGCGGCATGGACACAGGAAGCGCAGCTGGCTTTGAGAGAAATGAAAGGAATCCGCTCGAGACGGATGTAATCATCATAGATGAGATGTCGATGGTTGATATATCACTCATGTACTCATTGCTAAAGGCGGTTGTGGCAGGTACGAGACTCATACTTGTAGGAGATGTGAACCAGCTTCCGAGCGTGGGACCGGGCAGCGTGCTAAAGGATATTATTGATTCAGGTGCATTCCACACGGTAAAGCTTACAAAGATTTTTCGTCAGGCGAGCACGAGCGATATTATAGTAAACGCCCACAAGATAAATAATGGAGAAGAGGTATCGTTAGATAATAAGAGCATGGATTTCTTTTTTCTAAAGAGATATGATGCCGACAAGATAATAAATGTTACATTACAGCTAATAAAGCAGAAGCTTCCTAAGTTTATAAATGCTACAGAGTATGATATACAGGTGCTTACGCCTATGAGAAAGGGGCTTCTCGGAGTGGAACGTCTAAACGGTATATTGCAGGCGTATATGAATCCGGCAGACAAGAGCAAGCGCGAAAAAGAATACAGGGGCACGATTTTCCGCGAGGGCGACAAGGTGATGCAGATAAAGAACAACTATCAGATAGAGTGGGAAATCAGGACAAAATTCGGACTTTGTGTGGATAAGGGCATGGGAATCTTCAATGGAGATACAGGTATCATTGAGGAAATCAATGATTTTGCCGAGACCATGACCATATCCTTTGACGAGGGCAGAAAGGTGGAGTATCCGTTTAAGCTTTTGGAGGAGCTTGAACTTGCATACGCGGTCACTATACACAAGTCGCAGGGAAGTGAGTATCCGGCGGTCGTTATACCTCTTTTGAGCGGTCCGAGAATGCTTATGAACAGAAATTTGCTCTATACGGCGGTTACAAGAGCAAAGAAATGTGTTACCATAGTGGGTGATGAACAGACATTTTATGAGATGATACAAAACAACTCACAGCAGAGACGCTATAGCGGGCTTAGAGACAGAATAGTGGAGGAGACTATCTGATGAAAATAAGAAAACTTACAAATGAAGAGATAAAAGGGGCATGTGCCTTTGCGGTAAATATATACAATATCGCAATCAGAGGCTGCTTTCGGACACTGGACTGTCATCGATATTTTGATGAATATATGGATGCAGACAGGCTGACGGACGAGGAAAGGACCGGTGCTCTTGTAGTATTTGGTGCGTTTGATAGCAATGTGCTGTGCGGAGTGTGCGGCATGACAAACGAGGGGCATATCACCATGCTGTATGTACATCCGCAGTATTTAAGACGTGGAATTGGCAAAAAGCTTCTGGAGCGAGTCAGGATATATGCACGCATGCAGCTTAAGCTCATGCAGGTGTCTGTAAATGCAATGCCGGCATACACGGCAGAATACTTCATGCATGTGGGCTTTAAGAGTGCATATCAGGGAGGCTTTTGCAATGGACAAGGCGATATGTACGTTCCTATGACAGCAAAAAGCATATATCAGGTGGAGTATACACCGCGACATATAGCTGATAAGACTTTTATTGCAATTTCAGTTGGCTTCACATGTCTTGTATTTGTCTCAGGCGTGATATATGCGGTATGCGCTGGGCTTACTCCGTAACGCTCAGATGCAGTTTTAATGGGCTGCAATAGTTGCCGGTCATACTTTGGTGTGAACAGTAACTAATATTGTATACATAAATATGCATATTTATGTAACAAAAAACAGTTGAAAAATCGGCTGTATTATGATACACTTTTTACAATTTAAGCAGATATACTATGCAACTACACTTTATAAGAAAAAAGAGACGCCCTCTTTTTTTTTGCGCAGACGTAAGGTTAGTTGCAGCTAAGAAGCTTATGGTTACAAAGTATAACACGAAAGGGCAGGGTAAAGATGAAAGCATTTTTAATTCTTGAAGATGGTAATGTATTTACCGGAACCAGCATTGGTTCAACAAGGGAAGTCATTAGTGAGATAGTATTTAACACATCAATGACAGGATATCTGGAGGTACTTACAGATCCTTCCTATGCAGGACAGGCTGTTGTAATGACTTATCCACTTATCGGAAATTATGGAATCACACCGGATATGGAGTCGGAAAGACCATGGCCGGATGGATATATAGTAAGAGAGCTGTCACGTATGCCAAGTAATTTCCGCTGCGAGGGTACTATACAGGATTTCCTTGAGAAAAACGATATTCCGGGAGTGGCCGGCATTGATACACGTGCGCTTACAAAGATTCTCAGGGAAAAGGGTACTATGAACGGAATGATTACCACAAATGAGAATTACAATCTCGATGAGATTATTCCAAAGCTCAAGGCATATACTACAGGCAATGTGGTTGACAAGGTCACATGCACTGAGAAAAAGGTTTTAAAGGGCCAAGGAAAGAGGGTTGCCCTCATGGATTTCGGTGCCAAAAACAACATCGCCAAATCACTCAATGAAAGAGGCTGTGAAGTTACAATTTACCCTGCACACACAACCGCTGAAGAGATACTTGGTGACAATCCTGACGGAATCATGCTCTCAAACGGACCTGGAGATCCAAAGGAGTGTGTAGATATTATAAAGGAAATAAAGAAGCTTTATGACAGCAATGTGCCGATTTTTGCAATCTGCCTCGGACATCAGCTCATGGCACTTGCAACAGGCGCAGATACACACAAGATGAAGTACGGACACAGAGGTGGAAACCATCCGGTTAAGGATCTTGCGACAGGCCGTGTTTATATTTCTTCCCAGAACCATGGATATGTGGTTGACACAGATAAGCTTGACCCTAATGTGGCTGAGCCTGCATTTATAAATGTCAACGACGGCACTAATGAGGGACTTAAGTATGTGAACAAGAATATCTTCACAGTTCAGTTCCATCCGGAGGCATGCCCTGGACCACAGGATTCAGCATATCTTTTTGACCGCTTTATTAACATGATGGGAGGTAACCAGTAATGCCAAGAAATAATGATATTAAAAAAGTATTAGTTATCGGTTCCGGTCCAATCGTAATCGGACAGGCCGCAGAGTTTGACTATGCAGGAACACAGGCCTGCCGTTCCTTAAAAGAGGAGGGCATTGAGGTATGTCTGGTAAACTCAAACCCGGCAACTATCATGACTGATAAGCAGATTGCGGATCAGGTATATATAGAGCCACTTACTCTTGAGTCATTAAAAGAGATTATCATAAAAGAAAAGCCTGACAGCATCCTTCCTACACTCGGTGGACAGGCAGGACTCAATCTCGGCATGGAGCTCGCTGAGTGCGGCTTCCTTGATGAGCAGGGAGTAAAGCTTATCGGAACAACAGCAGAGACCATCTTTAAGGCTGAGGATCGTCAGGCCTTCAAGGATACCATGGAGAAAATCGGTGAACCAATCGCGGCTTCACAGGTTGTAAAGAATATCGAGGATGGTATCGCATTTACCAACAAGATTGGTTACCCTGTAGTTCTTCGTCCTGCATTTACACTCGGCGGTTCCGGCGGTGGAATTGCTCACGATGAGCAGGAGCTTATCGACATACTTTCAAATGGACTTCGCCTGTCACGTGTCGGAGAGGTTCTTGTAGAGAGATGTATCGCAGGCTGGAAGGAAATCGAGTACGAGGTAATGCGTGATGCCAACGGCAACTGCATCACAGTATGTAACATGGAAAATATCGACCCGGTCGGTGTGCATACAGGAGATTCAATCGTAGTAGCACCTTCGCAGACACTTGGAGATAAAGAGTATCAGATGCTTCGTACATCAGCACTCAATATCATCAACGAGCTTCAGATTACAGGAGGCTGTAACGTACAGTATGCCCTCAATCCTGACTCATTCGAGTACTGTGTTATCGAAGTAAACCCACGAGTTTCACGTTCATCAGCACTCGCATCAAAGGCTACAGGATATCCTATCGCCAAGGTTACAGCCAAGATTGCACTCGGCTATCACCTCGATGAGATCAAGAACGCTATCACACAGAAGACATACGCAAGCTTTGAGCCAATGCTTGATTACTGTGTAGTCAAGATTCCAAGACTTCCGTTCGACAAGTTCCTCACAGCAAAGCGTACACTTACCACTCAGATGAAGGCTACCGGAGAGGTAATGAGTATCTGCAACAACTTCGAGGGTGCCCTTATGAAGGCTATCAGATCTCTCGAGCAGCATGTTGATTCACTTATGTCTTATGACTTTACTGGTCTTACAGATGATGAGCTTGAGAAACAGCTTGCAGTTGTTGACGACAGACGTATCTGGGTTATCGCAGAGGCGCTCCGCCGTGGAGTTAAATACGAGCATATTCACGAGATTACTAAGATAGATCTTTGGTTTATCGATAAAATCGCAATACTTGTTGAGATGGAGAACCGTTTAAAGACAGAGGAGCTTACAGTTGACCTGTTAAAAGAGGCAAAGCGTATCGAGTTCCCTGACAATGTTATCTCACAGCTTACAGATATTGATGAGGCTGATATCAAGAAGATGCGTTACGACAATGGCATTGTGGCAGCCTACAAGATGGTTGATACCTGTGCCGCAGAGTTTGAAGCAGAGACACCATACTACTACTCAGTATTCGGCAGCGAGAATGAGGCGGCAGAGACAAATCCACAGAAAAAGGTGCTTGTACTTGGTTCAGGACCTATCCGTATCGGACAGGGTGTTGAGTTTGATTACTGTTCAGTCCACTGTACATGGTCGTTTGCCAAGGAAGGCTGGGAGACAATCATCGTAAACAACAACCCTGAGACCGTTTCAACTGACTTTGATATTGCTGACAAGCTCTATTTTGAGCCACTCACAGCTGAGGATGTTGAGAGCATCGTTAATATTGAAAAGCCTGACGGAGCTGTTGTACAGTTCGGTGGACAGACCGCCATCAAGCTTACAGAGGCACTTATGAAGATGGGTGTCAAGATACTTGGAACAAAGGCTGAGGATGTAGACGCAGCAGAGGACAGAGAGCTCTTCGATGAGATTCTTCAGAAGACAGGTATCCCAAGAGCAGCAGGTGGTACAGTATTTACAGCTGAGGAGGCAAAGAAGGTAGCAAACGAGATCGGTTACCCTGTACTTGTCCGTCCTTCATACGTGCTTGGCGGACAGGGTATGAAGATTGCATGGAATGATGATGAAATCGAAGAGTTTATCGGCATCATCAACACAATCACACAGGATCATCCAATCCTTGTAGATAAGTACCTTATGGGTAAGGAAATTGAGGTTGATGCAATCTGTGATGGTACAGATATCCTGATTCCGGGTATCATGGAGCACATCGAGCGTACAGGAGTACACTCAGGAGACTCTATCTCAGTTTACCCTGCACATACTATCTCAGAAAAAGCAAAAGAGACTCTGGTTGAGTATACAAAGAGACTTGCACAGGCACTCCATGTTGTTGGTATGATTAATATCCAGTTTATCGATATGGACGACAACATCTATGTTATCGAGGTAAACCCACGTTCTTCAAGAACAGTACCATACATCAGCAAGGTTACAGGTATTCCAATCGTAGACCTCGCAGCAAGAATCATCATGGGTGAGACAATAAAGGGCATGGGCTACACACCTGGACTTGCTCCGACAGCCGATTACATTGCAATCAAGATGCCGGTATTCTCATTCGAGAAGCTGCGTGGCGCTGAGATTTCACTCGGACCTGAGATGAAGTCAACAGGAGAGTGTCTTGGAATTGACAAGACCTTCAATGGTGCGCTTTACAAGGCATTTGAGGGTGCGGGAGTCGAGCTTCCTAAGTACAAGCAGATGATTATGACTGTAAAGGATGCCGATAAGCCTGAGGCGGTAGGCGTTGCAAAGCGTTTTGAGAAGCTTGGATACAAGATTTATGCCACAAGAAGTACTGCAAAGTACTTACAGGAGCACGGAGTAAATGCTCTTCGCGTAAACAAGATATCACAGGAGTCTCCAAACGTCATGGATCTTATCCTCGGACACAAGATAGACCTTGTAATCGATACACCTACACAGGGTAACGGAGACAAGACAAGAGACGGTTTCCTTATCAGAAGAAATGCAATCGAGACAGGTGTTTACTGTATCACGGCCATGGATACAGCCAATGCACTTGCGCATGCATTAGAGACTGCTTCTGACAAGAAGACACCGGTTGATATTGCAACAGTTAAGAATCTTTAAAAGTATATAGAATATATTTTATCCCCGGACAGTATATCGGATATGCTGCCCGGGGATTTTTTATAAAATGAAAAATATGATGTGTTATGCCTGTATGCATGCCGCAGGTTATAATAGCACCGGTTTTTGTTAATCTGACGGAATAGTATAAGTAATACGTGTGAAAAATATGCAAAGTTTAATAGAAATTTGACAAATTATTAACAAAAGCAATTGATTTTTACATAAATTTGTAGTATAATAACTTTGTTAAAAAATTAACAGCACGGATGTGCAATACAATTTAAAGGAGATAATATAATGGCAAAGAAAGTTGTAATCGCAAGTGCTTGCCGTACAGCAATCGGCAAAATGGGCGGAGCATTAAGCAATACTCCAGCCGCAGATTTAGGTGCAATCGTAATTAAGGAGGCTTTAAACCGTGCAGGTGTTGCTCCTGAGATGGTTGACGAGGTTAAGATGGGTTGTGTTATCCAGGCAGCTCAGGGACAGAACGTAGCTCGTCAGGCTTCTATCAAGGCAGGACTTCCAATCGAGGTTCCGGCTATCACAATCAATGTCGTTTGTGGATCAGGTCTTAAGTGTGTAAACGACGCTGCTACAATGATCAAGGCCGGTGAGGCTGATATCGTTGTTGCCGGTGGTATGGAGAACATGTCAATGGCTCCTTACGCTATGACAAAGGCACGTTTCGGATACAGAATGAACAATGCAACAATCATCGATACAATGGTTAACGATGCTCTTACAGATGCATTCAACCACTATCATATGATGATCACAGCTGAGAATGTATGTGATAAATACGGCATCACTCGTGAAGAGCTTGATGAGTTCTCAGCAAACTCACAGCAGAAGTGTGAGGCAGCTATCGCAGCAGGCAAGTTCGATGATGAGATCGTTCCTGTACCTGTTAAGGTTAAGAAAGAAATCGTTGAGTTCAAAAAGGACGAGGGACCTCGTGCCGGAACAACAGTAGAGACTCTTTCTAAGCTTCGTTGCTGCTCAGGTAAAGAGGGCGGACTTGTTACAGCCGGTAACGCATCAGGAATCAATGATGGTGCTGCAGCAGTAGTTGTAATGAGCGAAGAGAAAGCTAAGGAGCTCGGTGTTAAGCCATTAGCTACATGGGTAGCAGGAGCACTTGGCGGAGTTGAGCCTGAGATCATGGGTGTTGGACCGGTAGCTTCTACAAAGAAGGTTCTTGCAAAGACAGGTCTTACAATTGATGATTTCGATCTTATCGAGGCAAACGAGGCATTTGCTGCACAGTCAATCGCTGTAGCAAGAGATCTTGGTTTCGATATGAGCAAGGTAAATGTAAACGGTGGTGCTATCGCACTCGGACATCCTGTAGGAGCTTCAGGCTGTCGTATCCTTGTTACATTATTACATGAGATGCAGAAGAGAGGATCTAACAGAGGTCTTGCAACACTTTGTATCGGTGGTGGAATGGGATGTTCTACTATCGTTGAGAAGTACTAATTTTCTTTGCCAATAGATATATGAGGGGATGCAGGTGCATCCCCTTGTAGTGTGAATTAGTTTATTCACATCAGTTTATATATATGATTAAGTTATGCTGCAGAGGCTTAGCACTTAAAGCTTTTGCACCATAATATATTTTAGGAGGAATTAAAATGAAGGTTGGAATTATCGGTGCTGGTACAATGGGCCAGGGAATCGCAAAAGCATTCGCACAGGTAGATGGATACGAGGTAGCACTCTGCGATATCAAGCAGGAGTGGGCTGAAGGCGGAAAAGACAAGATTGCAAAAGGATATGCAAGACTTGTAGCAAAAGAGAAAATGACACAGGAGAAGGTTGACGGCATTCTTGCAAGCATCACTCCTGGTTTAAAAGAAGATCTCTGCAAGGATTGTGACCTCATCGTTGAGGCTGCTTTCGAGGATATGCAGGTTAAGAAAACTACATTCGCTGAGTTAGACAAGATTGCTAAGCCAGAGTGTATTTTCGCTTCAAATACATCATCACTTTCAATCACAGAGATTGGAAACGGACTTACACGTCCATTAATCGGTATGCACTTCTTCAACCCTGCTGACCGTATGAAGTTAGTAGAGGTTATCGCAGGTGTTAACACACCTGTTGAGACAGTTGATGCAATTAAGAAGATTGCAGAGGAGATCGGCAAGACACCTGTACAGGTTAACGAGGCTGCCGGTTTCGTAGTAAACCGTATCCTTATCCCAATGATCAACGAGGCTGCTTTCATCAAGATGGAGGGCGTTTCAGATATCGCCGGAATCGATGCAGCTATGAAGCTTGGTGCTAACCATCCAATGGGACCATTAGAGCTTGGAGATTTCATCGGACTTGATATCTGCCTTGCAATCATGGACGTTCTTTACAATGAGACAGGTGACAGCAAGTATCGTGCATGCCCACTCATTCGCAAGATGGTAAGAGGCGGAAACCTTGGATGCAAGAGCGGCAAGGGATTCTACGTTTACAACGCAGACCGCACAAAGACACCTGTAGACGCACAGTAGGAGCAATAAAGCCTGGTCTCAAAGCGTATAAATGATGCAAGCTTGCTTGCAAAAATTTGTACGCTTTAGAGACGCTAATGGACATGAGCAAGAAGCACGGTAGTGCGGATTGCGAATGTACATAGGATTGCGGGAGCGAAAGCGTAGCAATCCGTAGGCTTTATATAACATATATACGTTATAAAATATAGGTCTTATGTAGCTTATATATAAACTATAAAGTTATATAAGAATTCAATAACAAAACAAAAATCAAGGAGAATAAATCATGGATTTCACTTTAGATCAGAAACATGAGATGGCTCGCGACCTTTTCAAACAGTTCGCAGAGACAGAAGTTAAACCTCTTGCACAGGAGACTGACGAGACAGAGGTATTCCCAGCAGAGACAGTTGCTAAGATGGGAAAATATGGATTCATGGGCATTCCTGTACCAAAGGAGTACGGCGGACAGGGCTGTGATCCACTTACATACGTTATGTGTGTAGAAGAATTATCAAAGGTTTGTGGTACAACAGGCGTTATTGTATCTGCTCATACATCACTTTGTATCGATCCTATTATGACATTCGGTACAGAGGAGCAGAAGAAAAAATATGTTCCTGACCTTGCTTCAGGCAAGAAGATCGGTGCTTTCGGTCTTACTGAGCCGGGCGCTGGTACAGATGCACAGGGATGTCAGACAAAGGCCGTTTTAGACGGAGACGAGTGGGTTCTTAACGGATCTAAGTGCTTCATCACAAACGGTAAGGTTGCTGATGTTTACATCATCATCGCTATTACAAGCATCACAGAGGACAAGCGTGGACGCAAGAAGAAGAACTTCTCTGCATTCATCGTAGACAAGGGAACACCTGGATTCTCATTCGGAACAAAAGAGAAGAAGATGGGTATCCGCGGATCATCTACATACGAGCTTATCTTCGAGGATGCACGTATTCCAAAGAATGCATTACTTGGAAAAGAGGGAAGAGGTTTCCCAATCGCTATGCATACACTTGATGGTGGACGTATCGGAATCGCTGCTCAGGCACTTGGTATTGCAGAGGGCGCATTAGAGAGAACTATCGAGTACACAAAGGAAAGAAAGCAGTTCGGCCGTTCAATCGCACAGCAGCAGAATACACAGTTCAAGCTTGCAGATATGGCTACACGTATCGATGCAGCTAAGTATCTTGTATACGCAGCAGCTATGAAGAAGGCAGAGTTTGCTAAGAACCCTAAGGTTTCTTACTCAGTAGATGCAGCAAAGGCTAAATTATTCGCAGCAGAGACAGCTATGGCTGTTACAACAGAGTGCGTTCAGTTATTCGGTGGATACGGATATATCCGTGAGTATGATGTAGAGCGTATGATGCGTGATGCTAAGATTACAGAGATCTACGAGGGAACTTCAGAGGTTCAGCGTATGGTTATTTCAGGCTCATTACTCAGATAGTTAAGAGAGCTATCATAACTGTAGAGCTACTTAGAATAAATAAAGGAGAACAAATACATGAATATCGTAGTATGTATTAAACAGGTTCCTGATACAAAGGGTGGAGTAAAATTCAATCCTGACGGAACACTTGATAGAGCTTCAATGCTTGCAATCATGAATCCAGATGACAAGGCTGGTCTTGAGGCAGCACTTAGAATCAAAGACGAGACAGGCGCAAAGGTTACAGTCCTTACAATGGGACTTCCAAAGGCTGACGCAATCCTTCGTGAGGCAATGGCTATGGGCGCTGATGATGCAGTTTTAGTAACAGACAGAGTACTTGGTGGAGCTGATACATGGGCTACATCTACTACAATTGCAGGTGCATTAAGAAATCTCGATTATGATTTAATCATCACAGGCCGTCAGGCTATCGATGGAGATACAGCACAGGTTGGACCACAGATTGCAGTTCATCTTGGACTTCCTGTAATCTCATACGCAGAGGATATCAAGGTTGATGGAGATTCTGTAGTCGTTAAGCGTCAGTACGAGGACAGATATCACGTAGTTAAGGCTAAGATGCCTTGTCTTATCACAGCTCTTTCAGAGTTAAATGAGCCTAGATATATGACACCGGGCGGAATCTTCGATGCATTTGACAAAGAGGTAACTGTCTGGGGCAGA